>JAJQFT010000045.1 GCA_021200975.1 Bacillota bacterium | reverse complement strand
TTGGCCAAATGCAAGCACTTTTCATCGACATTTTTCGACAATTTCGGGTTTCCTTGTATAGTTTCCTGTAATCCAGTTCCTCAGGCTGGGCGCTGGTCAGCCGGACGGGTGCATCCTCTGGAAATAAAATTTCACTATTCCGTACAAGCACCAGTTGATTATTCCCGCTGTATACGCCATACTGCTTATGCGGTCTTGGATTTTTCATTGCAGTTTAATTCTACCGCAAAAAGGCGCATCGGCCAAACCCCTTTCGGGGCTAGCCGATGCTTTTTTTCACAGGCCCATTTTGCAACAGGCCCTTTTCCCATTGCTGTGCAATGACAAGAGGCGCAGCGCTTGCGGCTCCGTGCGTCTATCTTCATGACATTGTAGTAAATAAAACGGTTCTACGCGCACCGCCCATTCGGCAGGGCTTTTTTAGGAAAACGAAGCGGCAGGACGCTGCGGGCGATGGATTCGGCGCTTTGCTAGAACAGGATACAGATCAGACCCGCAGCGCCCTCGTTGACGATGCGGCTGAGCGAACCACGGAACTTCTCACGCACATTCTCGGGCATCCGCACCACCTTGGCGGTCAGCCCCTCGCGAATCAGGTCGTAGACGGATTTTCCGAAGATATTCGTCTGCCAGAGCTTTTCCGGCTCCTCGGAGGTCAGGAAGGTCACAAGGTCTTGGCTCTGCTGCTCGGAGCCGACCATCGGGGAAATCTCTGTGTCGATATCCACGCGAATCATATGGATGCTGGGCGCGCCGGCCTTGAGCTTCACACCGTAGGAGCCGTTTTTCTTCAGCAGCTCCGGCGTTTGCAGCGTCATTTCCTCGGCGGTCGGCATCACCACGCCGTAGCCGGTCGCGCGGGCGGAGGAGAGCGCGTCGGAAATCTTGTCGTATTCCTTTTTGACCGCGCTCAGCTCGGTGAGTAGCTGCAATAGCTCCCCATCGCCGTGCACCGGGATCCCCGCCCGGGCGGAGAGAATCTCATAGAACAGCGCCTCCGGCAGCGTCAGCTCCAGCTCCACCGTGCCGGTGCCGAGGTCAATGCCGCGCAGCCGCCGCGAGAGGATTTCCGGCAGACTGTCCAGCCCGGCCAGCGACTCCTCCGCCTGCGACAGGGCGGAAATTTTTTCGCCGCATTCCAGAAGCTTTTCGTACAGCGCGCTTTTCACCGGGTGCTCAGGCTCCAGCGCGTCCATCCAGCGGGGGAGGTATACCCGCATTTCCTGCATGGGGAAGGCGTAGAGAAGATCCTTCAGAAGGTCGGCAATATCCTCGGCAGTTAGGCTCTGGCAGTCGGCGATGGGCGCGTCCACGCCGAAATTCTCGTGCAGCCGTGCCTGCACGGCGCGGGCGGCCTCCGCGCCGGGGGTGCGCGAGTTGATGATGACAAGGTAGGGCTTGCCGGTGCGCTGCATATCCCGGATGGCGCGCGCCTCGGCCTGCTCGTAATCCTCGCGCGGGATGTCGGTGATGGTTCCATCGGTCGTCACCACGATGCCCACGGTACAGTGCTCCTCCATCACCTTCTTGGTGCCCAGCTCGGCGGCCTCGGTCATGGGGATCGGCTCGTCAAACCATGGGGTCGTGACCATGCGCGGCACGCCGTCCTCCTGCGCCCCCACCGCGCCCGCGACCATGTAGCCGACCGAGTCGATCATTCGAACGCGCAGGCGCGCCGTTCCGTCCGGTGAGATTTCCACCGCCTGCTCGGGCACGAATTTTGGCTCGGAGGTCATGATGGTCTTGCCTGAGCCGCTCTGGGGTAGCTCGTCGGTGGCGCGCTGCGCCTTGTAGGAATCGGCGATGTTGGGGATTACGAGCTGCTCCATGATGCGCTTGATGAGCGTGGATTTCCCCGTGCGCACCGGCCCCACCACGCCCACATAGATGTTGCCGCCGGTTCGCGCGGCAAGCCGAGAATAGAGATTTTCCATAGCCAGCCTCCTAAGAATGGTTGTGGAAAATATGTATGTCCCGCCATGGAAAAATATGCGCGACCCGCCGCGCCACCAACGGGCGGTATGCGCCGTATATTCCAAATTTTTCAATCAGTTATGCAGTATAAAAATTCATTTATTCATTCCAAAAAACCGTTTTTGGCGGTTTTACCGGGAAACACTCGAATATACTTCGGATTTTTGGATTTCTTCCCAATTGACTTTGTATATTATTCATATTATAATGCAGTTCGTAAACCCGCTGCGGCGGGATCATGAAAAAATAAGGAGATTTGGAAAAGATGAAAAAATGGATTGCTCTGCTTCTTGCCGCTGTGACGGCGCTGGGAATGTTCGCCGGCTGCTCCGGCAGCGGCAGCGACACCGATGAGGATGATTTTGACGTATCCTCCTTCTGGGCGGATATCACCCCGGGCACCTTCGACGATGCCACCGGCGCGCTTGCCGAGATCCTAGAATCCGGCGTGCTGACCGTCGCGCTCTCGCCCGATTTTGCTCCGATGGAATTCGTGGACACCTCCAAGAGCGGCCAGGATCAGTACGTTGGCTTCGACCCGATGCTGGCGCAGTACCTTGCCTATTACTTCGGCGTGGAGCTGGAGATTCAGGCGATGGGATTTGAAACCTGCCAGACCGCGGTGTATACCGCCAATGTCCCGATGGCTATCTCCGGCTTCTCCGTTACCCCGGAGCGCGCGGAGCAGTATGAGCTCTCCGACTACTACTACGCGGGCGAGAATGAAACCGAGCAGGTGATTCTTGTGCTCGAGTCGAACGCCGAGAAATATACCAGCTTTGCCGACCTCGCGGGCTTGGATGTGGGCGCGCAGGTGGCCTCGCTGCAGATGAACCTGCTGACCGCGCAGATCCCCGACGCCAACCCCGTCACCGTGGCCGACCTTGGCACCGGCGTGCTGATGCTCCAGAATGGCGAAATCGAAGCGCTCTGCGTGGCCAAGGGCAACGCCACGGCGATCATGGCCTCCAACTCCGGCCTTGCGATTATGGAGGAGCAGTTTGAGGTGAGCGAGGAGGCCGAGAATAACGTAATCCTCATCACCAAGGGCGAAACCGACCTGCTCGACGCAGTGAACGAGGCGCTTGCGAAGGCCTATGCCGCCGGCATCTACGGCGAGATGTATGCCTATGCGCAGGAGCTTGCCGGTCTGGAGACCGCCGAGGAAATCACCATCGAAGAGGAAACGCTTGCGGCGGAAGAGTAAGCTGGAGCAGGCAATTGGAAATTTTCTTCCGGGGAGGACGCCCCTCCCCGGAAGGTTTCTGCGCTTAGGGAGGAAACGCTTTGGATATCCTGACAATTCTTAAAAACATTTGGTATATCTGGGTCAACAACTGGCAGATGTTCCTGATTACCGGCCTGAGCTGCACGCTGCTGTTATCGGCGGTGACGGTGCTTTTCAGCTCCCTGCTCGGCTCGGTCATCTCCGTGATGAAGCTGAGCAAGTTCGCGCCGCTGCGCTGGCTGGCGACGGCCTTTATCGAAATTATCCGCGGCACGCCGCTGCTGCTGCAGCTGTACCTGCTCGTTTTCGTGCTGCCGCAGCTGCTGCCGGGGCTCAATAGCCTGCTGAAGGATCAGCTCGGGCTCAGCTCTACCGACCGGCAGGTGATGTGGGTCTGCATCGCGATGATTATCAATTCCTCCGCCTATGTTGCCGAGATTATCCGCTCTGGCATTCAGGCGGTGGACAAGGGCCAGACCGAGGCCGCGCGTAGCCTCGGTATGAGCGGCAGCCAGACGATGCTTCGGATTGTCCTGCCGCAGGCAATCAAGAATATCATCCCCGCACTGTGCAACGAGTTCGTTTCGGTCATCAAGGAAACAAGCCTGGCCTCGACCTTCTTCGTGGGCGATTTGATGACGCAGTATAAGCTCATCAATGGCAGCACATACCTGACCATCGAGCCGCTGTTCATCTGCGGCGTAATCTACTTTGTCGTGACCTTCACCCTCAGCAAGATTATCGCCGTTTACGAAAGGAGCCTGCACCATGACGACTGATATTCTGATTTCGGTAAAGGATTTGAAAAAATATTTCAAGGGCGATAAAATCAAGGCGCTCGACGGTGTGAGCGTGGATATCCACAAGGGCGAGGTGATTGTGGTCATCGGCCCCTCCGGCGGCGGCAAATCCACCTTCCTGCGCAGCCTGAACCTGCTCGAAATGCCCACCTCCGGCACGATTACCGTCGAGGGAACAGACATTACCAAGAAAAAGGACAGCAGCGGCAAGAAGCTCGACCTCGACCTGCACCGCCAGAAGATGGGCATGGTTTTCCAGCATTTCAACCTCTTTCCGCACATGACGGTGCTGGAGAATATGACGCTCGCGCCCACCATCGTCAAGAAAGTGCCGAGGGCGGAGGCCGAAGCGCAGGCGATGGAGCTGCTTGCGCGCGTGGGGCTTGCCGACCGCGCGGGCGCTTACCCGAGCCAGCTCTCGGGCGGGCAGAAACAGCGTGTCGCCATCGTGCGCGCGCTGTGCATGAGCCCGGACGTGATGCTCTTCGACGAGCCGACCTCCGCGCTCGACCCTGAGATGGTTGGCGAGGTGCTCGATGTCATGAAGGAGCTGGCCGAGAGCGGCATGACGATGGTCGTCGTGACCCATGAGATGGGCTTTGCCCGCGAGGTGGGCAGCAGCATCCTCTTCCTTGCGCAGGGGAAGCTGATTGAGGAGGGCACGCCCGACGAGATTTTTAACCACCCCCAAAGCCCGAGATTGCAGGATTTTCTGGCGAAGGTTCTGTAAGGACAGGCCAATTTTGCCCCCGAAAATCCGCCGCGCTCCACCGCGGCGGATTTTTTTGCGCAAATACCCCCAATCCGGGCGAAAAATGCAGAGGAAAGCCCGGATTTTCCAAAGCTTTTGCGGCGCAAAGGTGAGCTTAGTCCGCTCCTGCCGATTTATTCCCTGCTTCCCAAAAATATTTTTTGACAAATCCCCACATTGTGCTATAATAGTAGGCAGAAATTCTGTAAAAAGGACGGAAAGGACTATGTATAAAATTGTCGCAAAAAAAGAGCTGAACCCTACCGTTACCTACATGGAGGTAGAGGCTCCCTTTGTCGCCAAAAAGGCGAAGGCCGGGCAGTTCATCATCTTCCGCATCGATGAGATGGGCGAGCGCGTTCCGCTTACCATCGCGGGCTATGACCGGGAGAAGGGCACGGTGGCCATCATCCTGCAAAAGGTTGGTTTCTCCACCAATGCCCTCGCCGCGCTGAATGTTGGCGACTATATTCAGGACTTTGTCGGCCCGCTTGGCAAGCCCACGGATGTCGAGGGCAAGAAGCGCGTGTGCGTGGTCGGCGGCGGCGTCGGCTGCGCCATTGCTCTGCCCGCGGCGGTCGGCTTCAAGGAGGCCGGCGCTCAGGTAGACGTGATTGTTGGCTTCCGCAATAAGGACCTCGTGATTCTGGAAGAGGAGTTTAAGGCCGCCTGCGACCACCTGTACATGATGACCGACGACGGCTCCTACGGCGAGAAGGGCTTCGGCACTGTCAAGCTCCAGCAGCTTCTCGAAAGCGGCATCCAATACGATGAGGTGCTTGCCATCGGGCCCGTGCCCATGATGAAATTCGTCTGCAAGACGGCCGAGCCCTTTGGCGTGCCGTGCACCGTGAGCCTGAACCCGATCATGGTCGACGGCACCGGTATGTGCGGCGGCTGCCGCGTAACCGTCGGCGGCGAAACAAAGTTTGCCTGCGTCGATGGGCCGGAGTTTGATGGCTACAAGGTCGATTTTGCCGAGCTGATGAGCCGCAATACCATCTACCGCGACCGTGAGGCCGAGGTAAGTAAATCCCATACCTGCCGCATCGAAGCGATGGGCAAGGCGCTGATTCAGTAAGGAGGACGATGATTATGGCGAATATGACTCTGACCAAAACGCCGATGCCGGAGCAGGACGCGCTTGTTCGCGCCCGTAATTTTGAGGAGGTCGCACTGGGCTACACCCCCGAGATGGCAATCGAGGAGGCCGGCCGCTGCCTGCACTGCAAGAACCCCAAGTGCGTTGAGGGCTGCCCCGTCAATGTGCGTATCCCCGAATTTATCCGCAAGGTTGCCGAGGGCGACTTCAAGGCCGCCTATGAGATTATTACCTCCACCAACGCGCTGCCTGCCCTGTCCGGCCGCGTTTGCCCGCAGGAATCGCAGTGCGAGAGCAAGTGTGTGCGCGGCGTCAAGGGCGAGCCGGTCGCGATTGGCCGCCTCGAGCGCTTCGTGGCCGACTGGTACCGCGAGAATGTCAACGCCATGCCGCAGAAGGCGGCGTCCAACGGTATCATGGTCGCGGTCGTCGGCTCCGGTCCCGCGGGCCTGACCTGCGCGAGCGATCTGGCGAAGAAGGGCTACGAGGTTACCGTCTTTGAGGCGCTGCACACCGCCGGCGGCGTGCTGGTTTACGGGATCCCCGAGTTCCGCCTGCCCAAGTCGATTGTTGCCAACGAGGTCAAAAAGCTCGAGGCGCAGGGCGTGAAGGTGATGACCAATATGGTCATCGGCCGCGTCCTCACGATTGACGAGCTGTTCGAGATGGGCTACAAGGCGGTGTTTGTCGGCTCGGGCGCCGGCCTGCCCATGTTCATGCACATCCCCGGCGAGAGCCTGAAGGGCGTGCTTTCCGCCAACGAATACCTCACCCGTACGAACCTGATGAAGGCCTATCTGGAGCAGGCCGATACCCCGATCCTTCACAGCAAGGCGGTCGCGGTCGTCGGCGGCGGCAACGTCGCGATGGACGGCGCGCGCTGCGCGATGCGTCTGGGCGCGGAGAAGGTCTATATTGTCTATCGCCGCGGCGAGGCTGAGATGCCCGCCCGGAAGGAGGAGCAGCACCACGCGAAAGAGGAGGGAATCACCTTCCTGACGCTGTGCAACCCCGTGGAAATCCTCGGAGACGAGAATGGCAGCGTGCGCGCCATCCGCTGCATCCGCATGGAGCTCGGCGAGCCCGATGCCTCCGGCCGCCGCCGCCCGGTGGAGATTCCCGGCAGCGAATTTGAGCTGGAGGTCGATACCGTGATTATGGCGCTCGGCACCAGCCCGAACCCCCTGATTCGCTCCACCACCCCCGGCCTCGAAACCACCCGCAAGGGCGGCCTGATTGTCGATGAGAACGCCATGACCACCCGTGAGGGTGTGTTCGCGGGCGGCGACGCCGTGACCGGTGCGGCCACCGTCATCCTCGCGATGGGCGCGGGCAAGAAGGGCGCGGAGGCTATCGATGCCTACCTGAGCGCGAAGAAGTAAGAGGCGCTCTATGGAAGTCGGTAGGGAGCAGGCGCTTGCCCTGCTGCAAAAATACAACCGGCAGCCCTTCCACCTCCAGCATGCGCTCACAGTCGAGGGCGTTATGCGCTGGTACGCGCGCGAGCTGGGCTTCGGCGCGGATGAGGATTTCTGGGGCTTGTGCGGGCTGCTGCACGATGTCGATTTTGAAATGTATCCCGAGCAGCATTGCCGCAAGGCTCCCGCGCTTCTGGCCGAAATCGGTGCAAGCGAGGCGATGGTGCGCGCCGTTTGCTCGCACGGCTATGGGCTGTGCGGCGATGTCGAGCCGGTGCATCCGATGGAAAAAGTGCTTTTCGCGGCGGATGAGCTGACCGGCCTGATTGGCGCGGCGGCGCGGATGCGCCCGTCGAAAAGCGTGTCGGATTTGGAGGTCAGCTCGCTGAAGAAGAAGTTCAAGGATAAAAAATTTGCCGCCGGATGCTCCCGGGATGTGATTTCCGCTGGGGCGGAGCGGCTGGGCTGGCCGCTGGAGGAGCTGATGGAGAAAACCATCCTCGCCATGCGCAGCTGCGAGGCATCCGTGCAGGCCGAATTGCAGGCGCTGGGCGCACAGTAAGAAATCTCGGGCAGGCGGAAACGCCTGCCCGTTTTCTGCTCTACTGCCCCAGCGCGTGATATTCCCGCCCGGGCTGGGGCATAATGCCATTGGCCCGCGCCAGCTCCGAGGCGGTGAGGAAGCAAAAGCCGCGCGCGAGCAGGCAGTCCACGATTTCCAGCGCGGCATCCACGGAGGAATCCGTCATGTCGTGCAGCAGAATGACGTCGCCGTTCTTTGCCTGCTCCACCACACGGCGCACGATTGTGCCGGCGTCGTCGCAGGCCCAATCCTTTGGGTCGAGCGACCAGTGCAGGATCGCGAGGCCGCTGTCGCGGGCGGCCTGCTCAATCGCGGGCGTTACCACCCCACCCGGCGGGCGGAAGAAGCGAATCTCCTGCCCGGGCAGCAGCGCGAGCGTTTGGGAAATTTCCAAGGCTACGTCGGAATAGGACATTCTGCCCATGTCCCGGTGGGAGTAGCCGTGGATGCCCACCTCGTGCCCGCCGTCGAGGATGGCCTGCGCGGAGCTGGGGTAGTCCTCAATGCGGTAGCCGCACAGCAGGAAGGTCGCCTTCACGCCGCGCGAGCGCAGCCCCTCAAGCAGGCGCAGCGTGAAGCGGCCGGAGGGGCCGTCGTCAAAGGTCAGCGCGACACAGCCGCGGTCTTCCGCCCGCACCGGGAAGACCAGCAGACCCAAAATCGCCAAAATTGCCAGCACTCGCCGCAAAAATCCCAACTCCTTTCCGATTCCGCTTTACTTTTCCCGTTTTTGCTGATATAATGCAAAGGAAAAAAATGCCGCCTGCGCGGCGCGCATCCATTTCCAAAGGAGTAGACCCATGCTTGAAAAATTGACCGCCGTCGTTTCCCACTATGAGGAGCTCTGCGCGCGCGCAGAGCAGCCGGATTTTTATGCCGACCCTGCCCGGGCGGCGAAGCTCCTGCGCGAAAAAGCGGAGCTGGAACCGATCGTGGAGGCGCACGCCGCCTATACCGCTGCCCTGCGCGAGATGGACGAGGCCAAGGAGCTTGCCGCCGACCCGGAAATGCGCGAATTCTGCCGCGAGACCTACGCCGCGGCCAAGGAGCAGAGCGAGCAGCTTTACCGCCAGCTGCAAATTCTGCTCCTGCCCAAGGATCCGAACGACGAGAAGAACGTGATTGTTGAAATCCGCGGCGGCGTGGGCGGCGAGGAGAGCGCGCTCTTTGCCCACTCGCTCTACCGGATGTATTCCATGTATGCCGCGCGCCGGGGCTGGACGATAGAGCTCATGAACGTGCAGGAAACCGAGCTCGGCGGCGTGAAGGAGGCGGATTTCGCCGTCTGCGGACGCGGCGCCTTCTCCCGGCTGAAGTACGAGTCCGGCGTGCACCGCGTGCAGCGTGTGCCGGAGACGGAGTCCGGCGGCCGGGTGCATACCTCCACCGCGACCGTCGCGGTTCTGCCCGAGATGGAGGTGGCCAGCGTGGAAATCCGGCCGGAGGACATTGAGATGCAGGTGTTCCGCTCCTCTGGCGCGGGCGGGCAGCATATCAACAAGACCTCCTCCGCGGTGCGGCTGATTCATAAGCCCAGCGGCATCGTGGTTTCCTGCCAGGAGGAGCGCAGCCAGGTGCAGAACCGCGAGAAATGTATGCGGATGCTCGCGAGCAAGCTCTATGAGCGCGAGCAGGAGAAGCTCGATTCCGCCGTGACCGGAATGCGCCGCAGCCAAGTCGGCACCGGGATGCGCAACGAGCGCATCCGCACCTACAATTTCCCGCAGGGGCGCGTGACCGACCACCGCATCGGTCTGACGCTGTACAAAATCGACGCGGTGATGGACGGCGATCTGGACGAAATCATCGACGCCCTCGCTACCGCCGACCAGGCGCAAAAACTGCAAAATTCGTAAAAGACGGAAACCATTTGAGGAATTTTTATGGAATATCTTACATCCTCCCCGGAGCAGACGGAGCTTCTGGGGCAGAGGCTTGCTGAGACCCTCGCGGCCGGGGACATTGTCGCCTTCTATGGCGGCCTCGGCGCGGGAAAGACGGCCTTTACGCGCGGGCTGGCGCGCGGGCTTGGCTGCACCGAGGCGGTCACAAGCCCGACCTATACCATCGTAAACGAATACCTCACCGGCCGCCTGCCGCTGTTTCACTTTGATTTATACCGCCTCTCGAGCGAGGATGAGCTGTTCGAGATTGGCTGGGAGGATTATCTCGCGCGCGGCGGTGTGTGCGCCGTGGAGTGGAGCGAGAATGCCGCGGCTGCGCTCACGGGTGCGACGGCTGTAAAAATCGAAAGCTTGGACGACAATACGCGAAAAATCTCGATTTTTCCGCAGGGGAGGGCGCTATGAATCTACTTTGCCTCGAAACCTCGGCGAAGGCGGCTTCGGTCGCGCTTTTCCGCGACGCAGAGCTGGTCGGCGAGAGCTATCAGAATGCCGGCCTGACGCACAGCAGGACGATCCTGCTCATGGCCGAGCAGCTATTGCAGCAATGCGACCTGTCTGCCGCGCAGGTCGAGGCGCTCGCGGTTGCCGCAGGCCCCGGCTCGTTCACTGGTGTGCGCATCGGCATGGCTGCCGCCAAGGGCTTCGCATGGGGGCGGCAGCTCCCGCTCTACGGCGTTTCGACGCTCGAGAGCATGGCGCGCGGACTTGGCCTTGCGCAGGGCGAAATCTGCGCGGTCATGGATGCCCGGCGGAATCAGGTGTACAATGCTCGATTTTATGTAAACCAAGGGCGGCTGGAGCGCCTCTGCCCTGACCGCGCGATTGCGCTCGAGGAGCTGAAAAAAGAGCTGGAAAGCGCGGAAAATTCCGTTTTTCTGGTTGGCGACGGGAGCATTTTGTGCTATAATACGCTGAAAGGGGCGGTTCCTGCGCTTGTTCTCCCGCCCGCGCACCGGATGCACCAGCGCGCTGTGGGCGTCGGGCTTGCCGCGCTCGCGCAGATTGCGGCGGGCGTGCAGCCGGATGCCGCCGCGCTTACCCCCAATTATCTGCGCCTGTCGCAGGCCGAGCGGGAGAAGGCTGAGCGGGAGCGTGCGAAGCCTTCCTCCGCCTTTTAAGCTCCTTGCCCGATAAAGCAAAGCGCAATCGGCGCCTGCCAATCCCGCGCTTTCCATAGATGGAGTTCAAACAAAGGAGAGAAATGTTATGTCAACCGTTCATGTACTCGATCACCCCCTCATTGCCCACAAGCTTTCCATCTTGCGCAGCAAGGATACCCCGGTTAAGGAATTCCGGGAGCTGGTCGGCGAAATTGCCGGGCTGATGTGCTATGAGGCCACCCGCAGCCTGCCCACCCGCGAGGTGGAGGTGCAAACCCCCATCGGCCCGGCGCACTGCCGGGAGCTGGCGGGCAAGAAGCTAGCCATTGTGCCCATCCTGCGTGCCGGGCTCGGCATGGTGGACAGCATGGTTTCACTGATTCCCTCTGCGAAAATCGGCCATATTGGCCTGTACCGTGACCCCGAGACGCACCTGCCGGTAGAGTACTACTGCAAGCTGCCCGAGGATATCGGAAACCGCGAGGTATTTGTGGTCGACCCGATGCTCGCGACCGGCGGCAGCGCCATCGCCGCGATTGACTTCCTGAAAAAGCACGGCTGCCGCCATATCATCATGATGAATATCATCGGCGCGCCGGAGGGCGTGAAGGCCGTCACCGAGGCGCACCCGGACGTGGACCTCTACCTTGCCGCGCTCGACGATCATCTCAACGAGAACGCCTATATTGTGCCCGGCCTCGGCGACGCGGGCGACCGCATTTTCGGCACGAAATAGTTTTGGAAAGCTCTGAAAAAATCGCCCGCGGTGCCTTGAGCCGCCTTTTGCGGCGCAAAAGAAAGTGTGATCCGCTCCTGCCGATGGATTCAGGGCGTCCCTTGCATTGGGGGAATACGCGGATGCAGTCGCGGCCGCACGCCGCCTGCACGTACTTTCCGAGCTTCCTACAGAAAGATGGTGAGGGGGATGGACGAATTGTCCGCGCCCGTGGCGGTATTTGATTCCGGCGTGGGCGGCGTGAGCGTGCTGCGCTGCCTGCTGCGCGAGCTGCCCGGGGAAAATTTTCTCTTTTATGGCGACAGCGCCAACGCGCCCTACGGCGTTCGCCCCACCGCCGAAATCCGCGCGCTTACGCTGGCGGCGGCGCGCAGGCTCTTTGGCGCGGGCGCGAAGGCGCTCGTGGTTGCCTGCAACACCGCGACGGCTGCCGCCATCAACGAGCTGCGCGAGGCCTACCCGCAGAAGATTGTGATTGGCATCGAGCCCGCGCTCAAGCCGGCCGTGGATGCCTTTCCACATGGCACGGTGGCGGTCATGGCGACGCAGGCGACCCTGCGGGAGGAAAAATTTCACACGCTTGAGGCGCATTTTGCCGGAGATTGCCGGATTTTGACCGTAAGTCCCGCAGGGCTGGTGGAGCTGGTGGAGCGCGGGATGGGCGATTCGCCTGAGGCGGAGGCTCTGCTAAGACCCTACCTCGCGCCGTTGGCCGGAAAAATCGACGCGCTCGTACTTGGCTGCACGCATTTTCCTTTCGCCAGCGCGCCTATACGCCGCATTCTGGGCGAGAGCCTGCCCCTTTATGACGGGGGCGGCGGCACCGCCCGCGAAACGCGCCGCCGGCTTGCCGCGGCGGGGCTGCTGAACCCCGGCCCCGGCTCGCTGAGCTGGGAGAACAGCCTTGGCACAGCGCAGATTTACCGCCTTTGTGAGCGGCTGGTTCGGTAAAAACCCTTTCAGGAGGTCAGAGTATGGAAAAGTATTCCTATGTGATTGGTATTGCAGGCGGCACGAGCAGCGGCAAGACGACGCTGATGCGCAACATCGTCGCCAGCTGCGGCGACGGCGTGACCGTGCTCAGCCACGATAACTACTACAAGCGGCGCGACGACTTGCCCTATGAGGAGCGCTGCAAAATCAATTATGACGAGCCGGCCGCTTTCGATACCAGCCTGATGATTTACCACCTCGACGAGCTGCGCCACGGCCGCGCGGTGGAGTGCCCGGTTTACGACTTTACCATCCATAATCGCACCAACGAAGTGCTGCGCATCGAGCCGAAGGATGTGATCATCGTCGAGGGCATCCTGATTTTTGAGAACGAGGAGCTGCGCAGCATGATGGATATGAAGATTTTCGTGGATGCCGACGCCGATACCCGCGTATGCCGGCGAATCAAGCGCGATGTGAACAAGCGCGGGCGCACGATTGAATCGGTGATTGAGCAGTATCACGCCACGGTGAAGCCCATGCACGAGAAATATGTGGAGCCGACGAAGCGCTACGCCGATATCATCGTTCCCGAGGGCGGCAAGAACAAAATTGCCCTGGGCCTCATTATGGAGCATATCCACAGCCATATACAGAGCCCGGCGTAGCTGCCGGAACGCATAAAGAGCCGCCCCATGCCGGGGCGGCTCTATTGTACTTAGGCCGCGTTTATTCCAGCTCGAACGCGCCGGTATAGAGCTGGTAGTAGGTGCCGTGCTGGGCAATCAGCTGCTCGTGCGTGCCGCGCTCGATGATGCGGCCGTGGTCGAGGACCATGATGCAGTCGGAATTCATGACAGTGCTGAGCCGGTGGGCAATCACGAAGGTCGTCCGCCCGCGCATCAGTGCGTCCATGCCCCGCTGCACCAGCGCCTCCGTGCGGGTATCGATGGAGGAGGTCGCCTCGTCGAGAATCATTACGGGCGGGTCGGCCACCGCGGCGCGGGCGATGGCAATCAGCTGCCGCTGCCCCTGCGACAGGTTCGCGCCGTTGCCGGTGAGCATGGTGCTGTAGCCCTCGGGCAGCCGGGTAATGAAGTCGTCGGCATTGGCAAGCTTTGCCGCATTGATGCAGTCCTCGTCGGAGGCGTCGAGCTTGCCGTAGCGGATATTTTCCATCACCGTGCCGGTGAAGAGGTTGGTATCCTGCAGCACGATGCCCAGACTGCGGCGCAGGTCGTCCTTCTTGATTTTGTTGATGTTGATGCCGTCGTAGCGGATTTTGCCATCGGCAATGTCGTAGAAGCGGTTGATGAGGTTTGTAATGGTGGTCTTGCCTGCGCCGGTCGCGCCCACGAAGGCGAGCTTCTGGCCGGGGTTGGCGTAGAGCGTTACATCGTGCAGAACGGGCTTCTCCGGTTCGTAGGCGAAGTCCACGCTGTCCATGGTGATGGCGCCAGTCACCTTGGTGTAGGTCACTGTGCCGTCCGCCTGGTGCGGATGCCGCCATGCCCATACGCCGGTGCGCTCCTTACAGGGGGTGAGCGTGCCGTCCTCGGCCTCATGGGCGTTGACAAGGGTCACATAGCCGTTGTCCACCTCGGGCGCCTCATCCATCAGGGTGAAGATGCGCTCCGCGCCGGCGAGCGCCATCACGATGGAGCTTACCTGGTTGGCGACGTTGGAGATGGGCATATTCAGGCTGCGCGACAGCACAAGGAAGCCCATCAGCGCGCCGGTCTTCAGCCCGGAACCGGAAGCAATCAGCACCGCGCCGACCACCGCGAGGATGGCATACTGGACGTAGCCCAGATTGTTGGATACCGGGCCGACCACGGCGGAATAGGCGTTGGCCTTGAACATATTCTCGCGCAGCTGCTCGTTGAGCGCGTCGAAGCTCTCCTTCGACTGCGGCTCGTGGTTGAATACCTTCACGACCTTCTGCCCCTGCACCGTTTCCTCCACGAAGCTGTTGACCGCGCCGAGGCTGCGCTGCTGGCCGGTGAAGAAGCGGCGGGAGTGGCCGGTGATGCTGCCGGTAACCAGCAGCATGACGATTAGCGTAAGCACCACGACCCCGGTAAGCGGCAGGCTGGTAAGGAGCATCTTGCCGAATACCATCACGATGGTGACGATCGAGCTGAGGCACTGCGGCACGGACTGGGAAATCATCTGGCGCAGAGTGTCGATGTCGTTGGTGTAGCGGCTCATAATGTCGCCGTAGGGGTGGGTGTCGAAGTAGCGGATGGGGGGTTTCTGCATTTTCTCGAACATTTCGTCCCGGATTTTCCGCTGTACGCCCTGCCCGACAGTGACCATCAGGTAGTTATACAGGAAGGAGGAGGCAATGCCAATCAGGAAGATGACGGCAAGCTGGACGAGGAATTTCAGCAGCGGGCCGTAATCCGGCGCAGCCTGGCTGAGCATGGGGGTGATATAGTCGTCCACAATCGGCTCGAGCGAGGTGCTTGCCTGAATCTGGGCGATGGTGGTGATGAAGATGCACACCACAACCAGCAGCAGCACCGGAAGGTAGGCCTTCATATAGGAGAACAGACGCGCGAGCGTTTGCGCGGGATTCTTGGCGTATTCGATTTTTTGCGGTCTGCGGGGCATCAGTCCTCACTTCCTTTCTTCTGCGAGTTGTAGATTTCTTGGTAGGCCTCGCTGGTTTTCAGCAGCTCGTCGTGCGTACCCTGCGCGAGGATGGTGCCGTTTTCGATAATCACGATGGTGTCGGCGTTTTCCACGGAGGCGACACGCTGCGCGATAATGAGCTTGGTGGTGTCGGGGATTTCGCTGGCGAAGGCCTGGCGAATCATTGCGTCCGTGTGGGTATCGACGGCGGAGGTGGAGTCGTCGAGAATCAGGATTTTCGGCTTCTTCAACAGCGCCCGCGCGATGCAAAGCCGCTGGCGCTGGCCGCCGGAAACATTCGAGCCGCCCTGCTCGATGTAGGTGTTGTAGCCCTCCGGGAAGGCCTGGATAAATTCATCCGCGCAGGCGAGGCGGCAGGCGTGGCGAAGCTCTTCGTCGGTGGCGTTGGGGTCGCCCCAGCGCAGATTGTCGGCGATTGTGCCGGAGAACAGCACATTCTTTTGCAGAACCATCGCGACATTGTCACGCAGCACGGTGAGGTCGTAGTCCTTCACATCCACGCCGCCGACCCTGACCGTGCCCTGCGTCGCGTCGTACAGGCGCGCAATCAGCTGCACAAGGCTGGATTTGCCGGCACCGGTCACGCCGAGAATGCCCACCGTTGCGCCGGAGGGAATGTGCAGGTCCACATTTTCCAGCGAATCGCGCGGCGCGGTTTCGGAATAGCGGAAGCTCACGTTATCAAAGTCGATGCTGCCGTCGGGCACCGTGGTAACCGGCTCGGCGGGGGAGACGAGGTCGATTTTTTCGTCCAGAATCTCCACGCTGCGCTTGGCGGCGGCGGTGGCCATCACGACCATCACGAATACCATCGATACCATCATCAGCGCGCTCAGGATCTGGGTGGAGTAGGTGAACATGCTCAGCAGCTCGCCGGTGGTCAGGCCGAGGGCGTCGTTGTTGCCGGACTGGATAATCAGGTGCGCGCCCATCCACGAGATGACGATAATGCAGGTGTAGGAGCAGAACTGCATCACGGGGTTATTGATAGCGAGGATGCGCTCGGCCTTGACGAAGTCTTTGTAAATGCGTTCGGACACACCGTTGAATTTCTTGACCTCTTCCTCCTCGCGCACAAAGGATTTGACCACCCTTACGCCGCGGACATTCTCCTGCACGACGTTGTTGAGCCGGTCGTAGGTGCGGAATACCCGCTCGAAGATGGGGTGCACATGCGAGGCGACGAACAGCAGCACAAACAGCAGCAGCGGCATGACCACGCAGTACACCAGGCAAAGCTGCGGGCTGATGGTCATCGCCATGCAGACGGCCAGCACAATCGTGAACACGCAGCGCACGACCATGCGGGTCATCATATTGAAGGCGTTCTGCAGGTTCTGAATGTCGGTGGTCATCCGCGTGACGATGGAGGAGGTCGAAAACTTATCGATATTGGCAAAGGAAAAGCCCTGCACCTTGTGGAAAAGGTCGTGGCGCAGGTTTTTGGCGAAGCCGGTCGAGGCGTAGTTGCCGATAACGCAGCTCCCCGCGCCGAAGCACAGCGAGGCACAGGCGCACAGCACGAGCAGACCGCCCTGGCGAAGCACGAAGGCCATGTCGTCGCCGCCGATGCCGTGGTCTACGAAGCCGGCAATCAGCTTGGGGATGGTTACCTCCATCGCCACCTCGCCAATCATCAGCACCGGCGCGAGAATCGTCCACAGCCAGTATTCCCGGACGCAGCCGGCCAGTTTGCGGATTATTTTCATGAATGGGGTTCCTCCTTTTTATTCCTGCGGCATTCGCCGCACATATTCGCGATGGCTCGCTCGAGGTAGGCGGAAAAGTCCCGCGCCTCCTGCTCGGAAAAGCCGCGAATGATTTTGCGCTCGTTGGCTTCAATCAGCTCCTCGATGCGCTCGAAGCACTGCTGCCCCTTGGGAAGCAGATAGATGCGCTTGCGGCGGCGGTCGCTCTCGTCGCCGCGCAGCGCTACGAATTCCTTTTTCTCCAGCCGGCTGAGCAGACCCGAAACGGTGGGGTGACTCAGGTGGAAGGCCTTTTCAATGTCGTGCTGGCAGGGCGCGTTGTGGTGGGCGAGAAAGCCGAGGATATGCCCCTGCGCGGCGGTTAAGTCCATCGATTCGAGCATGGCGCTCATGCTTTGGTCGGTGCAGCGGTGGAGAAGGTGGACGGCATGGCCGTAATGCAAAACAATTCTCCTTTCTTATTGCGCAGTAGCGCACCGCCTGCCGCGCCGCAGTGAGGGCGCAGGAGTCGGTGCGGATTTGTAGATGCTGCGTCTAAAAACGTAGCAAGCTACGCAATATTCTAGCAGAGTCCACGCGTAATTGCAAGCACTTTTTTGAAAGTTCACAAAAGCTTTGCAATTTGCCCGCGGCCGCGGTATAATAGCGGCGGAGGGGACGCAGTTATGAAAGCAGATTGCCATATTCACATGATTATGGATACCGGGCCGTTTCGCGCGGCGGTTGCCCGCCACCAAAGGGGGCCGGACGAGGCATATATCCGCGCGGTCCTCGCGCGCTACCGCGAGCGGGGCTTTACCTACCTGCGCGACGGCGGGGATCGCTGGGGCGTTACGGGCGCGGCAAAGGCGCTTGCCGGCGAGGAGGGCATTACCTATCGCACGCCGCTCGCGCCGCTGCACCGGGTCGGGCACTACGGCGGCTTCCGGTTCTATAATAAATGTTGGGGTCAGGTGTGAGCCTGACCCCATGAATATGAAA
>JAJQFT010000062.1 GCA_021200975.1 Bacillota bacterium | reverse complement strand
CAAATGTTCATTGTCATTTTTGCTTTAGTGGCTCAAGTCCATTTTAGCATTCACATCACACTCGACCAGGCAGGAGTGCAGGCCGATTTCCATCTGCTTGTATGAGCCGCTTTGGTTTGGAACGGCATAGGCGTCGTAATCCCCTGAATACCGGAATCCCTTCACTCTTGTAAAGGCATTCCAGCGGCGGTGGCATTAAGGTCAGAGAGAATCGGCTGTTCGCTTCCAAGGAGGGTGCAGAGGCAAGCCTGAAGGAAGAAAAAAAGTCACGATCGTTTTTACATTGAAAGTAAAAGATACAAACTTGATGGAGGATTCAAGTGAACAGGCAACAGATTTTTGATTACGCATTAAAACAGTATGGAACAGCACCGGAGTACCTGTGGATGCGATATCCATCCTATGCGATTTTGCGCCATCAGGATAATGAAAAATGGTATGGTAGGTGGGGACAAAGCCTCCGAGGGTGGGGACAAAATTATAGAGCTGGGGACAAATCGGCGATAGCAAGCAGCTTTTCCACCTGGTCTTTCCGCTCAAACAGGACGCAGCCTCCGGCGTGATCCTCCATCAGCACATCCCCATCCTGCAGAGCCGTGAACAGCCTGGAGTGCAGTGCTTCTTTCAGGGAGGTGTCCCGTACATTGATGTCGGAATAGGGGGAGAAGGGACATGGCTCTGCGCCGCCGTGGGAATTGATGTGGAAGAAGCCTCTCCCCGCCGCAAGGCATCCGCCGGAGCTTTTCTCATCGCCGGGGAAGGAGATGAACAGCATCTCCGGGTGCTGCTCCCGCATCTGGGCCAGCTTGTTCCTCAAAAATTCACGCTCTGCGTCCTGGGGAGCCAGCTCGGTGCTGTCGTCTGTGACCGGCACGAACTCCACATAAATTACGACCTTGCAGCCCCGCTCCTGGAGGACGGAGAGAAAGTCCTCGGAAACCACTTCGTTCAGATTGGAGGTGGTCACCGTCACCGAGGCGCCGAAAATCAGGTGGTTCTCCCTGATTTTGTCCATAGCTCGAATCAAACTCTTGTAAATGCCGCTGCCCCGGCGCTCATCGGTTTTCTTTTCGTCCCCCTCAATGCTGAATACGGGGACGAGATTCCGGGCCTTGTCGAAAAGCTGTATGTAGCTGTCGGTCATCATGGTGCCGTTGGTGAAAACCGGGAACAGAATTTCGGGGATCTCCGCCGCCTTTTCCAGAATGTCCCGGCGCATCATCGGTTCCCCGCCTGCCAGGAGGATAAATCCAATTCCCAAGTCCCTGGCCTCCCGGAAAATGGCGTCCCACTCGTCAGCGGAAAGCTGGGCGTAGGCCGTTTCGTCGGAGCAGGTGTGGTTTTCTCTGGCATAGCAGCCTGCGCAGTGCAGATTGCAGGCGCTGGTAATGCTGGCAATCAGGAAGGGCGGAATATGCTCCCCCTTTGCCTCCCATTCGGCACGCCTTTTGGAGGCCTCCCGGCTGGACAGGGCGTAACGGGCCATAAAAGCGCTTTCCCTGGGGTTCTTCAATGTAGCCCGGATAGCGCTTTTGACGATATTCTCCACGCCGCCGGTCAGGTATTTTTCCAGATTAAATTCATTCTCAGCCATATGCGTTTACTCCTTGTTTATGATTTCTTCGGTGAATTTGCCTGCATTGTCCATGTCCTCCTGATTGGGGCGGCCCTTGTGGAGCGCAGTGAACTCCCCTCGGCAGTAAAAATTTTTGTCATCCACGGGGATGCCCTTCTCCTGGAGCTTCTTCTGGATTTGCGGGAAGGCCCGCTCCGCCAGGGCGGAGGTGGAGAATACCACGACCCGGCCAATTTTGTCCCTGTCTAGCGCCTGGATATAGTCCTTCACCTGGGAACTGATGCCGCCCCAGTATACCGATGCGCCCAGGAACAGAATGTCTGCGTTGCCGTCCACCGGCACGGGAATCGGCTCTGCCTTACAGCCGGCCGCCTTTGCAATGGCGTCTGCCAGCTTCTTTGTGTTGCCGCCCCGGGAAAAATACCTAACCTGAATGTTCATTGTTCTTGCTCCTTTATGTTCCATTTTGGATTGCCAATTTTCGCTAAAATTTACAAGCAACTCCAAAAAAGTGCTTTACTCTTAAATCCATATCTGCTATAATTATAGGCACGAAAGGCACCTGTGTCAACTACGCAGTTTTTATGGAGCAGGTTCGAAAAAACTTATCTACATAAGGAGGAAATCGCAATGGCGAACCAGCATATTTGCCCCTGCACCGTGGGGTGTCCCCTGCAAAAAGCGATGAATACCATCGGCGGGAGATGGAAAATGTCCATTTTATGCTCTCTGTCCAGCGACGGCCCCACCAGGTACAATGACCTGAAGCGGAAAATGGGCGGCATTTCCAATACCATGCTGGCCAAGTCCCTGAAAGAGCTGGAGGATGACGGCCTTGTCAAAAGGACGGAGTATCTGGAAGTGCCCATCCGTGTGGAATATGAAATCACAGATTCCGTCCGCTCCCTGATTCCAATCCTCACGGAGCTTGCCGTATGGGGAAGCGGCCTAAAAAATCAGAACACAGCGAGTGAAGGATAGATACTGAAATCGGTACCACAGAAATATTGAGTAAAAAAAGCCCATCAGAGAAACCGAAATTTCTCCGATGGGCGTCATTCTTGTCCGGCTTACTGCTTTTTGAAATACGTCCCGCAGCAGAAGGAGGCCAGCAGCTACTCCACCGTGGATTTTGTACAGCGGGCAATCCGGTATT
>JAJQFT010000044.1:4021-19140 GCA_021200975.1 Bacillota bacterium | reverse complement strand
CTCTAATGAACAAACTCTTTCCTTTTTTCGGTCTCACATCATTGACAAATGGACAGCAGAAATTTCCTTTTTGCGGTGCATAAATTTTCCCGCGGCGGTAAATACTACCTGCGAACCAATTTTTAGGAGGGAATTTTTATGACAAAAAAACTGCTGTGCCTTTTTGCGGCGGCCTGCCTGCTGCTTCCGTGCGGCGCGCTTGCCGCCGAGGTGGACAGCGACAGCGTTTACTGCTTTACCGAGTCGGATTTTTCGGAGGATTCGCTGCAGGGAATCTGCATCCTGAGCCTGCCGGATGCCTCCGCCGGGACGGTGATGCTCGGCAGCCGCGTGCTTCGCTCGGGGGATATTCTCACGGCGGAGCAGATTACGCAGATGACCTTTGTGCCGCGCGAAACTCCGCTGGATACCGAGGCGGTGGTGACCTATCTGCCCATCTATGAAAGCTACGTTGCGCCCAGCGCAAGCCTGACCATCTCCGTTTGGGGCAAGAAGAACGAAGCGCCTGTGGCGGAGGATTCTGCCATCGAAACCTATAAGAATCTGGAAAACACCGGCACGCTGAAGGCCACCGACCCGGAGGGCGAGGCGCTGACCTACACCCTCATCCGCGCGCCCAAGCGCGGCACGGTGACGCTCAATGCGGACGGAACCTTCACCTACACGCCTAAGAAGAATAAGGTGGGCGTCGATTCCTTCACGTACACCGCGACCGACCCCGCCGGGAATGTCAGCCGCGAGGCGACCGTGACCATTACAATCCTCAAGCCCACGGATTCGACGCAGTATTCCGACACCGAGGGCTCGGAGAACCGCTTCGCCGCTGAGTGGATGAAAAATACCGGTCTGTTCATCGGCGAGACGATCGGCGGCAGCCTATGCTTCCAAGAGGATAAAACGGTATCGAAGGGGGAATTCATCACCATGGTGATGAAGGCGCTGGAGCTGCCGGTGACGACGCTGGCGGAGGGAAAATCGGATGATTGGTCGGCCGCCTCCGTCGCCGCGATGAACGAAAACGGCTTCGCAATCGATGCCGCCGATGTGCTCACGCGCGGGCAGGTGGCGCAGCTATTGTATGCGGTCAGCGCCGCTGCCGCCGCCGCGCCGGGAATGCAGATGTATCAATAATAACAATAGGCTGCCGCCCAAGAGGACGGCAGCCCAATTTTTAAGGAAGCATCAAGGAAGCGCTGAGCAAATCGGCGTCAGGAACTGACCATCCTCCGGAACAGCTCCATATACCGCCCGGCAGGGACATTCCAGCTGAAATCCTGGCACATATCCGTGTGCTGCAAGCGGCGGAAGCCCTCGCGGTCGTTGTGATAGAGGTTCAGGCAGCGCGTGACAGCATAGAGGAAATCCTCGCCGTTGTAGCTCTGGAAGGTGAAGCCCAGCCCGCCCTCACCGCGCTCGTCCGCGGGCGGGACGGTGTCGCGCAGGCCGCCGGTGGCGTGTACAACCGGCACGGTGCCGTAGTGCATGGCATTCATCTGGCTCAGGCCGCAGGGCTCGCTCTTAGAGGGCATCAGGTAGATATCCGCGCCCGCATACATCCGGGCGGCGAGGCCAAGGTTGAAGGTAATCTGCGCCGCGACGCGGTCGGGATATTCGGCGGCAAGCTCGCGGAAGAAATTCTCGAATTTCTCCTCCCCGGTACCGAGAATAATCAGCTGGCAATCGTGCTCGTTGAGCAGCGTGCGCGCGATATAGCACAATAAGTCTAGCCCCTTGTGCCCGGCCAGCCGCGTGACCATCACCATCAGCGGGGTATCCGGCCTGTTCGGCAGCCCAACCTCCTCCTGCAGAGCGGCCTTGCACGCCGCCTTGCCGGAAACGAAGGTATCGGCATTGTAATGCGCGGGCAGCGCGGGGTCGGTCTCGGGGTTGAAGGTGTTCACGTCGATGCCGTTGGTGATGCCGGTGAGCTTCCACGCGGCGGAGGAAATCACGCCGTCCAGCCCGTGGGCATAGTAGGGGTACATCAGCTCGCGCGAGTAGGTCTCCGACACGGTGGTTACGAGGTCGGCCATCTCAATCGCGCCCTTCATCATGTTTACGCTGCCGCCCATATCGAGCGTGCCGCGCAAATCCCACGGCAGACCCAATACGTCGCCGTAGAAGCTGCCGCTCGCCCAGCCCTGATACTCGATGTTGTGAATCGTGTACATACACTTGGTGTTGGGGAAGGACGCCCAGTAGATGGATTTCAGGTACACCGGCACGAGCGCGGTCTGCCAGTCGTTGCATTGGATGATATCGGGAATGAAGCCGATTGCCGCGAGCGCGTCCAGCGCGGCCTTGGAGAAGTAGGCGTAGCGCTCGGAATCATCCCCGTGGCCATAGATGGTGCTGTCCCGCCCGCCGAAGTAGTACTCGTTGTCGAGGAAAATCACGCGCACGCCGTCTGTCCGGCCCTGCAGCTCCATCACGCCGGTGTAGAGCTGCCGCCAGCCGAGCGTGGTATGGAAGGTGCTGAGCTCTGCGACAGTGTAGAGCGGGGAATACTTGATTTTGTTGTAATAGGGCAGCACCAGCACCACCTCGTTGCCCTCAATCCTGGCAAGCGCGGAGGGAAGAGCCTCCATCACATCGCCAAGACCGCCGGATTTGACGTAGGGCGCGCCCTCGGATGCAAGCACAGCGATTTTCATACGATTTCTCCTCGCTTGATAATGATGGGATTCGTCGGCGTGCCGATGAGCCGCACGCCTGGGCGCACGACGGTATCCTTGTCGAGAATGACGCAGTATAGCTCTGCGCCCTCGCAAACATGTGCGTTGGACATCAGGATGCAATCCTTGACGTGCGCACCCTTATCGACTGTGACGCGGCGGAAAATCACGGTGTGCTCTACCTCGCCCATGAGCGAGCAGCCGTCGGCCACAATGCAGTCGTCAATCTTGGAGACGGCGCCGTAGTAGGTGGGCACGCAGTCGCGGGTTTTGGTGTAGATGGTGCGCTCGGGGCAGAAGATGCTCTGGTGCACCTCGCGGTTGAGCAGCGCGAGGTTGCTATTGTAGTATTCCTGAATGGATTCGTTGAATAGCACCGCGCCCGTGAAGCGGTAGACGTTCAGACTCAGGTTGCCCTGATAGAATTGGCGCATGATCAGGTCGCGCTCCAGACGGTTGCGGCCGCGGGCGACGGACTTGTTGACATGCTCCATCAGCATTTCCCGGCCAATCACGAACATACCCACGCTCGCGAGGAAATTTTCGCCGCCGGGCGCGTCCACCACGACCTCATCAACTTCGCCGTCGTCCTTTACGGAGAGCGCCATATCAAACTTTTTCTCCTTGCCGCACATGCCGGCCACGGCGACGATGGTCATATCCTTGCCGCTGGCGACGTGCTTCTCCAGCACATCGTTGACATCAATGTTGTATACCACGCTGCTGTCGACCAGCACGACATAGTCCTCGGTGGAGAAAACGAGGTTGTCCATCGCGGCGGTGGACATGGCCTCCAGCTTCCCGCGGTAGAGATTGTCGCCCAGCGCGTTGGGGGTCATGTATTCCAAGTGCCGCTCGGCAAGCTCGAGGTTCCATTCCTCGCCCGAACCGATGTGGTTCATCAGGGATTTGTAGTTCTGCTTGGTCAGGATGCCAATATGCCGGATGCCGGCGTTGGTGAGGATGGACAGGGGGAAGTCAATCTGGCGGTAGCGTCCGCCGAAGGGAAGCGCGGCGTTGGTGCGCTTGAGCGTCAGGCTGCCCAAATCGTCGTAACCGTGGGCAAAAATAATCGACATTGCTTTCATCTTTTCTTCCTCCTTAGCGAATTTCGCCCGGGGCGACCTTGCTGTTGGGTGCGAGGGATTCGTTCTTGCCAATCACGGCGATCTGACGCTTGCCATCCGGCGCGGCGACGCCGCCGACCATGCAGCCGGCTGCAACGGTGCAGCCCTCGCCAATCATGGCGTTGCGGATGACTGCGCCCGACTCGACGGTGACGTTCGGCATCAGCACGCTGTCCTCAATCAGCACATCCTTGCCGATGATACAGCCGGTGGAGATGATGGAGTGGCGCACCGTGCCCTGCACGTGCCCGCCCTCGGCGATGAAGCAGTCCACCGTGGTGGAGATGGGGTCAATATAGGTGGCGGGCAGTGCATTATTGCGGGCGTAGATGCGGTGCTTCCCGTCGCCGCGGATATCAAATACCGGCTTCTCGCCGAGCAGCTCCATATTCGCCTCCCACAGTGAATCGATGGTGCCCACGTCCTTCCAGTAGTCGTTGAAGGAATAGGCCATCATCTTGTGCCCGGCCGCGAGCATGGCGGGGATGATGTTCTTGCCGAAGTCGTTGCTCGAATTGGGGTCGTCCTCGTCCGCCACGAGGAATTCGCGCAGCGCGCGCCAGTTGAATACATAGATGCCCATGGAGGCGTTGGTGGACTTGGGGTGCTTGGGCTTCTCCTCGAATTCGTAGATGGTGTTGTCGGGGTTGGTGTTGAGGATGCCGAAGCGGCTGGCCTCCGCCAGCGGCACATCGCGCACGGCGATGGTGCAGGAGGCCTGCTGCGCCTCGTGGTAGTTGACCATGTCAGCATAGTCCATTTTGTAGATGTGGTCGCCCGAGAGCACCACCACGTATTCGGGGTCGTAGCGGTCAATAAAGTCGAGATTCTGGTAGATAGCGTTGGCCGTACCCTTGTACCAGCCGGACTTTTTGTCGTGCCGCTCGTAGGGGGGCAGGACCTGCGCGCAGCAGTGGCTCTTATTCAGCCGCCATGGCTGGCCGTTGCCGATGTACTCGTTCAGCTCTAGCGGCTGGTACTGGGTGAGGATTCCCACGGTATCGATGCCGGAGTTGACGCAGTTGGACAGGGGGAAGTCGATGATACGGTACTTGCCGCCGAACGGCACGGCCGGTTTGGCGGTATTCTCCGTCAGAACCTTCAGCCGGCTGCCCTGACCGCCGGCAAGCAGCATGGCGATGACGCGCTTTTTCTGAAAATACATGGTGTTCGCTCCTTTATAGTGTTTGATATTTTACACAGCTGAAAAGGGAAACGGGTGCGATGGGCATACCTCTCCACCCTTAACATACCATATTTTTTTTGTTTAAGATAGTGACAAAATGCCCAAAATATCCGACAAATTTTTGTCATTTTCCATAATACTTTCCCATAAAGTTGGAAATTCTACAGAAAGCTCCGGGCTTTCAAAACTTTTTTCCATCCAAATAACGTCCCAGAGACGTTGGAATTTTATCCCGCAGCCGAAAAAATAGGCGCATTGGCGGTAGCCCAAGCGCTCGTGAAAGGCGACCGAGCCGGTATTTTGCGCGGTGATCACCGCATAAACGCGCCGAAAGCCCTGCATTTGCAGCAGCCGCTCGAGCGCGGCGTAGAGACGGCGGCCAATCCCGCGCCGCTGCGCGCGCGGCGAGAGGTAGACGGAAACCTCCGCGCACCAGCGGTAGGCCTCGCGCTCAAAGGGCAGGGAGCCATGGGCATAGCCCAGAATTTCCCCGTCCTCCTCCCATACCAGCCAAGGGCAGACGCGGGTATATTCCGAAAAGCGCCGGGCAAAGGCCGCCGCGTCCGGCGCGGTGTATTCAAATGTCCACGCCGTTTCGCGCACATAGGGGGCGTAGATGGCAAGCATCGGGCGCACGTCGTCGGGGGTGGCAAGCCGCAGCACAGAATCCCCTCCTTAGTAGAACAGCAGCGAGAACCAAGTGACTACGTTCTCCCCGTACTGAAAGGTAAGCCCTAGTTCGTCCAGCATGGGGATGAGGTTGATGCCGTGGCTTTCCACACAGGGGTGCATCCGCTCTGGGTGGCGGCAGGGCTGGCCGTCGAGATAGGCGCAGCGCGCGCAAATCGCGCAGCTCTCGGTGGAGAGCACATAGGGCTTTACGCCGAGCTCGCGCATCTGCGCGGCCACCTGATTGGTGATTTCCTCATGCGCCGGGCGGGTGGCAAGGGTTTCCGTCACATCCGCGATGTCCGTCACCTCCACAATGGTGGAAATCATCAGGCAGCGCTGATAGCCAAGGCATCGCGCCCTGCATTCGCGCACCTGCCCGACGGCGGGCGGGCAGGCCCAGCTCTGGCCGTACTGCGGGCATTCGTGCGCGCATACATAGCGCACGCGCTCGGAAAATTCCAGCTCCTCCGGGCTGAAAAAATGGTAGGTGTACAGGGGAAATTCCTGCAGCCTCCGCTCCAGCTCCTCCTCAAACATTTTCTGCCCCTCCTGTCTTAGGGAAGCTCGTAAGCAAATCGTCTGCGGCGTCCTGCGCTTACCTTTGTGCCGCAAAAGAAAGCGCAATCCGCTTTTGCCGCTTTATCCAGAGCCGCTCTTCGTTTTCTACTATAAATGATAAGCTTTTTGGGGCGCGCTGTCAAGTGAAATCGCGGCGGATTTGTTCACAATTTGTTCCCCGGATTTTTCAGTAAAGCATCAGCCCTGAGGCGTAGAGTGTAGAAAATGCTACAAGGAGGCATGGAACTTGATTGAAGTTAAAAATTTAACAAAGTACTATGGGGATTTTCCGGCGGTACTGGATTTGAGCTTCACCATCACGCCCGGGAAAATCTACGGATTCCTCGGGCCGAACGGCGCGGGCAAGTCCACCACCATGAACATCCTCACCGGCTGCCTCGCCGCGACAAGCGGGGAGGTCAAAATCGGTGGCTTCGACATTTTTGAGCAGCCGCGCGCGGCGAAGAAGCTGGTGGGCTACCTGCCGGAGCAGCCGCCGCTGTACATTGAGCAGACGACGGTGGAGTACCTGACCTTCGTTGCCCGCGCCAAGGGGCTGAAGAAGAAGGAAATCGGGCCGGAGATCGAGCGCGTGATTGTCGAAACGCACATCGAGTCGGTTGCCGAGAAGCTGATTCGCCACCTCTCGAAGGGCTTCCGCCAGCGCGTGGGCATCGCGCAGGCGCTGATTGGCAACCCGGAGATTATCATCCTTGACGAGCCGACCGTTGGCCTTGACCCGGCGCAGACCATCGAGATGCGTGAGCTGATTCACGACCTTGGCGAGAACCACACCGTGATTCTGTCCTCGCACATCCTTTCGGAAATTCAGGCCATGTGCGACGAGGTGCTGATTATCTACCGCGGCAGGCTCGTTGCTTTTGATACGCTGGAGAACCTGAGCAAATCAATGCCCAATACGGTGCAGCTGGAGGCGGAGTGCAGTGCGCAGGCACTTCAGGAGGCGCTCGCCGAGCTGCCCAGCTACGAGAAAATTGAAAATATCGAGATCACGGCCGAGGACGATAGCTCTGTGACCGCCGCGCTGACCGTGGGCGAGGCCGAGCCGAAGGAAATCTGCCGGGAAATCTACCTGCTGTTCGCCGGCAAGGGAATTGTCCTGCCGCGGCTGAATCCCGTCAAGCCGACGCTGGAGGATATCTTCATCCAGCTCACCACCGACGCGGATGAAACGCTCACGGTTGATAACCCCTATGACGAGGACGAGGAAGAGGCGGAGGCCGAAGAGGAAGAGGCCGAGGAAACGGAGGAACCCGAAGAAACGGAGAAATCCGTGGAAGCGGAGGAACCCACTCAGGCGGACGAGCCGGAAGAAAACGGCGAGACCGCGCAGACAAACGAGCCGGAAGAAAAGGAGGGCGAAGAATGTTTGCAGTAATGCGTCATGAGCTGACGATGTATTATCACAGCATGAAGGCCTATGTTTTCGGGGCATTTCTGCTGGTATTCACAGGCATCGGCGCGCTGATGTACAATATCAACGCGGCCTACGCCAACTTTGAATATGTGCTGGGCTTTATTTCCATCACCTTTATCGTGCTGGTGCCGCTGCTGACGATGCGCGTCATGGCTGAGGAAAAGGCGCAGAAAACCGACCAGCTGCTTTTCTCCCTGCCCATCTCTACCACCGAGATCGTGCTCGGCAAATTTTTGGCAATGTCGGTCGTGTTTCTTGTTCCGGTGCTGATTATCTGCATCTTCCCGTGGTTCTTTTCGCTGTACGGCGATGTCTATCTGCCCACCTCCTACGGCTCTATCGTTGCCTTCCTGTTCCTGGGGCTCAGCCTGATGAGCATGGGCATGTTCGTTTCCTGCCTCACCGAGAGCCAGAGCATGGCCGCCGGGATTTGCGCGGTGCTGATGCTGTTCATGTACTATTGCGACACGCTGGCCGACTATGTTTCCTCCTCGGTGCTTGGCTCGCTGGTGGCTATCGCGGTGCTGGTGCTCGCGCTTGGCGCGATTGTAAGGATGCTTACGAAGTCGAATCTGGCGGGTCTATTGGTGGTTCTGCTGCTGGCGGGCGCCGTCGCGGGAGTCTATTTCTACGATTCGGCGATGCTCGAGAGCCTGCTGCCCAACGTCATGTCCCAGCTCAGCCTTTTCACGCGCTTCTATACCTTCGTCAACGGCGTATTCGACCTGACGGCGCTGGTATACGACCTGTCGGTGATTATATTCTTCCTGTTCCTGTGTGTGCAGGCGCTGGAGAAGAGGAGGTATAACGGATGAGCATGAAGCATTCGCTCGAGAAGCTCAATTCCCGTACCGCGAAGGTGGGCGGCTACAGCTTCGTTCTGTCCCTGTTTGTGCTGGCGATTCTCATTGCCGTCAACGTTGCGGTGAACAATCTTCCCTCTACATGGACGCACTATGATATTTCCGCCGCCCAGCTCTACTCGGTCACCTCGGCGACCAAGGCCGTCGCGCAGAAGACCACCGAGGATGTCACCATCTACTGGATTACGCAGGATGGTGAGGAGGATACCGTGATTGAGAAGCTGCTGGATGTGTACGACGCGCTCAGCGACCACATCAGCGTTTCCAAAATTAACCCGGATATCTACCCCACCTTCGCCGCGCAGTACACCTCTGACACCGTGTATAACAATTCCCTGATTGTGGAATGCGGCGAAAAATCGCGGTTTATCTCCTATTATGATATTTACCTGACGGAGTATACCAGCTCCTACTATAGCTACTCCGTGTCCTATTCCTTCGACGGCGAGGGCGCGATTACCACCGCCATCGACTATGTGACGCGCGAGGATCTGCCCGTGCTCTACTTCACCACCGGCCACGGCGAGCCGGATATCTCCGATTCCTTTGCCGAGTCGCTGGAGAAACAGAATATCGAAACGGCAAGCTTCTCCCTGCTCACCGTCGACGAGATCCCGGAGGACGCCGACGCCGTCTTCATCTATGCCCCGACGAGTGACTTCGCCGAGGAGGAGATCACCATGCTCGAAGAGTATCTGGAGGCCGGCGGCAAGCTCTTTGTCATCTCCGGCCCGCAGGAGGAGGAAAGCATGGACAATCTGCATTCCCTGCTGGAGGCCTACGGCATTACGATGGAGGAGGGCATTGTGGTCGAGGGCGACCGGAGCTACTATGCCTTCGGCTATCCCTACGTCCTGCTGCCCGAGTTGGGAGACAGCGACATCACCTCCGAGCTTGCGGCCAACAATTCCTACATCATCGTCCCCATCGCGGGCGGCATGAGCATCGGCAGTAGTGACGCGACCGTTACCTCCCTGCTCGATACCTCCGACTCCGCCTTCTCCAAGATCGCGGGCTATTCGCTCACGACCTATGAGATGGAGGACGGCGATATCTCCGGGCCATTCTCCGTCGCGCTTACGGTGGAGACTACGGAGGGCGGACAGATGGTCTGGATTTCCGCTGACTATGTGATGGAGGAGACCTACATCTCCTATTCCTCCGGCGCGAACTCCGACTTCGTGATGAACGCGATTTCTTGGCTGATTGGGGAGAGCGATGCGATTTCCATCCGCTCTAAGAGCCTGGATTACAGCTACCTGACCATCTCTACCACAGAGGCCACATGGATCGAGCTGTGGATTATCGGCATCATCCCGCTGTTCTATCTGCTGCTGGGCGTAATTGATGCTTGGGATCGGAGGAAGAAGGCATGAAAAGAACCCGCAATCTCATCATCGTGGCGGCGGTATTCGTGGTTCTGCTGGCCGTGATTTTTGCCGAGAGCAAGATTTCCGAGCATATCGATTCCGTCACCTCCACCGATGAAATCATCCTCGCGCTGAGCGTAGACGACCTCACTGCCGTCAGCTGGACGTATGAGGAGGAAACGCTGAGCTTCACCTCTGCCGATGGCGTGTGGCAGGACGAAACCGACGCCGACTTCCCGGTGGATGCGGATGCTATGGCGGAATTCTTAGCGAATTTTGCGGAAATCCATTCGCTCTTTACGATTACCGATGTGGAGGATTACAGCCAGTACGGCCTCGACGAGCCGCAGTGCGTGGTTACCCTGACGGTCGGCGAGCAGACCTACACCCTGAATCTGGGCGGCTACTCCACGATGGATGCCCAGCGCTACGCCTCCCTCGGCGGCACGACGGTGTACCTGCTTGAGGATGACCTGCTCGAGTACATCACCACCGACCGGGACGACTTCCTGCAAAACGACAGCCTGCCCGCCTACGACGATTTCGTGAGCCTTTCGATTTCGGGCGATGTGTCGCTCAATGCGGTGTATGATGCCGAGAGCGTATATTCCTACACGGACGACTATAACTACTATGAAACAAGCGCCGACTATCTCACGCTGGACGACGCGACGCTGGAAAACTATGTCAGCCTGCTCGACGGCCTGAGCTTTACCGATTACGCAAGCTACACCGCCTCGTCGGTGACGCTGGCGGACTACGGCCTTGAAAATCCGGCGCTTACCATTACTGTCACCGGGACGGTGGAGCCGGAAGAGGAGGACGGCGAGGCGGAAACCGTCGCCTACACCCTGAATATTGGCGTGGTGGAGGTCGTCACCGAGGAGGAAGCGGACGAGGAGAGCGAGAATGCCGAGGAAGCCGAGCCGACCTACGTCTACTACCTGCGCGTGGGCGAGAGCGAGATGATTTACAATCTCGACAGCACGACCTGCGAGGCGATTGCCGCGTGCAGCTACAATGACCTGCGGCCGACCGCGGTAGTCAGCCCGGACTGGGATACCCTGCAAAGCCTGAGCGTCACGATTGGCGACGAAAGCTATGAGATTTCCCTTGCTCTTCGCTCGGAAATTGAGGAGCTGGAGGAGGACGAGGAGGACGAAACCCTCTACCTGCTCGATTCGCAGGAGGTGGATATCTCCACCCTGACTGCGAAAATCGACGCGCTGTATATCCATTCCTTTGTGGACGAGGCCGCCGAAAAGGTGCTGGAGATGTCCTTTAGCCTTACCCTTGACCGCGAGAGCTATCCGACGGTAAGCGTGGAGATTTACCAGTATGACAGCGAGAACTGCCTCGTGTATGTCGACGGCCAGAGCGTTGGCCTGATTACCCGCACCATGATGGTGAACCTGCGCGAGGCCATGACAAGCTTGGCCCTGAGCATCGAGGAGTAAGACAAGCCTGAATCCGGCAAACCGGCGACCGCAAGGCCGCCGGTTTTTGCTGCAAGAAAAATTTTCAGAATTTTTTCACTTTTCAGCATTACATCAGAAATATTTGCTAAGATAATAAAAAATAAAGCACAGGAGGTACATATAATGAAAGTGCTAATTATTGAAGACGAGGTTGCCTTGGCAAATTCCCTGCGCATCCTGCTCAAGGGGAAGGGCTTCAGCGTCGAATGCGTCTACAACGGCGAGGACGGCCGGGACTACGCCCTTACGGGGGTGTACGACCTGCTCATTCTCGACGTGATGATGCCCAAGCTCAACGGGCTGGAGGTCGCGCGGCAGGTGCGCTCGCAGCGCTGCGGCACGCCGATTCTGATGCTCACGGCAAAATCCAGCCTGGCCGACCGCGTCGCGGGGTTAAACGCCGGGGCGGACTATTATCTTACGAAGCCCTTTGCCACGCAGGAGCTGATGGCCTGTGTCAACGCGCTGCTGCGGCGGCAGGGGAATCAGGTGGACGAGCTGCGCATGGGCAACACCGCGCTGGATTTGGCTGCCTGCACCCTCGTATGCGGCGAAAACTGCGTGCGCCTTTCCGCGCGGGAATACGACGTGATGCGCTTCCTGCTGCAATCCAAGAACAGCGTCGTGCCCAAGGAGGTCATCCTCTCCAAGGTATGGGGCTTCGATTCCAACGCGGTGGAAAACCACGTTGAGGTCTATGTGGGGCTGCTGCGCAAGAAGCTTGCCTCCATCGGCTCGAATGTGCGCATTTCTGCCATCCGGCGGCTGGGCTATCATCTAGAGGTTGTACAGAATGATTAAAAGGCTGCAGGTCAAGTTCGTCATCATCAATATGCTGCTGGTCACCGCCATGCTGGGGGTGATGTTTGTGCTCGTGTATTCCTTTACCAAGCAGAATCTCGAGCAGACGAGCCTGTCGATGATGCAGAGCGTGGCCTCGGAGCCGTTCGAGCTGGGGCGTCCCGGCGGCGAGGATACGCAGGTGCAGCTGCCCTATTTTACGGTGCAGGTGAACTATCGCGGCGAGCTGATGGCCACCGGCGGCGGCTACTTTGACCTCTCCGACGAGGAGCTTTTGATTAGCGTGGTCACCGCGGCGCTCGAGAGCGGGGATACGACGGGTGTCCTTTCGCAGTACAGCCTGCGCTTTTACTGCTCGCAGGAGCGAAATGGGATGATCATCGTATTCGCCGACCTTTCCAGCGAGACCGCGACGCTCAACAGCCTGATTCGCAACTGCGTCCTGATTGGAATTTTCAGCTTTGCCGCCTTCCTGCTCATCAGCATCCTGCTCTCGCGCTGGGCGGTCAAGCCCGTCGCGACGGCATGGAAGGAGCAGAAGCAGTTTGTTTCGGATGCCAGCCACGAGCTGAAAACGCCGCTTACCGTGATTACCACCAATGCCGAAATTGTCCTGAACCCGGAGTATGACGAGGCTGACCGGCTCGAGTGCGCGCAGGGCATCGTCGCCATGGCGGCGCAGATGCGCTCGCTGGTGGAGGGGCTGCTGGATTTGGCGCGCGCCGACCGTGGCCGGGACGAAATGGAGATGGTTTCGCTTGACCTCGGCGCGGTCGTCCGCGATGCCGCGCTGCCTTTCGAGCCGCTTTACTACGAAAAGGGGCTGGAGCTGGTCTATGGCGTGGGGCAGCGGATCTTCATCAGCGGCAGCGAGCGGCATATCCGCGAGCTGGTTTCCATCCTGCTGGACAACGCGCAGAAGTACGCCCTGCCTACCCAGCCCGTCTACCTCAAGCTGTGGCAGGTGGGCGCGCACCACTGCCGCCTTACCGTTTCCAATGCCAGCGAGCCGCTCACGCCGCAGCAATGTAAGGATATCTTCCGCCGCTTCTACCGCGTGGATGAGGCGCGCACGAGCTGCGGCAGCTATGGGCTGGGGCTTCCGATTGCGTGGAGCATCGTCAGCTCGCATAAGGGCAGGATTTGGGCGGACTACGCCGACGGCACGGCGACCTTCAGTGTGGAACTGCCGACCAAATAGCCGACGGAGCCGTTCATAAAATGTTCCACGACTTCTTCAGCTGTTGTTCAGACTTCGGATGTATAATGCAAGCATCCCAAACAGAAAGGAAAATGCACGATGGATCTTGAAAATGAACGCTTCCCGCAGCAGGGAAATGACGAGCAGAGCACGCCGGCCGCGCCGGAGGAAAGTGCCGAAGCCTCATATACCGAAGCTTTTACGGCGCAGTCCGCCCCGGAGCAGACCGAGCAGCCCTACACAGAGCCGGCATATACCGAGCCGTCCTATACTGAACCGACCTATACCGAACCGACCTACACGAATCCGACCTATACCGAGCAGTCCTACACTGCGCCGCAGGCTGCGCCTGCACCGGAGCGGAAGAAGAAGGGGCATCCGGTTCTCCGGGCGATTGCCATCTGCCTTGTGTGCATCCTGATTGGCGGCGCTGCCGGGTGCGGCGGCGGGGTAATTGCGTGGTATGCGCTGGGCAATTCCTCCTCGGGCAGCAACAGCGGCAACGATTCCGGCAGCGCGCAGACTACCTATCTTGTGGAAAGCGCCCGCACGACAGCCGTGGAAACCGTGAGCGTCGAAGCCGGCGAGGAAATGACCGCTGCGCAGATTTACGCAGCCTACGTTAATTCCTGCGTGGGCATCACGGTGAACATAACCTATAACGCATGGGGCTATACCACCACCTCCGCGGCCTCCGGCTCGGGCTTCATCGTCACGAGCGACGGCTACATCGTTACGAATTACCACGTTGTGGAGGATGGCGACTCGGATGGCATTACCGTAACCCTCTACAACGGCAGTAGCTACGCTGCCACCTTGATTGGCTATGACGAGGACAACGATGTTGCTGTGCTGAAAATCGAGGCGGACGAGGAGCTCACCCCCGTGGTGCTGGGCGACTCCGACGCGCTCGCCGTCGGCGAAACCGTTGTGGCGATTGGCAACCCCTTGGGCGAGCTGACCTTCTCGCTGACGCAGGGCGTCGTATCCGCCCTCAACCGCGCCGTTACCCTTTCGAGCGGCACGATGAACCTGATTCAGACCGACTGCGCCATTAACTCCGGCAACTCCGGCGGCCCGCTGTTCAACGCCTATGGCGAGGTGATTGGCATCACGAATGCGAAGTATTCCACCTCCTCGTCCTCGGAAGCCTCGATTGACAACATCGGCTTCGCGATTCCCATCAATACCGTCAAGTCGATTATCGAGTCCGTCATCGAGAACGGCTATGTAGTTAAGCCCTATCTTGGCATCAGCATTGTAACGGTTGATGAAACCACCGCTGCCATGTACAACCTGCAGGTGGGCGCGTATGTCCGCTCCGTGGATTCCGGCAGCTGCGCCGAGGCCGCGGGGATGCAGGCGGGCGACACAATCATTGCCTGCGACGGTGAAACGGTGACCACCTCCGATGAGGTCGTTGCCGCCAAGAATGCACATGCCGCGGGGGACGAGATGACCATCACCGTTGTGCGCAACGGTGAGGAGATCACCCTCACGGTGGTGCTTGACGCGCAGATCCAGTCCGCCACGACCGATTCCAGCTCCAGCTCCAGCTCGGATTCCGGCTCTGGCTCGGGCTCCGGCTCGGGCGGCGGCTTCCCCGGCAACAACCGCAACTAATTTTCCAGCAAAAAATACCTCGCGGGTAGGCGGGTTTGCCGCCCGCCGTATTGTTTTTGCGTTAATTGTTTTTGCGTTGGGGTGTAGCGGTGCTTAAGGGGCACGCGGCGGGTTTACACCGGGTGGG
>JAJQFT010000044.1:0-4011 GCA_021200975.1 Bacillota bacterium | reverse complement strand
GGTGCGGGTGCGGGGTCGGGGGGGGGCTTCCCCGTAAACAACCGCAACTATTTTTCCAGAACATATTACTTCGCGGGGGGCCTCTTTGCCGACCCGCGATTTGTTATGAGCTTTCTTTGTTATGCCTTTGGCTTGAAGCTGTCCTTCAGGCTCACGCTGCGGTTGAACACGAGGTGGCCGGGGGCGGAGTCAGCGCTGTCCGGGCAGAAGTAGCCCAAGCGCATGAACTGGTAGCTTGCGGGCGCCTTGGCATCGCGCAGGCTTGCCTCGGCCTTGCAGTGCTGCAGCACCTCGAGCGAATTCGGGCTGAGGGCGGCGAGGAAGTCCTTTCCCGGCCCGTCGGGGTCGGGGTCATCGAAGAGGTTGCCGTAAAGCCGCACCTCGGCCTCCTCGCAGTTAGCCGCATCGACCCAGTGAATCGTTGCGCCCTTGATTTTCCGCCCGTCGGCGGGGTCACCGCCGCGGGAATTGGGGTCGTAGGTTGCGAAGACCTCGGCAACGTTCCCGCTTTCGTCCAGCCGGTAGCCGGTGCAGCGGATGACGTAGGCCCCCTTGAGGCGGCATTCCGGCCCGTCGGGGTAGAGCCGCTTGTACTTCGGGATGGGGGAGGGGAGGAAATCGTCCTGTTCCATCCAAAGGCTGCGCGAGAAGGTGATGGTGCGCGTGCCGTCCTCCGGGCGGTTGGGGTTGTTCTCCACCTCGAATTCCTCGGTCTGCCCCTCGGGGTAGTTGGTGATGGTGAGCTTCACAGGCCGCAGCACCGCCATTACCCGCTGCGCGGTTTCGTTGAGGTCCTCGCGCAGGCAGCTCTCTAAGAAGGGGTACTCCACCGTGGAGTCCACCTTCGCCACGCCGATGCGCTCGCAGAAGTTGCGGATGCTGCGCGGCGTGTAGCCGCGGCGGCGCAGGCCGCAAAGCGTCGGCATCCGGGGGTCGTCCCAGCCGGAAACATAACCGTCCTCGACAAGCTTGCGCAGCTTGCGCTTGCTCATCACGGTGTGGTCAATGCCCAGCCGCGCGAATTCGATCTGGCGCGGGTGGCAGGGGACGGATACGTGCTCGACGACCCAGTTGTAAAGCGGGCGGTGGTTCTCGTATTCGAGCGAGCACAGCGAGTGCGTGATGCCCTCGAGCGCGTCCTGAATGGGGTGGGCGAAGTCGTACATCGGGAAGATGCACCACTTGGTGCCCTGGCGGTGGTGCTCGATGTAGCGAATGCGGTAGAAAACGGGGTCGCGCATATTAAAGTTGCCGGAGGCAAGGTCAATTTTCGCCCGCAGGGTGTATTTCCCCTCCGGGAATTCGCCCGCGCGCATCCGGCGGAAGAGGTCAAGATTTTCTTCAATCGGGCGGTCGCGGTAGGGCGAAACGGCGGGGTGCGTCAGGTCGCCGCGATAGGCCTTGAACTGCTCGGGGCTGAGCTCGCACACGTAGGCCAGACCTTTCTCAATCAGCTCGATGGCGTACTGATAGGTCTGCTCGAAGTAGTCCGATCCGTAGAAGAAGCGGTCGCCCCAGTCGAAGCCCAGCCAATGAATGTCCTCCTGAATCGCGTCGACGTATTCCGTGTCCTCCTTGGCGGGGTTGGTATCGTCCATGCGCAGGTTGCAGATGCCGCCGTATTTTTCGGCTGTGCCGAAGTTGATAATCAGCGCCTTGCAGTGGCCGATATGCAGGTAGCCGTTCGGCTCGGGCGGGAAGCGGGTGTGTACCTGCATCCCGGCGAACTGCCCGCCCGGGGCAATGTCCTCCTCCACAAAGGCATGGATGAAATTTTTGCTCTCGGTAGTTTCTGCCATGATTCTGCACCTCTCCATCGTTTTTTGCCATTATAACCCAAAGCGGCAATTTTTGCAACAGGAAATTCCGCCGCGCGGAAGATTTGTGCATTGGCCGCCGCGCGAAAAATTAAGGAAAATGTAAAATATGGCGAAAACATGAAAAAAGCACTTGCATACCCCCACATTTTGTGTTATACTACATCTTGGAGCACCAAGGTGGGTCGGTGTGCCCGCCGAGGAGCAATCCCGAAAATAATTTTTAGGAGGATTTTTATGAAAACAGCAATTTCCAAGCGCTGCCTCGCGCTGCTGCTGGCGGTGAGCCTGTGCTTCGGCCTGGTTCTTGCGTCCGGCATTAGCGTAAAGGCAGAGTCCGCAACGTCCACGCTTTCCTTTGCTGACACTTCCAGCCGCACATCTTTTTCTACAGAGCAGCAGGTCTGGAGCAACGGAACCGTGACCCTGACGAACGACAAAAGCTCCAGCACCAGTAACGTCGCGGATTATTCCAACCCCGCTCGCTTCTACAAGAACAGCAGCATCACCGTGGAATGCACGGGCATGACCGAGATCGTTTTCACCTGCAACACGGAGGCTTATGCCACCTCCTTGGCGACCTCCATCGGCGATGACGCGACCGCCGACGGCACAGGCGTAACCGTTTCCTTTGCCAGCGCTACCGACAGCTACAGCGTCACCCTGTCTGACGGCCAGGTGCGTATGGACTCCATTACTGTGACCTACGATGCCTCCTCCAGCTCTGGCGACAGCGGCAGCAGCACCCCCACCACGCCCGAGGAAATCGTGAAGGCCGCCTATGCGCTGGCCTCCGGCGAATCTCTCGACGGCACCTACACCCTGACCGGTGAGGTTACCAAGATTAATTACTCGTGGAGCAGCACATCTAACAACATCACCGTGACCATCGTGGTGGACGATCTGACTGACTATCCCATTCAGTGCTACCGCATGGTTTCCGGCGATGCGGATGCCTCCACAATCGAGGTTGGCGACACCATCACTGTCACCGGTACGCTGACCAACTATAGTGGAACAATCGAATTCACCACCGGCTGCACCTGCGACGCGATCGTCCACGCTTCCAGCGATACGGATGAGACCGAGGCCAGCGAGGCCACCGAAGCTTCGGAAGCCACCGAGGCTACGGAAGGAACCGAAACCAGCACCACCGAGGAGATCCTGAAGGCCGCTTATGCGCTGGCTGCCGGCGAATCTCTGGACGGCACCTACACCCTGACCGGCGAGGTTACCGCGATCAACACCGCATGGAGCTCTGACTACAGCAACATCACCGTGACCATCGTGGTGGACGGCCTGACCGACTATCCCATTCAGTGCTTCCGCCTGGTTTCCGGCGATGCGGATGCTTCCACGATCGTGGTTGGCGACACCATCACCGTCACCGGCACGCTGATGTGCTATGCCTACACCTCCGGTGATACCGTCGTGGAATTCACCTCCGGCTGCACCTGCGACGCAATCGTCCACGCTTCCAGCGACACGGATGAGACCGACTCCACCGACTCTGCCGATGAAACCGACGAAACCACCGAGGAGACCGAGTTCGTGTATGATGCCACCAAGGCTTACCGCATCTATGCCTTCCAGGAGGGCGACGAGCTCTACATCTACTACGCGGGCAAGAGCCAGGTCATGACCGCCACTGCGAATGGTACTGCGCTGGCCGGTACCTCCGCCACCGTTACCGACGATGTCCTGCAGGTCACCAGCGATATGCTCAAGCTGATTGTGCACATCAACGACAGCGGCTACTACTACTTTGCAACCGAGGACGGCCTGTACCTGACCTCCGCCACCAGTGGCAACGGCCTGTCCCTGACCGAGAGCCTCAGCTCCTGCAGCTACTGGACGCTCACAGCCTCCGGCACGCAGCTGAGAAATATCGGCGCGAAGTACAGCGAAGCCGGCGACCAGTACCTGGAGTACTACAACGGCTTTACCACCTACGGCATGGGTTCCACCACGTCCTATTATACCTTCGAGTTCTATACCCCCAGCCGCGCGAGCGACAGCACCGTTCAGACCGGCGATACCACGCCTCTGGTAGTGGTTTCCGGCGTGCTGCTCCTGTCCATGGCGGGTGTGGTTGCGCTTGTTGGTACGCGCAAGAAATTCCTGTAATCCTCTATAAACCTTGGCTCTATGTCAATAGTTGGGGTAGGGAGAAAATAAGAAAAGATTCCTGTCG
>JAJQFT010000056.1 GCA_021200975.1 Bacillota bacterium | reverse complement strand
TGAACAAACTCTTTCCTTTTTTTCGGTCTCACATCATTGACAAATGGACATTTTTAGAGCAAATACCAAAATCTTCCCAGTCCTCAGAGCATATCCATCTTGAGCTGTTCGGCCGTCGCGCCCGCCGCCGGGATGGGCAGATGCAGGTGCTCATAGGCCAGATTGGTGGCGCAGCGGCCGCGCGGCGTGCGCGCCAGGAAGCCCAGCTGCAGCAGGTATGGCTCGTATACATCCTCGAGCGTCACGGCCTCCTCGCCAATCGTGGCAGCGAGCGTTTCCAGCCCCACGGGGCCGCCGCCGTAGCTGCGGATAATGGCGGTCAGCATCCGCCGGTCGGTGTTGTCCAGCCCCAGCGCGTCCACCTCCAGCCGGCGCAGTGCAAGATCCGCCGCCTCGCTCGTAATAGTGCCCTCGCACATGACCTGCGCAAAATCGCGCACGCGGCGCAGGAAGCGGTTCGCGATGCGGGGCGTGCCCCGGCTGCGGGAAGCGATTTCCCGCGCGCCCGCGGGCTCGATGTCGATGCCGAGAATGGCGGCCGAGCGCATGACAATTTTCGTCAGCTCCTCGGGCGTGTACAGCTCCAGCCGCAGGCTCACGCCGAAGCGGTCGCGCAGCGGCGCAGACAGCTGCCCCGCCCGGGTCGTCGCACCAATCAGGGTGAACTTGGGCAAATCCAGCCGAATGGAATTCGCGCTCGGCCCCTTGCCCACGATGATGTCGATAGCAAAATCCTCCATCGCGGGGTACAGGATTTCCTCCACCACCCGGTTGAGGCGGTGAATCTCGTCAATAAATAGGATGTCGCCGGGATTCAGGTTTGTCAGCAGCGCGGCCAAATCGCCGGGCTTTTCAATAGCCGGGCCGGAGGTGACGCGGATATTCACGCCCATTTCGTTGGCAATCACGCCCGCGAGCGTCGTCTTGCCTAAGCCCGGCGGGCCATAGAGCAGCGTGTGGTCGAGCGGCTCTCCCCGCCGCCGCGCCGCCTCGATATACACCGCGAGGTTGCCCTTGGCCTTCTCCTGCCCAGTGTAGTCCGCCAGCAGCTTCGGCCGCAGGCCGATTTCCCCGGCATCCTGCGGGGCGAAGGTCGGGGAGATGATGGGCTCGCTCGTTTCCATCGAAAAATCCAAACTCATAAGCGTCTTATCCTTTCATCACCATCGCGCGCAGGGCGTAGCGCACCAGCTCCTGCGTTGGCAGGCTCGCATCCGCGCCCTTGAGCGCGGCGGCAATCTCGGCGGGCGAATAGCCCAGCTCTTGCAGCGCGGCGCGCGCAAGCGCAAGCTCGCTCCCCCCGGATGCCGGCGCGGCCGCGCTTGCGCCCGAAAAATCCAGCTCCACCGTCTGCCCGCCGATCTTATCCTTCAGCTCCAGAATGATCCGCTGCGCGAGCTTCTTGCCCACGCCCGGCGCAGCCATAAGCTGCTTTTCGTCACCTGTCATGACAGCGAGCGTGAAATTCTGCGGCCCGCCGGCGGAGAGAATCGCCATCGCCGCCTTCGGCCCGACGCCGCTGACGCTGGTCAGCAGCTCATAGCAGCTCTGCTCCTCGCGCGAGCTGAAGCCGTAGAGATCGTGCGCATCCTCGCGGATGGACTCGGTGATGTACAGCCGGGCGCTGCGCTGCAGCTTCAGCTGCCCCGCGGTGTAGGTCGTGACGCGGCAGGCATAGCCCACGCCGCCGCATTCCAGCACGGCCAGGCCAGGCTCAAGCACCGTAACCGGCCCGGAAAGATAGTAAATCATGGCGTATTTCCCCCCGAAATTCAAAATTTTCCCGTCGTTTTCTCGTTCAGCAGGCTCGTACAGGAGCGCGCGTGGCACAGCGCAATCGCGATTGCGTCCGCCGCGTCGTCCGGCTTGGGCAGCGAGTCTAGGTGCAGCAGCCGCCGGGTCATATCCATCATTTGGTGCTTGCTCGCGCCGCCGTAGCCCGTCAGCGACTGCTTGACCTGATTGGGCTTGTAGCTGGTCACCTCCAGCCCCGCCTGCCGGATGGCGAGCAGGATCACCCCCCGGCTCTGCGCCACGCCGATGCCGGTGGTGACATTGTGGCCAAAGAACAGCTCCTCGATGGCGGTGGTATCGGGCTGCGCGACCGCAAGCAGCGAGCGCATATCCTCGTAGATGATTTCCAGCCGGGCGGAAAAATCCATCCCCGGCGGCGTGGTAATCGCGCCGCAGTTCAGCAGGCGCACCTGCGCGCGCTGTGCCTCGACGAGGCCGAAGCCGGTCGTCCCATAGCCCGGGTCGATGCCCAAAATCCGCATCGCGCATCCTCCTCGCATGCAATCTCAGGAAGCCCCGGAGCCGGCGGCACGAAAGGCGGCGCAGGCCGCTCCTGCCGGTTCCCCCGTGGGCGTTCTTCCTATATCATAACACATTTGTTTCCATTTTCAAAGAGTTTTTTCTTTTTTTAATCAAATGAAAAAATGCGGACATACTTCTCTATGGGAGGGATGAAAATGATTATCGGAACCGTATGTGAAGCCATTCGCTCTAAGCGCGGCGAGACGCTGCCGGAGGGACTGCAATTTCTGGAAATATCCACCGAGGGGCGCACGCTCGTAGCCGCCGATCGGCTCGGTGCGAAATCCGGCGACAAGGTGCTGGTGCTGAGCGGCCCGGGCGCGGCGAGGCTCTGGCAGGAGCTGCCAGTGGATGCCGCGGTGGTAGCCGTGGTGGAGAACGGCTGCGGCTGCAAGCCCTGCTCATGCTGAAAAGTGCAAAGTTTTCCGCAGAAATGTCCATTTGTCAATGATGTGAGACCGAAAAAAAGGAAAGAGTTTGTTCA
>JAJQFT010000037.1 GCA_021200975.1 Bacillota bacterium | reverse complement strand
ACAAACTCAATCGCTTTTTTCTATACCTTGGTCTCACATCTATTGTAACGTTACAAGAAATCCGAAACTTCTTGTGATTTCTTATTGAATTCTATCGCCTGATGGTGTATAATAAGAGCGGCTTTAAGCCGCCCGCAAGGAACAAGTCTTGCCCCGTTTGGATTCTCCAAGCTGCATCCGGAAAATACCAAGCGGAGCGTTTCTATACTATCTCACAGAGGAGATGCGATTCCCCGCCGACCCTTTCGCCGGGGAAATCTGCGCGAATACGATATGCGTGAACATGAAAAGCCAATCGAGCGCGCCTGTCAGCCGCGCATCAGCGTCGTCATTCCCACCTATCAGCGCAGCGACCTGCTCGGCCGCGCGCTCGACTCCGTATATGCGCAGACCTACCCCAATTTCGAGGTCGTGATAGCGGACGATAATCTCCCCGGCAGCGAGAGCGCCGAAAGGACGCGCTCCGTGCTCGCGCCCTATCAGGCACGCGGCAACCTAGTTTATGTGCAAACGGCGGGCGCGGTGGGCGGCGGCGGCGCGAGAAATCTGGCAATCTCCCGCGCAAGCGGGGAATATGTCGCGTTTTTGGACGACGACGACCGCTATCTGCCCGACAAGCTGGAAAAGCAGCTGCGCTTTATGCAGGAAAACGGGCTGGATCTATGCTATCAGGATGTAAAATGGGTCGATTCCAATGAGAAGCTGGTGGAATTCCGTCGGATGGACTATACCGGCGATTTCTCGCAGGAGGGGCTGCTGAAGGCGCACATCCTGCACTCCATCTGCCCCACAGCCATCTACATGGTGCGGCGCGACAAGCTGCTGCAAACCGAGGGCTTTGGCGAGGTTTCCTCCGGGCAGGATTTTATTCTCATGCTGCGCTGCATCGAATCGGGCATGAAAATCGGCTATATGCCCGGCGCTTTCGTAGTGCAGTACCTGCACAAGGGCGAGCGGGTATCGACCGGCAAGAGTAAAATCCAAGGCGAGAATATGCTCTACCGGCTCAAGCACAAATACCTGCACCTGCTCCGCCCGTCCGAGCGCCGCTATGTGCGCTTCCGGCACTATGCCGTGCTGGCCTTCGCCAGCCTGCGCACGCGCTGGTTCCTGCGCGCCGCGTGGTACGCCTGCATCGCAGGACTGATTTCTCCAATCCAATGCCTCAAGGAGGCAAAACGATACTTTGGTTCCAAGAAAGGATAAGCGCATGGGCGAGAAGGGCATTGCCATCATTGGCCGCACCGCGGACGGCTGCGAGCTGCTGGACGGGCAGACAGTAAAGACAAAGGTTCTGCGCGACGAGCTGCAGCGGAGCTATCCCGGGCGGCGGGTGGTCTGCGTGGATACCTTTCAGTACAAAAAGCACGCCATTTCCATCCTTTGGAAAACCATCAGAGCCTTCTGCACCTGCGGCGATATTTTTGTGCTGCTGTCGAAAAACGGGCGCGCCATTTTTATTCCCTTCCTTACCGGGCTGAACCGCTTGTTCCGCCGCCGGATGTACCACGATGTGATTGGCGCCTCCATGCCGCAGGAGCTGGCAGGGAATCAGCGCCTGATTGCCTGCATGAATCGCTTCCGCTGCACTTGGGTCGAAACCCCTGCGCTGCGGGATGCCCTTTGCGCGCTCGGCGTCGAGCGGGTGGAGGTGCTGCCCAATTTCAAGCGGCTGCAAATTTTATCGGCGCGCGAGCTGCCGGATGCGCAGGGCGATGTGCCGGTCTTTGTGACCTTCAGCCGCATTGCGCAGCATAAGGGCATCGACCTCGCGGTGGCTGCCATGAAGAAGCTAAACGAGGGTGCTGCCCGCCCGCGGGCAATCCTGCACATTTATGGGCAGGTCGAGCCGGATTACCGCGAGGAATTTGCAAAAATCCTCGCCGATGCCGGAGAAAATGTCGTATTCAAGGGCAGCGTACCATATGCGCGCAGCGTGCAGGAGCTGCAAAGCGCGTATATGCTCCTTTTCCCGAGCACCTACCCCGGGGAGGGGCTGCCGGGCACGCTGATCGATGCCTTTTCCGCCGGCCTGCCGGTAATCACCAACGATTGGCACTACAATTCCGACTTGGTTTCCGACGGCGAAACCGGCTATGTCTACCGCTGGCAGAAGCCGGAAATGCTCGCCGAGCGGATGGCGCACGCGCTCGCGCACCCGGAGGAGGTCGCCCGGATGCGGCTGCGCTGCCTGCAGGAGGCGCGCAAGTACACGCCGGAGGCCAATATGCCGCAAATTCTCCGCGCTATGACGGCCGACGCAGAGGTGGGCTGAGCGATGGAGCAGGCGAGCGCCGCGCTGGTAAGCGTAATCATTACCACCTATCACAACGAGGAGCTGCTGCCGCGGGCAATTGACAGCGTCCTTGCGCAGACCTATCCGAATGTGGAAATTCTGGTTGTGGACGACAACGACCCTCAAAGCCCCTCCCGCGACGCCACCGAGAAGGTCATGCTGGCCTATCCAACAGTGAAGTACCTGAAGCATACCTGCAACCGCAACGGCTCCGCCGCGCGGAACACCGGCATCGCCGCGGCGGAAGGAAGGTATCTCGCTTTTTTGGACAACGACGACCTTTATCTGCAAACACATCTTTCGCGCTGCGTCCGCGCGCTGGCCGAGCATCCCGATTGCAGTGCTGTCCTATGCGGCGTGCTGAAATTCCGCTCCGGCCTGTGCTGGCAGCTTGTGCCCGCGATGCAGGGCGACCCGGCGCGGGAGCTACTATTTTCGGAAACGGCGCTGGGAACCGGCAGCAACCTCTTCGTTTCCGCCGACGCGGCCCGGGAAATCGGCGGCTTCGACGAATCCTTCTTCCGCCATCAGGATGTGGAGTTCGGGCTGCGCCTGTTTTCGCGCTTCCGGGCAGTTTCTCTGCCGTGTTTCTCCATTCTGAAGGATATGGGCGGCTATTCCAACGCCCCCGATTTCGACCGCTTTCTTCTTGCCAAGCAGCACCTATGGGAAACCTTTTCCGAGCAGATTGGCCGCCTGAGCCTCGAGGAGCAGCACCGCTATTACGCTGGGCAGTACCACGCGCTCCTGTATACCGCCTGCCAAGGGAATCAAAAGCAAGCGATTGCCCTGTGCGCTGCGCGCATCCAGGATCATCGGCGTCTGACCGGGCAGGAGCAGCTCATTGTCGGGCTGACCAGGCTGCGCCTGTTTCCATGCTATGAGTGGCTGAAGCGCATGGCCAAGCGTATCGGCGCCCGCCGCGCCTATTCGCGCGCGGCCAAAGCGCTCGATACCGCCGACCGCCAGACGCTCGACCGCGTACTGGGCAAACATTAAGGAACAAAAAGGGGAGGGGAAGCAATGCGTTTATTCTCAAGGCCGGCAGGGGAGGCTCCTGCGCGCAGAGCGGAGTCTTTCTCCAATCGCTTCTTTATGGTGCTGTTTTCCCTGCTCGTTGGGATTCACTGCGTGAATTGCACCAGCTGGTCGTACTCCGAGCAGATTTGGATAGACCTGCTGCACCTTTTCCAGCTGGCGCTGTATATGCTGCTGCTGGTGAAGATTGTGATTTCCTTTCCCTATACGATTGCGCAGCTTGTCGTCTTTCCGGTTCTGATTGCGCTCGGCGCACTCAGCTATCTGGGCAGCCGGGATTATGACCTGCTGGTGCTGCTTGTCCTGCTGGTGGCCTCCAAGGGCAGCGACCCGCGCGCGCTGGTGAAGCGATATTTTATCATCAAGGCCGTCGGCTTTGTGCTGACGCTGCTTCTATGCCTGCTTGGCATTCTGCCGAACCTCCACTTCCTGTCCGGCGGCGTGAGCTACAGCGCTGCCGGCTTCACCCACCGCAACGTGCTGGGCGCTAACGCAACAGCCCTGTGCCTTGCGTGGTTTTACCTGCGCTATGATCGGCTGTCGGTTTTAGACCTTGTCGCGTGGCTTGCGCTGGACGCCGGGCTGTTCCTGCTTGTCCACAGCCGGACGACGCTGGGCATGATCGCGCTCATTTGCGTCGGCGTATTCCTGTTCCGAAAAGGGGAGGGGCTCGTCTTCCGCACCCGCTGGGTTCGCCGCGCCGTGCCGCTCATATTTTTCGGAATGCTCGCGGTCAGCCTCTGGTGGATGCTGTTCTATGACGGCACCAGCGCATTCTGGACATGGCTGGACGGTATTTTCACGAATCGGATCCGCTTCGCGAGCCAGTGCTTCGAGGAGTACGGCCTCTCGCTTTTTGGGCAGGATCTGCCCTTTGTCAGCACGAGAGAGTCCATGGCGGAGGGGGTCGACAGCCTGATTCTGGACAACGCCTACCTCCGGGCAATTCTGGTCTACGGCCTGCTTCCCGGGCTTGCGTTCTACGCGCTGTACCCAATCGCCATGCTCAAATGCTACGACAACCGGGACGGCGCGGCTCTGATTTGTCTGGCGCTGTTCTGCGTTTTCGGCCTATCGGAGCGGTATATGCTCGACGCCTACTATCAATTTCCCCTAATTGTGGGCTTCCAGTATATTTTTTCCAGGGAAAGCGGGAAGAATGGCAAGGCTCTGCGGCGCATCTATGCCCCGTGGGCGCGCAGGTGAGGGTGGCGTCATGAAATCGATTCGTAAAAACTTCCTATACAATGTGGTTTATCAGCTCCTTCTGATTGTCCTGCCGCTCATCACTACGCCCTATGTATCCCGCGTGCTGGGCGTGGACGGCGTGGGAACCTACTCCTATACCTATACAATCGCGCGCTATTTCGTCTATTTTGCGATGCTCGGCGTGCAGAACTATGGGAATCGCAGCATCGCTGCCGTGCGGGAGGATCCGGAGGCGCTCAGCCGCACCTTTTGGCAGATCTACGGCCTGCAATTCCTGTGCGCCGCAATCTCCACGGTGTGCTATTTCGCTTTCGTCCAAATCGCCAACCGCACATACTACTGGATCTCCCTCATTCAGGGGGTATATGTGCTCTCCGCCATTTTGGATATCAGCTGGTTCTTTTTTGGGCTGGAGGAATTCAAAATCACCGTCACGCGGAACATCGCTATCAAGCTTGGAAGCCTCGCCTGCATTTTCCTGTTTGTAAAGGGCGAGGGCGACCTATGGAAGTACACGCTGATTATGGCGCTGGGCGTATTTTTGTCGCAGGGATATCTTTGGCTTTACCTGCGGCGCTTCGTCCGCTGGAGCCGCCCCGCCGCGCGCGCGGTGCTTGGCCATCTCCGTCCGGCGCTGGTGCTGTTCGTGCCCGTGATTGCGGTCAGCCTGTACAAGATGATGGATAAGGTCATGCTCGAAGCTATGAGCAGCATCACACAGGTCGGCTACTACGAAAGCGCCGAAAAAATCCTGAATATCCCGCTGGGAGTCATCACCGCGCTTGGCACAGTCATGCTGCCCCGGATGTCCAATTTGGCCGCCAAGGGGCAGGTGGAGGAAAGCAAGCGGTATATCTACAGTTCCATTCTTTTTGCGGTGTTCCTCGCTTGCGCCATGCTGTTTGGCATTGCGGGCATTGCGTCGGATTTTGTGCCGATTTTCTTGGGAAGCGAGTACCTGCCCTGCGTCGGGCTGCTGTGGATGCTCGCGCCGACCATTTTCTTCTTAGCTTGGGCAAATGTAATCCGCACGCAGTACCTCATCCCGAACCATCACGACCGAAGCTATATCGTTTCCGTCGTGCTGGGCGCGGCGGTCAATCTCCTTGTCAATGTGCTGCTCATTCCCTCTATGTCCGCGATGGGCGCGGCGGTAGGCACGCTCTGCGCGGAGGGGGTCGTATGTATTTACCAGACGCTTGCCGTGCGCAAGGAGCTTCCCATCGGCCGCTATCTGCGCGATACGCTCCCGTTTCTGGCCATCGGCGCGGGAATGTGGCTGCTCATAAGCTGGCTCTCCTCCCGAATTTCCGGAGCGGCGCTCGCGCTGGTTGCCGAAATTGCCATCGGCGGCGCGGCCTACCGGCTCCTGAGCGCCGTGTATATGCTCGTTAGCCGCAATCCGCTTGCCGTCGCATTGCTGCAAAAGCGGAAAGGGAATAGGGGGTAATTTCAAAACTGCCTGCGCGCTGTGCACAGGCAGTTTTCACCTTTATTCCAGCTTGGAGAGGGGATTAGCCTGCGCGGCGATTTTCAGCTCCGTGTTTTCAATGTGCGTGTAAATCTGCGTGGTATTCAGGTTCTCGTGGCCGAGCACCTCCTGCACCGTCTTGACATCCACGCCGCCGGACAGCATCATGGTCGCAGCGGTGTGGCGCAGCTTGTGGGCAGAATACTGCGTGGAATCCAGCCCCGCCTGCAGCAGCGCCTTTTTCACCAGCCGATGCACAGCGGTGACGCTGATGCGGTTGCCATCGCGCGAGCCGAACAGAGCACGGTTGTCGGAAAGCGTTTTTTTGTTGCGTTCGAGGAGATAATCGTCAAGCGCCTTGCGGCAATTTTCGCCGAAATAGACGAAGCGTTCCTTGTTTCCCTTGCCGACGACCCGAATGCGATCGTCGTACACGTCGGTAAGATTCAGCCCCACGAGCTCGCTGCGGCGGATGCCGCAATTAAGGAAGAGCATCAAAATGGCATAGTCGCGTTTCTGATTTTGCCCACTAACTGCGTGCAAAAGTGCGGCAGATTGCTCAATAGTCAGGTATTTTGGCAAGCTTTTTCGCAATTTTGGGTACTCCAAATCCGCCACAGGATTCTCCTTGAGCTGCTTGGTTCGCACCGTCAGATACTTATAAAAGGATTTGATTGCCGAGAGCTTACGCGCTCTGGCTGCCGGCGCGATGCCATACTCCGGGTAAGGCGAATCCGGGTTCTGCGCACGGTCGTTGGCAAGATAGGACAGGAAATCGAAGATTTCCGAGGTCGTAATGCTTCGCACGAATTCGATATCCACATCCTTGATAGAGATGCTGTTCAAATCCGAATGAATGGGCATTTCGCTGCGCATGAGCTTAATGAATCGCAGGAACATCCGCAAATCGAGATAATATTCGTGGATGGTTTTGGGGCTTTGCCCCTTGATGGTTTCGTGATAGTTGAGGAAGTCCCGCAGCAGCTGCGGGGTATCGGGATCGTACTGCATGATTTTATCGCTCCTGTCAAAAGTCCGGCGGCTTAGCGCGTTGGCCGGTATATGCCTATAGTATAGCACAAAAATCCTCTAAACGCAACAAAATTTTTATTTTGTTGCGTTCGGTTTTTTCATCCGTTTCTATTTCCTTTCCAAGCATCCTTTCCGCCCGCTTTCGGCGGCAGGTCCCTCCCGCCTCCCCATCAGGCGCAGAAGGGCGGCAGGCGGTCGATTTCCCATTTTTTGCAAAGAATTTTCATTTTCTTCTTGCCTTTTGGCGCAAAATAGAATAGAATAAAAGAAAACTCTTAGGAGGTAATTTCCCATGAGCGTGAAACGAATCGGCGTATTGACTTCCGGCGGCGATGCCCCCGGCATGAATCCCTGCGTGCGCGCCATCGTACGCACCGCGCTTTACAACGGCATCGAGTGCTATGGCATTCGCCGCGGCTGGAACGGCTTAATCAACGGCGACATCATCAAGCTCGACGAAAAAAGCGTGGGGCACATTATCAACCGCGGCGGAACCATCCTCTACACCGCGCGCAGCAAGGAATTTATGACCCCTGAGGGGCAGCAGAAGGCTGTCAACACCTGTAAGTTCCTTGGCCTCGACTCCGTGATTGCTATCGGCGGCGACGGCACCTTCCGCGGCGCGATGGCGCTGAGCAAATACGGCATTAACGTCATTGGCATCCCGGGGACGATTGACAACGATATTTCCTGCACCAATTACTGCATCGGCTTCGACACCGCAGCCAATACCGCCATTGAGTGCATCGACAAGCTGCGCGACACCATGCAGTCCCACGAGCGCTGCTCCGTGGTGGAGGTCATGGGGCGCAACGCCGGATATCTGGCGATGTACGTCGGTCTCGCGGTGGGCGCAACGGCCGTGCTGGTACCGGAGGATACCGTCGATTTCGAACGCGACGTAATTGAGAAAATCCGCTCCGCCCGGCTCAACGGCTTCACGCACTACATGATTGTGGTGGCCGAGGGCGTCGGCTCCGCCTCCGACATTGCGCTCAAGATTCACGATGCCATTGGCCTAGACCCCCGCGTGACGGTGCTCGGGCACATTCAGCGCGGTGGCGCGCCCTCCGGCCGCGACCGCGTGAACGCCACGAAGATGGGCTACCTCGCCGTAGAGCTGCTGATGGCCGGCAAGACAAACCGCATCGTCTGCACCCACGAGGGAGCATTCACCGACGTGGATATTGAGGAAGGTCTGAAGATGAAGAAGGGTATCCAGAAAATGGAAGAGGATGTCCTCGCCGCGATGACAGGTCTGTAAGCAAGTGAAAATGCGCAAAGCCGGAAGGGCCCTCTCCCCTTCCGGCTTTTCTACAGCGCCTCACCCAGAAGCGACTTTGTCGCGTAGGCATTGAGCGTCATATCCGCCGTGTGCCCGGCAAGGTACTCATAGTAGGCCTGGCTGCCAATCATCGCTCCATTGTCACCGCAGAGCTTCAGCGGCGGCAGATAGACCGACGCGCCGCAGCTTTGCGCGCAGGCCAAAAGCGCCGTCCGGATTCTCGAATTCGCCGCCACGCCGCCCGCGATGGCGACTTTTTTTAGCCCGGTTTCGCGCAGCGCCATCTCCACGCGCGGCACGAGCGTATCCGAAACCGCCGCGGAAAAGGAGGCGCACAGCGCCGGAATATCCATCCTCTCCCCTACCTGCTCGGCGTGATGAATGCAGTTGATGGCGGCCGTTTTCAGGCCCGAAAAGCTCATGTCGTAGGGATTTGCGCCCGGCTTGCTGCGCGGGAGGGCATATTTCGTGCTGTCGGCGCCCTGGCTGCACCGGTCAAGCGCGGCTCCGCCGGGATAGGGCATCCCCAGCACGCGCGCCACCTTGTCGAAGCACTCCCCTGCCGCATCGTCGAGCGTTGTGCCGAGGATGCGCATTACGGTATAGTCCTTCACCTCAACAATCATCGTGTGCCCGCCGGATACCACGAGGCACAAAAAAGGCGGCTCCAGCTCCGGAAATGCCAGATAATTGGCAGCAATATGCCCGCGGATATGATGCACCGGAATCAGCGGCACGTCCATCGCCAGCGCCGCCGCCTTTGCGAAATTGACGCCCACTAGCACCGCGCCAATCAGCCCGGGCGCGTAGGTGACAGCAATCGCGTCGATCTCCCGGCGCGTCAGCTTGGATTCGGCAAGTGCCGCATCCGCCAGCGAATAAATGGCCTCGATGTGCTTGCGCGAAGCAATCTCTGGCACAACGCCTCCATATTCCCGGTGGAGCGCGACCTGAGAGGCAATGCAGTCGGTCAGCACTTTTCGGCCGTCGCGCACGATGGCGACGGCCGTTTCGTCGCAGCTCGATTCAATCGCAAGAATATTCATTCGCACAGCTCCCTCGTGTAAATATATGCGTCTTCCCTCGGATGCAAATAGTAGCCTTTCCGGATTCCGGCGCGCGTAAAGCCCAGACGCGCATACAGCGCGATGGCCGCTTCGTTCGATGCGCGCACCTCCAGCGTCAGCTTTTTATTCCCCCGCGCGTACAAATCCGCCATCAGGCGGTCAGCAAGCGCCCTGCCGATGCCCTGCCTGCGAAATTCCGGAGCTACGGCAAGATTCATCATATCGCTTTCGCCAAGCACCGACTGGCTGCCAATATACCCCGCAACGCGCTCCCCTTCCACGGCAACCAGCCAGTAGGAGAGCGGGTTTTCCAGCTCGGGCAGGAGCGCCGCCTCCGGCCATGGGTCGGGGAAACAGCGCTTTTCCAGCGAGGCCACCTGCGGCACATGACCACGGTTCATTTCCACGATTTTCATTTTGCCTCATACCAGCTTTTGCCGATTTTTGCCTCCGCCACCAGCGGCACGGACAGCTCGGCGACATGCTCCATCTCGTATTCCACGAGCACGGAAACCTCGCCGGCAATCTCCTCCGGGCATTCCACGATCAGCTCATCGTGCACCTGCAGCAGCAGCTTCGCCGCCGGGTAACGTTCGGCAAGCGCCTTGTCCACCCGCAGCATCGCGAGCTTAATCAGGTCGGCGGCGCTGCCCTGGATGGGCGTGTTCATCGCCATCCGCTCCGCGCCCTGCCGAATGTTAAAATTGGATGCCTTCAGCTCGGGGAGGTAGCGCTTCCTGCCGTAAATCGTTTGCGTATAGCCGGTTTCGCGGGCACGCTCCACCACTTCGCGCCGGTATTGCCGGATGCCGGAATAGTGGCTCAGGTAGTCGTCAATATACTGCTTCGCCTCGTAGCGGCTCACGCCGATGTCCTCCGCCAGAGAGAACTCCGAAATACCATAGACAATGCCGAAATTCACCGCCTTCGCGCTACGCCGCTGCAAGGGGGTGACCTCCTCCGGCGCAACGCCGAACACCTGCGAGGCGGTAGCAAGGTGAATATCCTGCCCGGCAAGGAAGGCGGCGCGCATATTCTCGTCGTTGGCCAGATGCGCCAGCACACGCAGCTCAATCTGGCTATAATCCGCGTCAACAAATACGCAGCCGGGCTTCGGCACGAACATTTTTCGGATTTCTGCGCCAAGCTCGGTGCGCACAGGGATATTCTGCAAATTGGGGTCGGAGGAGCTCAGGCGGCCGGTGGCGGTGACGAGGTTCTGGAAGGTCGTCCGCACCCGGCCATCGTCGCCAACGAATTTCAGCAGCCCCTCGGCATAGGTGGATTTCAGCTTGGTCAGCATCCGGTAGTCCATGATTGCCGGAATAATCGGGTGCCTCCCCTTGAGCTTTTCCAGCACGTCGGCATTGGTGGAATAGCCGGTTTTGGTCTTTTTGATGGGCGGCAGGCCGAGCTTTTCAAATAGAAGCTCGCCGAGCTGCTTGGTCGATTGGATGTTAAACGGCGCATCGGAATAGGAATAAATCTCCTGCTCGCAGGCATCGATGCTTACGCGCAGCATCTCGCCAAAGCGTGCGAGCTGCTCGCGGTCGATGCGCACGCCCTCGCGCTCCATGCGGTAGAGCACAGGGCACAGCGGCAGCTCCATGCCGTAGTACAGCTCCTCCATCCCCTGCTTTTTCAGCTCGGCATCCAGGATGGGATACAGGTGAAAAATCGCCTCCGCGCAGGCAGCCGCGTCGGCATCCTCCACCGTCTGGCCGAGGAAGCTGGTCGCCAGCTTGGAAACGGGATAATCTGCTTGGCTGGGATTGAGGTCGTAGGCGGCAACGGCGGTGTCGAAGCCAACCTCGCCGAGGCTTGCGCCGATTTCCGCGAAGCGGTGCATGGCGCTCTTGCAGTCATGGCACAGGAGCCTGCCGGCAGGCAAACGCAGCCCCATCCGCGCCTCCATCGGCGTGAGCGCGAGCACGCCGTCCTCCCACGCAAGGCCAACCGAGCCGTCCGGCGCAATATACACGGCGCAGGCAGCCGCGCTCTGCGGGAGCGCCGTCGCCTTAGCCAGCGGCTGCGCCTGCGCAAGCTGCTTGGGCGTCTCCCGCTCGGCAAAGCGCAGGCCATAGCGGTCGATCAGCCGCACAAATTCCAGCTTGACAAACAGGCGGTATAGCTCCTCGCGGTTGTAGGGCTGAATAATCGCGTCCTCCGGCGCGAAATCCATCGGCGCATCCGGGCGAATGGTTGCCAAATCGTAGGAAAGGTAGGCGCTCTCCTTTCCCGCAAGCAGCTTCTCGCGCAGCTTAGGCTTAATAGAGGGGTCGTCCAGATGCTCGTACACCCCGTCGAGCGAGCCGAAACGGAGCAGCAGGTCGGTAGCCGTCTTGCTCCCCACGCCCGGCACGCCGGGGATATTGTCGGAATGATCGCCCATCAGCGCCTTCAAATCCACCAGTCTTTTCGGCTCAAAGCCGTATTCCTGCCGGAACAGCGCCTCGTCATAGAGGGTGGTTACGGTGTTGCCGGACTTGGTAATCACGAGCTTCACGCGCACATGGTTGTCGATTAGCTGCAGGGAATCACGGTCGCCGGTGACAATCACGCAGTCCCAGCCGTTATTGCCGCAGATTTTCCCAACCGTGCCGAGGACATCGTCCGCCTCCCAGCCATGGCAGGCGTAGATTGGGATGTTCATCGCCCGCAGCACCTCCTGCATCACCGGCATCTGCTGGGCAAGCTCGGGCGGCATACCGTGGCGGGTAGCCTTGTAGCCATCGAACTTTTCATGGCGGAAGGTGGGGCCTTGCAGGTCAAAGGCGACGCACACAGCCTCGGGCTGCTCCTCCTTCTCCATGCGCTCGAGGATATTCAGGAAGCCATAGATGGCGTGGGTATACAGCCCCTCGCGGTTCGTCAGGGGCTTGACGCCGTAATAGCTCCGGTTGATGACGGAATTGCCGTCGAGAATCAGCAGCTTCATAAGCGCCTCCACTTGCTGCCCTGCGGCGTATCGATGATTTCGATGCCGCGCGCCTTCAGCTCGTCACGGATGCGGTCGGCCTCAGCGAAATTTTTCGCCTTCTTCGCGGCAGCGCGGTCGGCTACAAGGGCGTCGATTTCGGGGTCGGCGGAGGCGGCGGCCTCGCGCGCCGCCTTTTCGCGCTGCTTTTCGGCGGCGGGCAGCAGATTCAGGGAAAGCACGGTATCAAACTCGGCGAGCGCGGCGAGCTTGGTCGCGTCGCTACACTTGGCCTTGAGCACATCATAGAGGGCTGTGATTGCGAGCGAGGTGTTCAAATCCGCGTTCAGCGCGGCGGTAAACCGCTGCCGAAGTGCCTCCAGCGCCTCCGGCTGGCAGGGCTCGCCGCCCCGGAGCGCCGCAATTTTCTCAATCAGCTTGCCGTATGCCAGTGCGGCATTGTCCAGGTTTTCCCAGCTGAACACCAGATTGCGGCGGTAGTGGCTTTGCAGGCAGAAGAATCGGTACACGATGGGATCGTAGCCCCTGCTCTCGAGCGATGAGAGCGTAAGGAATTCGCCCTTGGACTTGCTCATCTTGCCGCCCTCGGTATTCAGGTGGTGGACATGGAACCAATAGTTGCACCACTTGTGGCCAATGACGGATTCCGACTGCGCAATCTCGTTGGTATGGTGCGGGAAGGCATTGTCAATCCCGCCGCAGTGAATGTCGAGATCCTCGCCGAGGTACTTCATCGAGATGGCGGAGCATTCGATATGCCAGCCGGGATAACCCACGCCCCACGGCGATTCCCACTTGAGCGCCTGATCCTCAAATTTCGACTTGGTAAACCAAAGGACAAAGTCGTTCTTATTGCGCTTGTTGGTGTCCTCCTCCACGCCCTCGCGCACGCCGACGGCCAAATCCTCCTCGTCATGCTCGGTGAAAACGTAGTATTTTTCGAGCTTGGAGGTGTCGAAGTACACGTTGCCGCCCGCGAGGTAGGCATAGCCCCCGTCCAACAGCTTGCCGACCATGTCGATAAACTCCGGGATACAGCCGGTTGCCGGCTGGACAATCTCGGGCTTCCGGATATTGAGCTTGGCGCAGTCGTCAAAAAAAGCGTCGGTGTACATCTGCGCAATTTCCATCACGGTTTTGTGCTCCCGCCGCGCGCCCTTAAGCATCTTATCCTCGCCGGTATCGCCGTCGGAGGAGAGGTGGCCGACATCGGTAATATTCATCACGCGCCTGACCGGGTAGCCCAGATAGCGCAGGCTCTTTTCCAGCACATCCTCCATGATATACGAGCGCAGGTTGCCAATGTGCGCATAGTGGTACACCGTCGGCCCGCAGGTATACATTTTCACAAGATCGGGATTGTTCGGCACGAACAGCTCCTTCTTATGCGAAAGCGAATTGTACAGATACATAAATCTTTCCTCCTAAAAAGAAAAAACCTCCTGCACACGCAAGAGGCGGGCAATTCGCCCACGGTTCCACTCTCATTTCTCACTCAAAAGCCAATATTCCGCTCCCGGGCGCACGCGGAAGGCTCCCCTGCCGGGCTCCCACCCCCGCCGGCTCTCTGAAAAGGGAAAATCTGCCGCACTTCCCGCTCATCGCGACTTTACGGGTGTATTTTACCATTTTTCCGGGGCGCTTGTCAAGGTTTTCGCAGGAATCTCTTGCAATTCTTTTGCGTTTATGGTATGATGTTACAAATTGAAACCATTTACAAAGGAAATTCCCGATGAAAAAGCTGATTTTTATCCTTCTGGGCGTTACCCTTTCCGTTTCCGTGGCCTGCCTGCTGGCCTTTGCCGTGTATAGCCAGCTCAGCGGCGCGCTGCTCGCGGGCGCATCGGAGCCGAGCCAATCGGCCGAAACCGCCGTCCCCACCGACCCCGCCGCGACCGCAGCCACGTCCGGCGGCGAAACACTGCCGGTATCCCGCCTGCCCATTGAAACCATAAGCCTTGCCATGCCGATTGTGACCGAGCAGGACTTGGCGGACGACGGCGAGGTGGTTTTCACCGCGACCTTTCAGGATGTGATTCTTTCTCTACCAGATTCCCAGCTTGCCGCCGCCGTGACGCTGGACCTTTTGCAGCAGCTCGACGGCGATGCCACCAAGGCCGCCGCCCTGCAGGCGCAGGCCTATCAGGACTATGAGGGGCAGGAGGGCTGGGAGGCCTACACCCACTCCATCCTCCTGAGCGCGCAGCGGCTCGATACGAGCGTGCTCAGCCTTTATGGTACGGAGTCGTTTGCGGACGCAGTGGAGGCGCAAAGCTCCTACATTTCCGTAAGCTACGACCTGCTCTATGGCACGCGCCTGACCCTTAGCGACGTTCTATCCGAGGAAAGCACCGCGGCAGACGCGCTGGAAGCGGCGATTCTTTCATGTCTCGCCGAGCAGGCGGAGAGCCTATACGAGGACTATGCCGCCACAGTGCAGGAGGGCTTCCCCTCGCTGCTCAGCGCCGACTCGGGCTGGTACTTCTCAGCAGAGGGGCTGGCTGTCTACTATGAGCCCTATACCCTCGCGCCCGGCGGCTTGGGCGTTGTTGTGGCCGAGGTTCCCTATTCCTCACTCACCGGAATCCTGCTCGACGCCTACTTCCCGGCGGAGCTGGATTGGACGAGCGGCAGCATCTCGGTTTCCGATGCCGCGCAGGCGGAAATCACGGCAGAGGTTCCCTGCGAACCAGCGGTGCAGGCGGTTTACCTCACGGCGGAGGGCGCGGTATACAATCTGAGCCTGACGCAGGGGCATCGCATCGGCAGCCGCTTTGTAAGCGACGCAGTGGTTTTTCAGGCCAATATCCTGCAATATGGCGACTGCATCTGCCTATATGCGCAGCTATCCGAGAGCGGCGAGCTTCTCCTCCGCTACCAGAACGCCGACGGCTGGCAGGAATACTACCTTGCCGCCGGAGATTCGGGGCCAATCCTGCAATAATTTCTTCGGCCGGAGCCTTTCTCCGGCCGAAAGCTTTTTACCAGCCGCTTCAGCTCCGGGGATAGGGCGAACAGAGCAAAAAGGTTCGGAAATACCATCAAAATATTGACAATTTCCGACAGCCTCCACACCATGCCAATCTTCGCGCCCGCCCCCAGCACCACCGCCGCGGCCTGCAGGAGCACAAATTTCCTCCACACATCCCTGCCAAACAGGTACTGCGCGCAGGCCGCACCATAAATCCCCCAGCCGAGGATGGTCGTAATGGTGAAAACCGAGAGGAACGCGGCAATGGCGACCTCCGCCCAGCGGCCGTATACCGCACAGAAGCAGCGCTGCGTCAGCCCGGCGCCGTCATCCACGCCGTAGGAAATCGGCTCGCCGCTGCAAAGAATGGCCAGCGCCGTCAGGGTGCAAATCACAAAGGTATCTAGAAAAACCTCCATGATCCCCATCAGCCCCTGCCGCACAGGATGGTCGACATCCGCCCCGGCATGGGCGATGGCGGCGGTTCCCATGCCCGCCTCATTGGAAAAAATTCCCCGGGAAACTCCCGTCTGCGCCGCGCGGAACACGCTGCTCACCGCCCCGCCGGTGACCGCCTGCGGCGTAAACGCGCCGACAAAAATGCTCTGCACCGCTGCGGGAAGATTTTCCGACCGCGACACGATCACGCCCATGCACAGCAGCATATAGCCAAGCGAGGCAAAGGGCACCAGCAGCTCCGCCGCCTCCCCGATCCGCTTCATGCCGCCCAGAAATAGGATGGTGAGGAAGACCGCCAAAAGCGCGCCCATCGCCCATTCCCATCCGGAGAAGGTGGGAATCTGCAGCGCCTCCATTGCCTCCGCGGCGGCATTTACAAGCGCGTTGACCTGCGTCGCGCTGCCAACGCCGAACGCCGCAACGATGCCCAGCACGCTGTACAACGCGGCAAGCGGCCGGAAGCGCTCGCCCATGCCAAGGCGAATCATCACCATCGGGCCGCCGAAATAGTCGCCCTTTTCGTTGCGCAATCGGTAGCGCACCGCCAGCACCGCCTCCGAAAATTTGACCGCCATTCCGAACAGGCCACTCACCCACATCCAAAAGATGGCTCCCGGCCCGCCCAGCGCGATCCCGCCGGCAACCCCGGCAAGATTTCCTGTGCCAACCGTCGCGCCCAGCGCGGTACAGAGCGCTCGAAAGGACGAGCGCTCCCGCTTCCCCGGGCGAAGCAGGCCAAAGAATTCACGCATAGCCATCGGGAACAAACGAAGCTGCGCGAATCCCGAGCGCAGCGTTAGGAAAATTCCCATCCCTATGATGACCGCAAGCGTGGCCGGCCCCCAAAAAATCGCGTATATTCTGTCCAAAACCGCCAAATCCTCGCCTCCTGCCGATAAAAATACAGCGGCTTCTCCACATTTTTGGGAGAAACCGCTTTTGTATATTCCCTTATTCCCAGCCTTTCCACACCTCGGGGCAGAAGCCCACGGTCGCGAGCCTGCCGTTCCGCACGATGGGTGTTTTCATCAGCCTTGGGTTGTCAAAAACCTTGTCCGCCTTAGCCTCCGGGTCATCCATGTAGCGCAGGAGCGTCACCTCGGAGTCGGAGCTTTCCCAGTCGATCAGCTCGTCAATGCCGCCAATCGCGTGCAGGACGCTGTCGAATTCCCTGCCGGACATGCCGAATTTCAGTAAATCCACCTCCTGAAAGCGGATGCGCCGCTCCTTGAAGTAGCGCTCGGCCTTTTTGGTTTGGAAGCATTTGCTCTTGCCAAAAATCTGAATGTTCAATATTCCACCTCCATCAGCCAGAGCCCCTGCGCGGGCGCGGTGAAGCCTGCCTCGGCGCGCGACGCGCCAAAGAGCGTGCGCAAATCCTCCGGCCGGCGCTTGCCCACGCCGACCTCGAGCAGCGTGCCAACGATGATGCGCACCATGTTGTACAGGAATCCGTTGCCGGTGAACGTGAGGCGAAGCTCCTCCCCCACCGGCTCGATGCGAATTTCATCGATGCGGCGCAGGGTCGATTTCTTTGTTTTTCGCGCGCAGAACGCCGAAAAGTCGTGCTCCCCGACAAGGATCTGCGCCGCGCGGCGCATTGCCTCCACGTCCAGCCGCTCCGGGAAGCAGTACACATATTTGCGGTCGAACACGCACTTTTCGCGCCCGACCCACAGCCGGTAGCAGTAGGTTTTTCTCTTGGCGTTCAGCCTTGCGTGGAAGCGCCCGCTTGCCTCCCGGCAGGAGTGTATGCCGATGTCCTCCGGTAAATACCGGTTTAGCTGCGCGGCGATCTCCTCCGGCGGCAGGGTGCTGTGGCAGGAAAAGGAGGCGATCTGGTGCAGCGCGTGCGCGCCCGCGTCCGTCCGGCCGCTTCCGGAAATTTCCACCGGCTCGCCCAGAATTCGGCTGAGCGCGTTCTCAAGCTTGCCCTGAATCGTGTTTTCGGTGTCGGGCAGCCGCTGCCAGCCGCGGTAGCGCGTGCCGTCGTAGCAGAGGTCGAGCCTTAGCGTGCGCATGGCTTTGCCGTCCCCAGAATTTCCTCGAGCCACCGCGAAACGTCCTGATAGACCTGATCGTGGTCGATTTCATTGAGAATTTCGTGCCGGTCAAGCGGGTAAAGCTTCTCGGATATGCGCTCCATGCCCACCTTTCGGAAGGCCTCGGCCGCCTTGTGCACGCCCTTTCCATAGCTCCCGACGGGGTCTTCCCCGCCCGCGATGAAGAAGATGGGAACCGCGCGGTTCATTTTTTGCAGATTCTTCCTCTGCTGATTGCGCCGCATACCGCCCATCATGTCGCGCATCAGGCCGGAGCTTGCGCGGAAGCCGCACAGGGGGTCGTGAATATAGGCGTCCACCTTCTCGCTGTCGCGGTTGAGCCAGTCCACCACCGTGCGCGCGGGATGGATGCGACGGTTGTAGCTTCCAAACGCGAGCAGCTGCAGCAGATTGGAGGGCTTGGTTTCGTCCGTCACGCGGCAGACGAGCTTGCTCACCGCGATGCCGGGCAGCAGGACGGCAGCCGGCATCCATCCGGTGCCGCAAACCACCGCGCCAGCCAGCTCCTCGCGCGGGTACTGCCACAGATAGGTTCTCGTCATAAACGAGCCCATCGAGTGCCCGAAAAGAAAATACGGCAGGCCGGGATACTCCGTCTTTGTGCGCTCGGTCAGGCGGTGCGTATCGCCCACCGCTGCATCCCAGCCGCCATAGAAATATCCCTTCACCGGCGGCTGCATCGAGCCGCCATGCCCCATGTGATCCTCCGCCACGACCACGAAGCCGAGGCCGTTGAGATAAGACGCAAAATCGTCGTAACGCAAAACGTATTCCGCAATACCGTGGACAATCTGCACCACCGCCCGCGGCGGTGTATCGGGCGTCCATTTGCAACAATGGATTTTCCCCTTGCCGCAGGAGTCGAACATAAATTCTTCCCGCATTCCTATTCCCTCCTGATGGAATTTTCCATATTATAGCATATTCGGCGGCAGATTGCAATTCCCGCATGGAAAAGCTTCCTGGTCTTTTGAAATCAGAATTCAGCCGCGTGTTCTTGAAAAAAGTCATAATATAGCCGGACGTTCTCCAATTCTGTCCATTTCCGGGTCTGCAGGGGCTTTGCATCCAAATCGTACAGCGCTGCGCCCCGAATGGCAAGCAGAAACGGTGAGTGCGTAGAAATAATGAATTGGCAGCCATAAAAGCGGACGGAATCCTCCAGAAATTGCTTCAGCTTCACTTGCAGGGACGCCGAAAGGCTGTTCTCCGGCTCGTCCAAAATGTAAAGGGCATTCTCACGAATGGACTCGGTGAAATACAATAGTGCGCTTTCACCGTTGGACTGGGTATGGATATTTTGCATAAGGTGTTCCCTCACGTATTTCGAAGGATTCCGTGTATTTGTGCTTAAAGAATCCCTCTCCGGTGCTTCGGAAGAAGCGGAATCGGATTCGATTTCGGAATTTATCCACGCCGTCCTAAATGATTCCACATCAGATTGCTTGGAAAGTATAATTTGATAAGGTTCTATAATAAATGTTGGGGTCAGGTGTGAGCCTGACCCCATGAATATG
>JAJQFT010000026.1 GCA_021200975.1 Bacillota bacterium | reverse complement strand
AACTCAATCGCTTTTTTCTATACCTTGGTCTCACATCTATTGTAACGCTACAAGGGAATTTTGCAGAATTTCTCTTTTTGGTGGACAAATCTGAAAAAATATGCTATCATGAGCCTATGCGCGGGGGCGGTGCCCCCCAATATGAACTCGGAAAGGATGATTGTTTCGTGCCGAAGGTTGTTTTTGAGATTGAGGGCAGCAAGAGCGTGGAGGTCAGCTGCAACGCGGGCGATAATCTGCTCGAGCTGGCGCGGCGCAGCAACGTCGCCATCGACGCGCCCTGCTCCGGCAACGGTAGCTGCGGCAAATGCCGCGTGAAAATCACGGCGGGCGAGGTCGAATCCGTGCCCTCGCGCCACATTTCGCCGGAGGAGTGGGAGGCCGGCTGGCGGCTGAGCTGTAGCTGCCGCGTTAGCGGCGACTGCACCGTGTTCGTGCCGGATATTGCCTCGGCCTACCAGTCCCGCATGAAAACCGCCGACCTCAGCTCGCCGCAGGAGATTGCCATCTTCGAGGCCACCAAGGCCGAGCTGCGCGCCAGCGGCATTGATTTTTCCAATTCCTACCGCGCCGTCGTGCTCACGATGGCGCCGCCCAGCCCGGACGACACCATGCCCGATATCGAGCGGCTCAGCCGCGCGCTCGAGGAGGCGACCGGCGCGGCGCGGATCTCGGTTCCCTACGCCGTGATGCGCAGCCTCGCCTCCGAGCTGCGCGCGCATGATTTTTCCGTATGCGTCAAGGGCGAGCTGGCAGGCGACACCTTCCGCTGCATGGAGCTGTCCGCGCCGGAGGATACCGCGCTCGTCGGCTGCGCGATCGACATCGGCACCACCACCGTCTCGATGGTGCTGACCGACCTGCAAACCGGCAGGCTTCTGGCCAAGGGCTCCTCCGGCAACGGGCAGATCCGCTACGGCGCAGACGTGATTAACCGCATTATCGAACAGGGCAAGCCCGGCGGCCGCAAGAAGCTGCAGGATGCTATCGTCAAGGAAACGCTCACCCCCATCATCGCAAACCTGTGCCGCAGCTGCGGGATTCGCGCGGGCGACATCCTGCGCGTGAGCATCGGCGGCAACACCACCATGAACCACCTGCTCGTGGGCGTGGACGCGCAGAGCGTGCGCATGGACCCCTACATCCCCAGTTTCTTCGGCTGGGACGGTCTGCTCGCCGGCGACCTGAAGCTGCCCGCCAATCCCACCGCGCCGGTGCTGCTCGCGCCGAATATCGGCTCCTATGTCGGCGGCGATATCACCGCGGGCACGCTCGCCAGCTGCATCTGGGACCGCGACGAGATGAGCCTGTTCATCGACTTGGGCACCAACGGCGAGATCGTATTCGGCAACCGCGATTTTCTCATGAGCTGCGCCTGCTCGGCAGGCCCCGCTTTCGAGGGCGGCGACATCTCCTGCGGTATGCGCGCGACCGACGGCGCCATTGAGGCCTGCACCATCGACCGCGAAACCATGAATCCCAGCCTCACCATCGTGGGCGAGCCGGGGCAGCGCTGCGTGGGCATCTGCGGCAGCGGCATCATCGATATTATCTCCGAGCTGTACCGCTGCGGCATTATCAATGCCCGGGGGCTGTTCGTGCGTGAGGGCGCGCGCGTGCGGCGCGACGCGCACGGCATGGGGCGCTATATCCTCGCCACCGCCGACGAATCGGAAACGCAGCGTGAGATTTCCATCAACGAGGTGGATATCGACAATTTCATCCGCGCCAAGGGCGCCATCTTCTCCGCCATCGATACCCTGCTCAAGAGCGTGGATATGGAGGTGGAGAATATCGACCGGGTCTACGTCGCGGGCGGCATCGGCAGCGGCATCAACATGAAAAACGCAGTCAATATCGGTATGTTCCCGGATGTGGAGCTGGAGAAATTCCGCTATATCGGCAATTCCTCCCTGTCCGGCGCCTACGCGATGGTCATCTCCGACGCGGCGAACGAGAAGCTGCGCGAGGTGGCCGCGAATATGACCTATCTGGAGCTTTCCACCCATCCGGGATACATGGATGCCTTCGTCGCGGCCTGCTTCCTGCCGCATACGGACGCGCGGCTGTTTCCGCACAGCGTGCAGGAGGGGTGATGGCGATGCGCTTAGAGAATCATAAGGAGGAGGTTCCCTTCGCGCACTATGCGCAGCGCTTCCGCGCCCTTGCGCCGGAGGATGCGCTCTCGCGCCTTGGCGCGCTGCGCTATGACGGCCGGGAGTTTTTCCTGCGCCTGCTCGGGCGGGAATACGCCGTTTCGCACGCCGAGTGCGCATTCCGCGCCCTCGACGGCGGCAGCGTCCCGGGGCTGCCCACCCAGACCTTCCTGCTGCGCTATCTGCTCGAGGGGCGGGACGTGCCTTGGGGCGGAAGCTGGAAAACCTTCCGCGAGATGCCATGGGGCGAGATGTACATTCAGCCCTACACCGGGCGGGTGCTTCAGCGCGCGGCCTACGGCTTCGGCACGAATGTGGCGCGCTTTTCCGCCGCCTGCCGCCAGCTGGGCGCGCGGGAGCTGAAGCATGGCGACGCAGGCTTTGAATTCGATTTTCTCGACGGCTACCGGCTGCAGCTGCTGGTATGGGCGGGGGACGAAGAGTTTCCGCCCAACGCGCAGCTGATTTATTCCGACAATTTTGCCGAGGGCTTCGCCGCCGAGGACCGCGTCGTTACGGGCGACATCCTCATCTCCACGATCAAGGCTCAGCTTTAACGCAGGATCCGCAAAAAATCCCTCCCTTTTTCCAATCGCTTTGCAGCGCAACGGAAAGCGCGGCCGCGCGAGGACGCATAATTCTCCTTTTCCCGCAAATACTACCGCTGCAACAGAAAAAAGGGAAAGCGCGAAAAAGGCGGGCCCCTGCCCGCCTGATTTTCTCAGGAAATGCTTGGGAAGCTCCGAATAAATCCTCTGCGGCGTCTTGCCGGTTTATTCCGGGATTCCCTTGGAAAAACACGGAAACGAACCGGGTTTTTCCATTTTCCCGCCTGTATTTTTGGCAAATCTGCCGCAGGCAGTCCGGCTCGCGTTTTCCCCAGAAGGAGAGAGGAACATGAAAGCAACAGGCATTGTCCGCCGGGTGGATGACCTCGGGCGGATTGTGATTCCCAAAGAAATCCGCCGCACCCTGCGTATCCGCGAGGGCGACCCGCTGGAGATTTTCACCGAGAAGGACGGCGGGGTGATTTTTCGCAAATATTCGCCGATGGGCGACCTGCAGGACTTCGCCGCCCAGATGTGCGAGGCCATCGGCAGCGGCACCGGCCACATCGCGGCCGTATCCGACCGGGACGTAATCATCGCCCTATCCGGCGCGCCCAAGCGCGAGCTGCTCGACAAGCGGAACTCCGAGGAGCTTGGCAAGCTCATGGAAGCGCGCAAAAACTACCGCTTCGAGGCCGGCGGCAAGCCCATCTCCCCGGCGGAGGGCGCGGAAAAATATCGCCTCGGCGTAGCCTCGCCCATTCTAAGCCAGGGCGACCTGATGGGCTGCGTAATGCTGCTGATGGGCGAGAATGATGCGCCGCTCACCGAGCCCGACCAGAAAATGGCGCAGGTAGCCGCGTCCTTTCTGGGCAAGCAGATGGAAAGCTAGGGAGGCGCTGAATCCATCGTAAAGACCCCGAACCGGCGAGCTGCCGATTCGGGGCCTTTGTAATTTGTTCCAAGCTGCCTTAAGCGGGACTCCCCATGCGGCAGTAGGCGCAGGCGGTGCGGGCGGCAAGCGCAGCATTATTGTAGACCAGGCGGATGTTGGAGGCGAGGCTGTCGCCGCCGGTCAGCTCCGCGACGCGCGCGAGCAGGAACGGCGTGGTCGCCTTGCCGTGGATGCCCTGCGCGCTGCACTCGGCAATCGCGCGGTCGATGGCCTCGTCGATGACCGCATTCGGCATAGAATATTCCTCCGGAATCGGGTTCGTAACGAGCATACCGCCCTTCAGCCCCAGCTCGCGCTGCACCCGGAAGGCGCGCGCCAGCTCCTCCGGCGTGTCGATGCAGTAGTCCACGCCGAAGCCGGACGAGCGCGTATAGAAGGCCGGAAGCTCCTGCGTGCCGTAGCCAATCACGGGCACGCCCTTGGTTTCGAGATATTCGAGCGTAAGCCCCAAGTCCAGAATCGACTTCGCGCCCGCGCATATAACCATGACCGGCGTCTGCGCAAGCTCCTCCAAATCGGCGGAGATGTCCATCGTCGTTTCCGCGCCGCGGTGTACGCCGCCGATGCCGCCGGTGGCGAAAATGCGGATGCCCGCCATCGAGGCAATCATCATGGTGGTGGTGACGGTGGTCGCGCCATCCTCCCCGCGCGCGCAAAGCACCGCCAGATCCCGGCGGGAGGCCTTCGCGATAGCCGTGCCCTTCCTGCCGAAATACTCAATCTCCTCCGCGCTCAGCCCCGCCTTGAGCCGCCCGCCGATGATGGCGATGGTGGCGGGAACCGCGCCGTTTTCGCGGATAATCTGCTCAACGTGCAGCGCGGTTTCGACATTCTGCGGGTAGGGCATCCCATGCGAGATGATGGTACTCTCGAGCGCGACGACGGGCCTGCCGGCGGCGAGCGCCTCGGCAACCTCGGGCTTAACATCTAAAAATGCGTTCGTCATGACTGGTTTCCTCCTCCGTCCGGGGCTCGGCAAGCGGGCGGCACACAACCTCCACCCGGCAAATCGGCACGCCCTGGGCGTAAAATTTCTCTTCGTAACCGGTGAGGATTCCCACCGTGCCATTCTCGTGCAGGTTGTAGCTCCGGTTCTTCGTGGGCAGCCCCAGCGCGGCCAGCTCCTCGAGCGTGAAATCAAAGAGCTTGCGATTATCGGTCTTGAGGTGAATCTCGCCGCCCTCGCGCAGGACGCGGGTATACAGCCGCAGGAATTTTCGGTGCGTCAGCCGCCGCTTGGCGTTCTTGCTGCGCGGCCACGGGTCAGGAAAATTCAGAAACAGGCGATCCGCCTCGCCGGGGCAGAAGCAGCGCTCCATATCCTGCGCATCCAAGTCGAGGAAAAAGACATTCGTCAGCCCCATCGCCTTGGCCTTCTCCATCGCCATAACCATCGCCTCCCTGCACCGCTCAAGCGCGAGCAGCAGGACATCCGGGTTGGCCGCCGCGGTTTCCACCGTGAACTTTCCCTTGCCGCAGCCAACCTCCACCCAGAGCGCACACGCATCGGGCTTGAGGCTGCGCCACCGCCCCGCCATCTCCTCCGGCTCCAGAATCTGCCACGCCCGGCAGGCCTCCATCCGGGGGCCGAGGTTGGGCTTTTTTCGCATTCGCATCGCAATTCCTCCGCTTTTCTCACTTTGGCTGCATTATAGCAGATTTTCCCCGAAAGGTCAATTCCTTTCGCGCGCAAATTATCCCCCTCCGGGGCTTGCCAAATTCGCGGATTTGGGATATAATGGGCAAAAAAGGAGGCTTCCACATGGACGAGCACGAGGAACATTCCCACGAATACCTGCACGCGCACGGCATTGCGCACACGCACAACCACGTCCACGAGAACCAGAAGGCCGTGGTCAACCGCCTCGCGCGCGCCATTGGTCACCTTGAAAAGGTGAAGCGGATGGTCGAGGCGGGGGAGGATTGCAGCGAGGTGCTGATTCAGCTCGCGGCCGTGCGCTCCGCAATCGACAAGACCGGCAAGGTCATCCTGCAAGACCACCTGCGCCACTGCATGGTTGACGCTGTCGCCGCCGGGGATCAGGCCGCGATTGACGACCTGTGCGAGGCGGTGGACAAATTCATGAAGTAGGAGCCGCCCGCGGCTCCTGCGGCATATTCGCGCGGACAGGCGCATACGCTCCAGCAGAATATCTGGGAGGTATGCCTTATGAAACGGATGGCCATTGTGCTGGCGGCGCTGCTCGCGCTGCACGCACTCCCGCTTCCCGCGCACGCGGCGGAGCTGGAGGTAGGCGGCAAAAGCGCGGTGCTGATGGATCTAACCACCGGGACGGTGCTGTACGAGAAGAATGCGCACGAGGCGCTCGCGCCCGCGAGCGTGACAAAGGTGATGACGCTGCTGCTCATCATGGAGGCCATCGACAGCGGCAAAATCTCGTGGGACGACAGCGTGACCGCCTCCGAGGCCGCCGCCGCCAAGGGCGGGAGCCAAATCTATCTGAAGGTCGGCGAAACCATGACGGTGACGGACATGGTGAAATCCATCGCCGTATCCTCCGCCAACGACTGCGCCTGCGCGATGGCGGAATACCTCGCAGGCTCGGAGAGCGCCTTCGTCGAGCAGATGAACGAGAAGGCCGCCCAGCTCGGGATGGAGGATACCCATTTCGTCAACTGCACGGGGCTGGACGACGGTGAGGACGCCGCCAGCCACCGCACCAGCGCCTACGACATCGCGCTGATGTCGCGCGAGCTGATGCTCTACCACCCCGATATTCAGAAATTTACCACCATCTGGATGGATACTGTGCGCGACGGCGCCTTCGGCCTGGCCAACACCAACAAGCTCATCCGCTTCTACACCGGCGCGACCGGGCTGAAGACCGGCTTCACCTCCGGCGCGGGCTACTGCCTCAGCGCAACCGCCCAGCGCGACGGGCTGCACCTGATCGCGGTGGTCATGGGCGCGGAAACGAGCGCGGAGCGATTCGCCGCCTGCAAGACGATGCTCGACTACGGCTTCGCGAATTTCGCGCTCATAAGCCCCGAGGCCGGGGAAAACACCGTGCCGGTGAAGCTCGGGGCGGCGGAATCGGTCGCCGCCGTGCCGGCGCAGGAAACCGCCCTGCTCATCGACAAATCGCAGAAAAGCGAGGTGCGCATTTCCGTCACGCTCGCCGAGTCGGTCACCGCGCCGGTAAGCAGCGGGCAGCGGCTCGGCACGCTCACGGTCCTTGTGGGTGAGCAGGTGCTCGCCGAGGTGCCGATGGTCGCCCGCAGCGGCGTGGAGCGGCTGAGCTTCTGGCAAATCTACCGAAGCTGCCTGAGGGCGCTTTGCCTGAACTGAAAAAACGGCGGCTCCTTTTGCGGGAGCCGCCGAAATCGATATTGCGCGGAATTCTTTTAGTGGAAGCCGCCATGGCCGCCCATATTGCCGCCCATATTGCCGCCACCCATGTTTCCTCCACCCATGTTGCCGCCGCCCATGCCGCTGCCGGTGCCGGTAATCAGGCTGGAGAGCGTGACCTCGGTCGAGCTGGAGCCGGTGGTGAGGGTATAGGTCTCGCCGACCGTCAGCTCCGGGCAGCTGATGACCACGGAGGAATAGGACTTCTCGGGCGTGAAGGATACGAGCGTGTTCCCGTCGCTGTCGGTCAGGGTAATCGTGCTGCCGGCGGAGCAGCTATTGAGCGTGACGAGCATGGAGCCCTGCGTGGAGCTGGTGCCAAAATTCTGCGCCATGCCGGACGAGCCGGCCGCGACCACGACGCCGCCGGTGATGATAGCCGTGCCGTCGCAGTCGATTGCGCTGTTGGAGCTGTCCGTCGGGCCGGAAACATAGACCTCGCCGCCGCTGACGGTCAGGCTGCTATTGGAGTCGACGCCGTCGCCCCCGGCGTTGATGACAATCACGCCGCCCGCGATATTCAGATACACGCCGGAGCTGGTTCCCATGCCGAAGCCGCTGCTGGTGCCGCCCGCGGCGTTGATCCCGTCGTCGCTGGCGACGACGGTGATGCTGCCGCCAAGAATGTCGATGGTCATGCCCTCGAGGCCCTCGTAGCTTTCGGTGATGGTAATCGTGCCACCGGAGATGGTGAGCGCGCTCTCGGCATGGAGCCCGTCGTCGCCGGTGGAAATCGTCAGCGTGCCGCCGGTGACGGTCAGGTCGCCGTTGGAATGCAGCGCGTCGTCGGCCGAGTCGATGGTGAATGTGCCGCCCGCGATGCTCAGGTCAGACTCCGCCTTGATGCCCTTGGTGCTGGTGGAATCGGTCGTGGTCGTGCTCTGGCCGAAGCCACCCCAGCCCCCCTGACTCGTGGTGGTGGAGGCGTTGGCGCTGCCGCCGCCGGCGGTGATGGAAAATTCGCCGCCGTCAATCCATACATAGCACTCGCCGCTGATGCCGTCGCCCTCGGAGGTGATGGTAAAGCTGCCGGAGGCGATATACACGAAGCCAACCGTGGCGTCCTCATCGTTCTCAGCGTGGATGCCGTCCTTGCCGGAGACGATGGTGAACGTGCCCCCGGCGATGCGCACGCTGTCCTTCCCGGACAGGCCGTGGCTGGCAGCGGTAATGACGTAGCTGCCGCTGGTGATGGCCAGGTCGTCCTTCGATACGATGCCGTGCCCGGCGGCAGCCTGAATGGTGAGGGTGCCCTCGCCGTTCAGGGTCAGGTCGTCCTTGGAGAAGATGACGGCGTCGATATTATTGTCGTCAATGGCGACGTATTCGCCGCCGTTGGCGAGGGCATTCTCCGAGCCTGCCGCCGTGGTGATGAACACCTTGTCCGCCTGCGCGACATAGATGGCAGCCGAGGTAGCGCTGGTGATGGAAACGCCGTCGAGAATCAACTGCACCTTTTCGGAGCTGTCGACATCCACGATCACCATGCCCGCGAGCGTGCCGCTGAGCAGGTAGACCCCCTCCTGCGTAATCGTTACGGTGCTGCCGGAGATGCTCACGCCGTCGGAATCGCAGGTGGCGCTGCTGCCGGTGAAGGTGATATAGACGCAGTCGTCCTCATCGTATTCCGTGCGGCTGTCGCGGTCGGTAAACAGCTCGCCCGTATCCACCGAGGTGCTCACCGCCGAGGCGGAGGACTCGGTTTCCGAGGTTTCAGCCGAGGCCGAGCCGGAGGTGGCCGAGGCCGCCGCGCTTTCCGAGGTTTCCTCCTGCGCCGTCTGCGAGGCGGAGCATCCGGAGATCGCGATGCCAATCGCCAGCAGCAGCGGAAGAATCGCTTTCATGCGCATTCCAATTCCTCCTTTACAATTCCGCAATCGCGGTCTGCTGCCGGGAGAGCATGATTTCGAGGTTGCCGTTGCGGCAGCGGAGCTTGTCAATCATTTCCTTTTCCTTCCCCGGCGCGCAGAGCGTGAGGTTGTAGGTCAGGCGGTACAGCCGCCCCATGTCGGTGGTGCGCACCTGCACCAGCTCATACTCGGAAGCGTACTCGTTAAGGATGGGCGTAAGCGCGTCGGTGTAGTTCAGCTCCTCGGGGATAGCAATGGTGAGCGTGCGCTGCACGGCGGCATTCTTCCGCGCGCCGAAATCGAGAAGCGTATACAGCACACTCGCCCCGCCGAGCAGGAGCGCAATCAGGAAGGCATAGGCGATATAGCCCATACCCGCGGCCAGCCCGGTGGTCATCGCGATGAAAATGGCGGTGATTTCCTTTGCTGTGCCGGGCGCGGAGCGAAAGCGAACCAGCCCGAAGGCGCCCGCGACGGCCACGCCCGTGCCGATATTGCCATTGACCAGCATAATGACCACGCAAACCGCGGCCGGGAGCAGGGCAATGGTGGCGACGAAGCTCTTGGAAGCCCGCGAGCGGAACAGATAGCAGGCGGCGAGCAGCAGGCCAATCACCAGCGCGCTCCCTACGCACAGCAGGAAGCTTCCGGGGGTGATTACCGTGGTGGATGTGGTGTCAAACAACCCGTTGAACAGGCTCATAGAACGTTCTCCTTTCATCATTGGCGTGGAATTTTTCCTCCTGCATACGGCGGTAGGCTGTGCCGTACTTGGAAAAGGTCGCGCGGCGGATGCCGCAGTCGTGAATCGCGTGGCACAGCCACAGCGGCAGGGCATAGGGAGCCTTGATTTCCATCAGCGACTGCTCCGGCTCCAGCAGGGGCTTGCCATAGGCGGGGCTGCTCAGGCTGAAGTCGCTGTCGCGGTAGAGGATATTTTCGTCGAAGGTGATGCGCAGCTCCCCGCCGTCGCGGGCGAAATAGGCCTCCCGCTCCGCGGAGAGGAACACCGCCGGGCGCAGCGGGCCATAGCACTGGCGCATATAGGCAATCTCGTTGCCAATCTGGGAATGCACCGGCAGCGGCTGGCCGGTGGTGAAGCTCTGGCGCACCTGCTTTTCCGGCAGGGCGAGCCGACGCTTATACACCACCGAGTGATACTTCTTCTTAATCTCCACGAAAACCATGTCCTCCGGCCCGGCGGTCTTGTAGCTGCGGATGCGCAGCTTCTCGCGGTAGGCGGGGCGCTCGAGCGAATGGCGGATGATTTGGTAATTCTCCGTGTCGAAGTAGAGGCTGCGAACAGTGGTGCGCCCATATTGGTCGAGCTGCATATATGGCGCTATCGCCTGCAGCATCGTCGCCTTCTCCTGCATCGTGAGCAGGTATTTGGTTTCATAGCGCTGGAAAGTCTGCTGATATTCCATATGCACTTCCCCTTTCGCAAATTTTGTGCAGCCGCTTGGGGCTTGTGGCCTAAGTTTACCAGCTTTTCCTTAAAGAACCCTGAAAAATCGGAAAATAATTTTACCTGCTTTTTACATTTCCTTCGACACGTTTTGACAAAAGCAAAAAAGCGCCGGTGCATCGGCAGCCTCAAAGCTGCCGACCCGGCGCTTGGTGTTCCGAGCCTTCTTAAAATTGGATGCGGATATCCGTGCCCTTGCCGACCTCGCTTTGCATATGCAGGCTGGCATTGTGCAGCTCCACGATGTGCTTGACGATGGCCAGCCCCAGCCCGGTGCCCCCGGTTTGGCGCGAGCGGCTCTTATCGACGCGGAAAAAACGCTCGAAAACCCTCTCCTGAAACTCCTTGGGGATGCCGACCCCGGTATCGGCAACGCGAAATACCGGATGGTTCTCCTCCATCCCGGCAAAAATGCGCACCTCGCCGCCGTCGTGATTGTAGCGGATAGCGTTCTGGCACAGGTTCTCCATCAGCTCGTCTATCATATCGGGATTCGCCAAAACTGACACGCTCCCGCCGTCCAGCGAGAGGCGGATCTCGCGCTTGAGCGCCTCGGGCGCGAGCAGCTTGCACACCTTCTGCGCGGCCGCGTACAGGTCGACCGGCACAAACGAATCGCGCAAATCCTCCGCCCTGTCCAGCTCCGAGAGGCGGATGATATCGCTCACCATCGCGTTCATTCGCTGCGCGTTCTGCCGAATCTCCCCGGCGAATTCCAGCGCCTGCTCGCCAACGACCATGCCGTTCTCCAAAAGCTCGGCATAGCCGGAAATCGCCATGAGCGGCGTTTTCAGCTCGTGGGTAACGTTCGCGGTGAAATCCTGCCGGCTCTGCGCCGCGGCGAGAATGTTCTCATGCTGGGTGCGCACGGCCTCGACGAAGGGCTGCAGCTCCTTGTAGACCGGGCGGCGCGAGGCGTCGCCGATATTCTCCGCCAGCGCGTGGATGGGCGCAAGGAGCCTGCGCGTGAGCAGCGCCGCGGCAAGCGCGCACAGGGCGGCAATCGCCAGCGCGATCAGCGCAATCAGCGGCAGCGCCGCCGCAAACGCGCCCAGCACGCTGCGCACCTCGGTGGATACGCGCAGCACCGTCCCATTCTCCAGCGCGAGCGCGTAGTACACGGTTTCGCGCCCAAGCGTGGCGGAGGCGCGGGTGCTTTCGCCCTCGCCGCTCTCGAGCGCGGCGAGAATTTCCGGCCGCTGCAGGTGGTTTTCCATCTGCGAAGCGTCGGCCGCGCTGTCGTAGAGCACCGTCCCGTCGGCGTCGAGCCATGTCACGCGCAGCGCCTCCAGCTCGCAAAGCGGCTTCAGGCGCTCGGCCTCCGTGGCGGGCGCATCCGTTTGCAGCAGGCCGCTCGCGCATAACAGCGCCGCCTGCGCGCGCAGGGTGGCGCGCGCGTTCGAGAGGGACTGCGCGTAGAACACAAGCGTGACGCACAGCGCGGTGGCAAGGATCGCCGCTGCCGAAATACCCATCAGACTGCGCCAAATTCTTCCTTTCATGGCTGCTTCTTATCCTTCTTTTCTTTTTTTCCGCCGTCCTTGCCCTTGTGCTTGCCCTTTTCTTTTTTCTTGTGCTCCTCGTCCCGCTCGGGCTTCAGGCGCTCGGGAAGGACGTATTTTTCCTTCATCCGGCGGTAATCCTCCCAGAAGCCGGGAATCTCCGCCTCCTCGGCCTCGGCCGCGCCCTCGCCGTACACGCGGGTGATGCAGTTGCCGACATGGACGCAGTTATCGCGGATGTGGTCGAAGGCGGTGAGGATATCCTCCAGGATCAGCCCCGCCTCCATCGAGCATTTGCCGCGCCGCAGGCGGTCGACATGCCGCTGGCGCAGCTCGACGCTCATGCCGTCAACCGCCTTTCCATAGGCCTCGATGCTGCGCGCCGTCTGCAAATCCGCCGTGCGGAAGGCCCGCACCGTATGCTCAAAAATCTCCCGCGTCGCCCCGACATAGACGCTCAGCTCCCGAAGCCCCGAATCGGAGATGCGCATCTCCCTTTCGCGCAGCAGGCGCGTCGCCTCCCGCACGGCGGAGATATGCGCCGCCATCCGCTCGAAATCGCGGGTGCATTGCAGCATCATGGAAACCTGACGGCTGCTCTCGACACTCAGCTCGCTGCCGCTGATTTTCATCAGGTATTCGCTCAGCGCCGCGCTGTACGCGGCGGTCTGCTGCTCAATGGCGGCAACCTCCCCGGCGGCCTCCTCGCTGTAGCCGTCCAGCAGCGCGATGCCCGCGTCCAGCGCATCCTGCACCCGCAGCGCCATCCGCACGGCGGTATCCTTGCTGATTTTCACGGCATATTCGGGCTTTTCGAGGAAGCGGTCATCCAGCACAGCAAGCTCGCCGGGGTAGCTCTCCCGCGTCGCCGCGCCGCGCCGATCCGGCACGGTCAGCACCGCAAGCCTTACCAGCACATTCGCAAACGGGAACCACGCGACGCAGCAGCCGATATTGAACAGGCTGTGCACCGCCGCGACGCCGACGGCGCTCGCCGCCTCATCGAGGAAGGCGAAATCCAAAAAGGCATCAAGCAGGTAGAAAACGGCCATGAAAACGACCGTACCAATCAAATTGAAATACAGGTGCATCATAGAGGCGCGGCGGGCATCCCGGCGCGCGCCGATGCCGGAGAGCAGCGCCGTCACGCAGGTGCCGATATTCTGCCCCATGATGATGGGGATCGCCGTGCCGTAGCTGACCGCGCCGGTCAGGCACAGCGCCTGCAAAATACCGACGGAGGCGGAGGAGCTTTGCAGCACCGCCGTAAGGAGCGTGCCGGCGAGCACCCCAAGGATGGGATTGGAAAACACGGTGAGGATGGCGGTGAACTGCGGATTCTCCGCCAGCGGCTCCACCGCGCCGCTCATGGTCTGCATCCCGAACATGAGCACGGCAAAGCCCAGCAGCACGGAGCCGATATCCCGCTTGCAGCGGTTCTCCTTGGCCGTCATGGTCAGCACAATGCCAATGCCTGCAAGGATTGGCGAGAACGACGAGGGCTTAAACAGCGACACCCAGAAGCTGCTGCCGCTCACCCCCGCCAACGAAAGGAGCCACGAGGTGACGGTCGTGCCGATATTCGCGCCCATAATCACCCCGGCCGCATGGGTCAGATCCATGATTCCGGAGTTGACGAAGCCGATGACCATCACGGTCGTCGCCGACGAGGACTGGATCACCGCCGTTACCGCCGCGCCCAGCAGCACGGCCTTCAGGCGGCTGGAGGTGAGCTTTTCGAGAATGCTGTCCAGCCTGCCGCCGGAAACCTTCACCAGCGCCTCGCCCATGGTGTTCATGCCAAACAGGAACATTGCCAGGCCGCCGATAAGTGTCAAAACCGAGAAGAAATCCATAGGAAACTCCTTTAGGGCTCTTTTGAGCCAAGCGTTACCGAAACCGTGTGCGTACTTCCTTTCCCCCATTGTACTGGAAAATTGCGCAAAAGTAAAGCATTGTTTTTGGGAAAAATCAACAAAAATTGACCTCTGCCGTGGCAGAGGTCAGAAATGGAGACCGGATTTCAGTCCCATGTGCGGAGAATTGCGAGGATTTGCTCCTCATAATCGCCGTAGTAGTCGTCGCTGCGGCCGGTGCTGCGCACGTTGCTCTCTGCGCCCGGCTCTCCCTCGTCGAACTCCCAGACCCGGTAGCGCAGCCCCTTGTACTCAAAGCTGAGCGCGCCAAGGCCGCCCGGCTCGGCATAGTGATAGCGCCAGCCGCGCGAGGCGACAAAATTCACAAGCTTGTCCAGCCTCACAGCCATGCCTCCTGCTGCGCCTTCTGGAAAATCCGTACGCCCCAGCCCGGAAGCGGCGCGCTCTCCCCGGGGGCGAAGCGCTCGCCCGTGAGCAGATCCGTGCATTCGCGCGGCGGAGAATAGGCGCGCGGCGAAGCGGAATAGTTGAACGCGTAGCAGATCCCCTCGCCGTCCTTGAGCACGAGCGGCCAGCGCTCGGCGGGCAGGGAGAGCCCCATCCGCCGCAGCAGCTCGGCAACCAGCTCGATGCTAAGCTCATCATCAAAATCCGCGCCGATGTAGGCGGCCTGCCCCCGGCCATAGCGGTGCATGGTCGCGCAGGCGTAAGCGGCATAGCTGGGGTTCGTGTAGCGGCGCAGCACTTCGGTGCCCTCGTGCGGCTCCAGCAGCTCCTGATAATGCCCGACGTGCGCCTCGCGCGCGGGCGTGAGCTGCTCGTAGTGCATACCGAACACCTCCGTCATGCCGTAGGGCTGGGCGGCGTGGCGAATCTGCGCATTTTCATCGGCGTAGAAGCTGCGGCAGGTGGCAAGGAGCTTGCCGCCTTGGTTTACATAACTTTTCAGTGCGGCAATCAGCCCCTCCGGGGCGCAGTAGAGCGCCGGGACGGCGACCAGCGCATAGGCCGAGAAGTCGCGCGCATCCTCGCCGAGTAAATCCACCGCCACATTGCTGCGGAACAGCGCGCGGTGCAGCGGCATGAGCGCATCGCGGTTGTAGGAAAAGCCGCTGAAGGAGGCGTCATTGCGCAGCCCGGTGAGGCTGCGGTTGGATACCAGAATTGCGACCCGCGAGCGCGGCCGGAAATTGCACAGCGTGCCGCCGAGACGCGCAAAATCCCGCCCGACGGAGGCAATCTCCGCATACATCCGGCCGGGGCGGAGGTCGTGCCCCAGCACGCCCCGCCAATAGGACTCGATGGCATTGTGGATGGAGTGCCAATGCCAGTACTCGACCATGTTCGCCCCGCCCGCTACGAGCGAGAAGGCCGCCAGCCGCACCTGCCCGGGATAGGGGTCGTTGCGCAGCGGCCCCTGCGCCTGCGTTTCCAGCACCAGAAAATTGTCCTTCTTCAGCGCACGCGTCAGCGCGCAGCCGAAGGAAATCTCCTCGCCGGTAAGCTCGTCCGCCGTGGGGTAGTAGATGTCGCTGCCAGCAATGGTGAGCGCCGCCTGCGCACGGAACTGATCCACCTCCGGCTGCAGGCCAGCGCAATGCCACGGCTCCCAGTCGAAGTCAAAATTGTGGGTAACAAATTGCTCTGGGCGGCGATACTCCTCCACGATTGCGCGCTGCCACATCAGAAACTCCGTGACGAGCGTGCGCTGGAAGGCGGCATATTCCGCCGCGTAGGAGCCGTTGATCGTGCCGCGCACATCGGGCAAATCGTCCCAATCGTGGACGCTGTTGCTCCAATAGGCGAAGCCAAACGCGGCGTTCATCGCCTCGACCGTGCCGAATTTCTCCTTCAAATAGGTCTTGAAGGCCGCCTGCGCACCGGGCGAGCAGGTGTCGTAGGCCTTGGTTTCGTTATCGAGCTGGAAGCCAATCACACAGCGGTAGGGCTGCACCTCGGCCAGCAGGCGGCGCAGGATCCGCTCGGCATGAAAGCGGTAGAGCGGGTGCGTGATGTCCATATTCTGCCGCGCGCCGTAGAGGTTCTGCCCCGCGTGGGTCACGGGCAGGATCTCGGGGCATTTGCGGTACAGCCACGGCGGGATGGCATAGGTCGGCGTGCCTACAATGACGGACAGCCCCCATCTGCTCGCGCCATCGAGCATCCGGTGGAGCGAGTCGAAGCAGAATTCGCCGTCGCGCGGCTCCCATGTAGACCATGTGGACTCAGCGATGCGAATCACGTTCATCCCGGCCTCACGCATCAGGCGAAAATCCTCGTCGATGCGGCTTTCGGGCATATATTCGTCGTAGTACGCCGCGCCAAAAAGCAGCTTCTCCATAGATGCGTTCTCCTAAAGCGGGCGCTGGGCGGCAGGCGTGTAAGCGCCAAGCACTTCCAGCGCGGGCAGGGCATTGCCGTCGTAGTCAAACAGGCATTGGTTCGCCCATTCGTTGCCGCCGGGGCCGGCCTCATGCACATATTCCCAGCCGCCCTTTTTCGCCCAGCCCGAGCCGGGCACGGGCAGCCACGCCGGCTCCCACCAGAAGAAGCCGCGCCCCCTGCCGCCGGGCACCTGCTCGATGGTTTCGAGCAGGGCGCGCAGGAAATCGCACTGCCCCGCCTTGGTGAGCGGGTACTCGGCTCTGCGCTCCAGCTCCGGGCGGATGGGGTGCCCCTTGCGCTCGGCCTCCGGGAGCTTTTCGTAGGCAGCATAGCTCGCGGTCGTGAAGGCGGTGCTGGTTTCGACAACAATCAGATCCTTACCAAAGCGCACAGCCAAATCGTCCATATTCGCCTTCAGCTCGGCCATCGTGCCGTGCCAGAAGGGATAATAGCTCAGGCCAATCACGTCGCAGTCGCCGCCGCGGGCGAAATACTCACCGAACCAGCGCTGATACAGCGCTTTGTTGCCGCCGTTATCGAGGTGCACCATCACCGGCGCCGCCGGGAGCAGCTCGCGCACCGCGCGAACCCCCGCCGAAACGAAGCGGTGGATGTTGTCCCATTCGGGCACCCTGCCGAGCGGCCAGAGCAGGCCCTTGCTCAGCTCGTTGCCCACCTGCACCATATCCGGCGCGACGCCGTGCGCGATACACTCGCCGAGCACCTCGCGCGTGTAGGCGTAGACCGCCTCAGCCAGCGCCGGCGCATCCATGCCCTGCCATGCCTTGGGCACAGTCTGCTTGCCGGGGTCTGCCCAGAAATCGGAATAGTGCAGGTCGAGCAGCCATTTTCCGCCCGCCCTTTTCACCCGCGCCGCCAGCGCGAGCACCGTCGGCAGGTCGCACACACCCGCGCCGTAGTCCTCGCCTGATGCGTCGTAGGGGTCGTTCCACAGCCGGATGCGCACCCAGTTGCAGCCGCGGGAGGTCAGAATGTCCAGCGCGCTCTTTTCGGCGCCGTTGTCGTAGAATTTGCCGCCGCAGCGCTCCACCTCCGGCAGCGTGGAGAGGTCAACGCCCTTGCAATAGTCCATAGTCTCTCCTGTCAGTCCCCAAAGTGCTCGAATTCCTCCTCCGTGAAGCGGTGGAGCATCGTCTTGTAGCGGTAGCGGCACAAGTCCGTAAGCCGGATGACCTCCTCCTCGCTGCCGGTGAACTGGCAGCGCAGGCAGTAGTACTCCTGCTTTTCCCTGTCGTAGAACAGATCCAAATCCTTATCGCGCATGAAGCACGAGGGGCAGCGGTAATTCAGTCTGCCTTTTCCAGCTTGAGCCATGTGGTAAACACCTCATCCTTTCCTAAAGTTCCCCGGAAGCCCAGGTCGAACATGGGCGAAAATGCGTAGCCCTCGGCAAAATATCCGGCGGCGTCCGGCCCCTGCGCCGTCAGGCGCACCGTGGTCGCAATCGGCGGAATGGTCGCCGAAACCTCCTGCGCGCCGGCGAGCGTACTGTGGCGGTCGCGGTAGGCATATTGCAGCGCTTCGGTTTCGCCATTCGCGCTGGCCTCGAGCGTGACGACGGACATATCCTCGGGATATTCGTTCGTGCCGTAACAGGCGGTCATGTATTCGTCAATGTGCACGCGCGCGTCTGGGTCGGAGATTTCCAGCACCCTGCGGTCGAAGCGGATCACGCTCTCGCCCTCCGGGAAGGAAACGACCGTTTGCAGCTTCAGCTTCAGCCCCGTGAACTCGATCTCCACGGGGTCGAGCGTCACAACCTTGCCGCCATTGTTGGATACATGGCCGTGGGTGCGGCAAAGCTTCAGGTCCACCTCTTCGCCGTTGTATTGCAGCTTTGCCGAGCGCAGCGTGCCCGCGCCGGCGTAGTGCGTGAAGGGGCCGGCGCGGTACATCCCCTGAATCAGGAAGGGGTAGGAGCACTCCTGAATGTGCGGCGTGCCAATGCCGATCGGCCACACGAGCTTGCCGACATAGGGGCGCAGGTCGGTGATCGCGCCGCACAAATCCATATTCAGCAGCACGCGCATATTGGGGTCGCAGTACCAGAAGTACTGCTTGTCGGAGCCATAAATCATATCGCGCCACAGGGCGACCTCCGGCTCGGTATAGCGCTTGTTCGCGCGGTAGAACTCGGCGAATTCGGACATGGTCATGTCCTCGAGCTTGCCGCTCTTTTTCAGCTCGCCGTAGTACCTACAGCCATCCTCATAGGAGGCCAGCAGCAGCTCGTAGGGCGCCTCCCAGCGCCCGGCCTTGTTCATCCAGCCGGGGCCGACGTGCATCATGTTGTAGCTGATGCCGCCGTTGAACCGCCCCTGATAGCGGTACTGGTCCACCAAATTGCAGAAATAGGGGTATTCCTGCCCGCCGTAGCTGCCATCCTCGGCAAAGCTGCCGGGCTTATAGAGCAGCCCGCGCAGAACATTCTGCGGATGCGTGCCGAAGTTCGAGCCGTTGCCATCGTAGCAGGCAATCAGGTCGCGGCTGAGGTGCGGGATGGCAACCACGCCGGAATCCTCCTCGGCGTTCGCCGCGGGGGCGTGGGTATTGGCCTTGGAGGGGATCCACGGCGCCCACGGGCCGCCGTCCTCAAACGTGTACCAGCTCTCGTTGCAGGTGTGGTAGGCCTTGCTCTCCTCCCAGCAGGTGGCAATCTCGCAAACCACATCGGGGTAGCTGGCCTTGATGTAGTTGGTCAGGTCGGCATCCATGTAGTAGCTGCCAGTGGACTTGGGATAGAAGCCGAAAATCTCATGGAACTTGCCGAATACATCATCGACGATCTGCTTCTTGGTTTCCAAATCGAACATCCAGATGCAAAAATCGCGGGTCTTGTACTTTTCCTTGAACTCGGTGCAGGGCAGGCCGAGCAGCGTCAGCCCGATCTCGTCGCCATACTGCGCGTGGTCGGCCTTGGCCTGCGCGACGGCCTCGGCGTTGAAAAGGCTGGCATAGGTCATCAAAATGGTGGTTTTCAGCCCATATTTGTGCGCAATGGCCTGCTGGGTCTTGAAAATATCGAGGCTTTCGGTGAGCAGCGCCTTGTTGCCGGTGTCCTCCTCCTTGCCGCCGTGCCCGGTGACCTTCTGCGCGTATTCCGGAACCATTTCCGGGCGATGGATAATGTTAACAATGAATTTGTCCATAGTTTCCGTCCTTTCGCACTTGAAACATTGCAAATCTAATCATACTCGAAAAGGGGGAAAATGTCAATGAATATTCGCGGTCGATTGTAAAATGAAGTTGAACACCTAAAAAATCCATAGCGATTGAAAT
>JAJQFT010000106.1 GCA_021200975.1 Bacillota bacterium | reverse complement strand
CCGACCTCATCCTTACCAAGGATGCGCTCTACGGACTGAGCTACAGCAGCAGATTGCCCCCGACGAGCGGGGGCAAAATGGCGACCGAGATGGGGCTCGAACCCACGACCTCCAGCGTGACAGGCTGGCGTTCTAACCAACTGAACTACTCGGCCACATCAGTCAACTTAATTAATATACCAGAGATTTCCTGAATTGTCAAGAGGAAATTTCAAAATTTCTCGATTTTTTTTGAAACCGCGCCCCGACGGGAAATCGCTCCGTCGGGGCGCAGAAGGGTCTGTGCCGGAATTGCGTTCAGGAAAGCGCGCGGTAGAGGAAGGTGACGACCTGCGCGCGGGTGCAGTCCTGCGCGGGGCTGAATGTGTCGTCGCTCGTCCCGTCGGTCACGGCGGCCTCCAAAGCCCAGAGAATGGCGTTGTAGTAATAGTCGTCCGCGTCCACGTCCGCAAAGGGATTATCGCTGTCTGTGTCCTCCCCGACGCAGCGGTAGAGGAAGGTGACGACCTGCGCGCGGGTGCAAACGGCGTCGGGGCTGAACGTGCCCTCGTCCGTCCCGTCGGTCACGCCGTTTTCCACAGCCCAGAGGACAGCCTCGTAATAATAATCGTCGCCGCTCACATCAGTAAACGGGTTCCCGCCCTCCACATCGGGATAGCCTGCGGCGCGGTAGAGGAAGGTGACGACCTGCGCACGGGTGCAGCTCTGCTCCGGGCTGAATGTCGTGCTGTCGGTTCCGAGCGTCACGCCTTCGTTCACAGCCCAGAGAACGGCGTCATAATAGTAATCGTCCTCATCCACATCGTCAAAACTCAACAGAACTTCATCATCGTCGTCATCGTCCGCGCTGCTGGTCGTGGCGGAGGATGTCGTCTTGCTGGTGGTGGAAGTCGTGGTGGTGGTGCGCCAGCGGCTGCTGCTGCGCCGCCAGACGCGCAGGGTTCCGTTCAGCGTTTCATAGTTGTCCGTGTCCGTCGGCGTAAAGACCCATGCGTAATAGGTGTTGGCCTTTACCTCCGTATCCTCGTCCAGCTTCCACGCAATGCTCCCCGCCACGTCGATGTCGCCGGTGGTCAGCGCTGCGTCGGCCAGCGTGTAGCCGCTGGAGGTGATGGATGTATAGCCCGGCGTGCCGCTGGGCGATGCCTTTTGCACCGTGACGGATACGGTCACATAGTTGACGGTGTAGCTTTCGGTATCGTCCGGGGTAAACAGCAGGGTATAAACGCCGCTGTCCGCAACGCGGACGATGCTGGTCGCTGCATCGGCCCAGCTCCATGTGCCGGATACCGCCGCGCCGTCCGCCTCAGCCGCAGTCTGCACAGCGTCCGCCTCCACCGCCGCGCCGCTGTAAACGACGGTCAGCGCCGACGCGGTCAGGGCCGGAACCGTCAGCGCCGATGCGGAAACGGTGAGCGTGATGTTGAAGTCCTCGTAGTTGCTGCTGCTGACGCGGAAGGAGATGGCGGCGCTGTCCGGCAGCGCGCCCGTTTCGTCAGACGCAAGCGTGAAACTGAGCGTCATGTCGCTGATGGTCGGCGTTTCGGAAAAGAACCCGTCGCCGTCTGCGATCAGGTCGGTGCATACCGCATCCGTCACGCCGCTGAAAAGCGCGGAGAGGTCATAGTTCGCAGCCGCGCCGCGCTGCGCATTGACCGCCGCAGTCAGGTCGGCGTGGCTGCCCTGCACGATCATCAGTGTGCCAGATGTGACGGTGACGGCGTAGTTTTCGCTGGCGGACGTACCGGTGATTTCATAAGCGCCAACGGCGGAGGTCGCTGTGGCTGTGGTCTGGAGCGTCAGCTTCAGGCTGGCAAGTGTATCGCCGGATGCAAGCGACTCGCCCGCATCCAGTACGGCGGTGAAGTCCGGCAGCGCCGTTCCATAGCGGATGGTCTGATCGTCTATGGTGACGGATATGGCCTTTGGAGAAACGGTCAGTGTATAGCTGACCGAAGTTTCCGCCCAAACGCCGTCCACCTCTGCGGCGGTGGCGGTGATCACGGCCTCGCCCGTGCCGACGATGGTCACGGCGCCGGAGTCGTCTACAGTGGCTACAGCGGTATCGCTGCTGACATAGCTGACCGCGCCGCCGCCCTCGCTTGTGTTCGTGGCCGCAACGGTGAACGCCGCATCTCCATATGTCGCGGACAGCGTTTCCGTTCCATCCGGGAATGTGAGCGACTGTGCCGGAAGCTCCACGACGGTAAAGGTGATCTGCGCCGAAGCGGCGAGGTAATTATCCGTTGCTGCAGCGGTGATGGTGACGGTTGCGCTTCCGGCGGTCAGCGGCGTGACGACGGCGGTTTTAGAAACGGTCAGCACTTTGGAATCGCTGACCTTGCGTGTGTAGGTCGGGCTGTCGTCTGCGGCGTTGTCGCTGACGCTGAGCGTGACTGTGCCGCCGGTGGTGGAAAGCTCGGTCTTTTCTGCGGAGATTGAGAATACGCGCTCCGCTTTTGTGATTTTGAAGGTATAGTTCAGCGTGCCGTCATATGCGCCGGTTCCGGTGATGGTGAGGGTCGCGGTCCCGGCGTTTGTGTTATTTGAATAGGAAACGACGTAGTCCTCGCCTTCGGTCAGCGCGCTGGTGACGGTTTTTGTCTGAGCCGTGCCGTCATAAACAACGGAGGCGGTATCTACGGTGAACATGGTCTTTTTCAGCGCGGTGGTTTCTATGACCTCCGCTTCTGCGACCTCCGTGTTTGCATCGGATTCGGTTGTCTCGTCCGCCGTTGTTTCCGCGCTCTCCACAGCGCCCGTTTCCGTGTCGTCCGCCAGAGCGGGAACGGCAGATGAAACGAGCAGGCAGAGCGTCAGCAGCAGACTAAGGGCTTTTGATGGGTGCATAAG
>JAJQFT010000077.1:1196-2962 GCA_021200975.1 Bacillota bacterium | reverse complement strand
GTCCCCCATTGTGAGATTAATCTTGCCATCGCCGCCTGTATAGCCAAGCTCCGCCAGCGTCGTACTTGTCGTCACGCTGCTGTCGAGTTCGCCGCCTGTCAGGTAGCCTGCCTGCGCCACCTTGATAATATTCAGCTGCTGCGTACCTACTGGCGCGTTGTTGCTCGCCGTGACGGTCGCCTTCGTGGTATCAGAGACGGTCGTCGTCTTTAAATTGTACGCGCTTGAAAGCTTCAGACTGCTGATGTTAGTATACAGACTGTAAATCTTTGTATTCAGTGTCTTCCATGCGTCCTGCTTCCAGGAAAGCTTTGTCTGCGCCTTCTTATACTTGTTGGTCTTGTAATTGTAGGAAGATACAAGCGCGGAAATAATCGACTCGGTATCCAACCCTGAATTCAATCCTGTAATACGAATTGCCATATGCTTCTCCTTTCCTTCCCCACTGGGTCACCTACAGCTTCTCATCGACGAGAATCCCTGCAACCTCCCAGACCTTCGCGATCATATCAAGTGTCTCCTCCGGCGGATATTCCTTGATAACCTCTCTCGTAGACTTGTCTACAATCTTAATCGTGACGCGGTTCGTCTCCTCATGAATACCGAAGATCGCCTCCGAATTCGGCAGCTGCTTATTCAGATCCGAAACAGCCTTCTTAAGCTGCTCACCCTTGCCCGGATTCTGCTCCTTCTGACTGTCTGATCCTCCTGTGCCGAAGGAATAATCCTGCGTCGCAGAACTCTGTACCACCGAATTCTGCACCTCTCCCGCGTCCGGCGCGGGACCTGTTTCTGTCACAGCAGACGTCGCACTTCCCTGATACGACATCACTGTGCTGCTCTTGATGCTCTCTACTTCCATTTGTTACCACCTCCGTGTGATAGTATGGATCACTATATCCACTCAGTTATCTATGTCATATATCGGAGAAATCCCCGATTATATTAACCGATATCAGAAAAGATTCTTGATTGACTCCAATGTATCGACATTTAACGCCGCTTTATTCTCATCCTGAATCTGCAGGAACACTTCCTTGCGGTATACAGGGATCTCCTTCGGCGCCGTGATTCCAATCTTCACCTGATCTCCCCGAATCTCAAGTACGGTTATCTCGACATTGTTATTGATAACCAGCGATTCCCCCTTCTTACGTGTCAATGCCAGCATATTCTAATCCTCCGCTTTCTTTCTGCCTTTGAGCACCTCATAAATCCTGTACTTTACCGGGTAATCATCCTCCACGATGATCTGACATCCCTTCTTCGTGTCCGTGTTAATGACGATCGGTGCTTTCAGATTCACGGATAAGTTCTCCGGCTTCTCAGTCGCCGTAAGCGTTACAAGCACATAGGTGTTCTCCTCCGTCATCTCTCCGAGCGGCGTCAGCATCTCGTCATTTACCACCGGATTGTAGTCCGGGTTCACCGTGTGCGGCTGCATCACCGGAAACGCTGTCTGCGGATCGTCCATCGACTGAAACCACATCACAGAAGATGCGTCTATGCCCTTTTCCTCGTCATAAATCAATGCAAATTTGCGAAATTCCGGAAGCCCGACCATACCATTCTCAAGTGTGATAATCTTATCCTCCGCAATGTCAATCTCGCCAAAAAGTCTTGTGTCTGCCTTCATCTGCTATCCTCCCGCCACTTTCGTGGATGTCACTTTATTTAAAGGAAATTCAATAGTGTATTCTGGTTCACCTTCGCTGCCGCCTGCAGGGAAGCTTCATACGCCGTGTACGCGGCTATGTAATCAATGA
>JAJQFT010000077.1:0-1186 GCA_021200975.1 Bacillota bacterium | reverse complement strand
CTCAAGGCTCTTTCCCTTGCTTCCTACGTCCGTGACCGCAAGATTCACCTTCTGCAGATATTCATCAAAGTTTCCAATGTAGCTGTTATACAGCTTCTGCAGATTGTCGTCCGCGTAATCAGCCTCCTTCTGCGCCGCGGCCAGCCACTCCTCAAGTGCCGCCTGGCAGTCATCCGACGCGTACTCCTGCATCTTCTGCATCTTCTCAAGCTCTTCAACCTTGGCGTTTGCCTCCTGCGCGAAGCGCACTGCCTCGATCATCGCGTCGATGTCCCTGCCGATTGAGGAATCTAATACCGCGGAAGCCTGCGTATTGACCGTGAGCGTCTGATTTCCGGAAACCACATATTCAATATCCTGATAGATCTCTTTTCCGTCCTTGTATTTCACATAGTCGATCGGGTTGTCCGGATCTGTCACATTCGTACAGTTAAAATAGTACTCCGGACGAACCTCACCCTCGTCGAAGCCTGTCTTATTGTAATCCAAATCGAATGTCGCCTTGCCGCTGCGGAGCGTCGATGATGCGTCAGTGCTCAGGATCAATTCGCCGGTCTCCTTAATCAGCACAGCCTCGCCGTCCGGGATACTGTATTCGTTATCTGCATTTGCCGCCGCCCAGTCCTCCAATGTATCATAGACTGTAACATTCAGTTCACCATCATTCTGTACCGTGCCGTTCGCATCCGTATAGCTGTAAGCAAGCGTTCCCTGATTCGACGTCGCGCCGCCATCGAGCACATTGCCATCCTTGTCCACAATGCTGTCAATCTCACCATAGCTCAACCGCACCCGATCGAAGATCGACTGCTTCGGATCGGAAATCGTATTGCCTGTCACCTCTGCCGCCGTCGTCGGAACCGTCACCTCATCGCTGTAGTAACGGTACTCCTCAATGTCCCCATAGCTAAAGCTCTGCGTGATATCATAGGACGTCGTGCTGTCATCCTTCATAAAGGTCAGCTTCTGATTCGTCCGGTAGCCTGTAAACACGGTACGTCCCGCGTAGTCCGCATTTCCTTCGGAATATACCTGATCGCGCAGCTTCTCGAGATTGGCCAGAATCGTCTCGCGGTCATCCGTCGTGAGCTGATCAGACGCTCCGTATACGCACTGGCTGCGGATATCATTCAGAATCGTCTTCATATTTTAGAGTTCCGTCTCCGTAATTTCAAGCCACGACACC
>JAJQFT010000030.1 GCA_021200975.1 Bacillota bacterium | reverse complement strand
TTTCATATTCATGGGGTCAGGCTCACACCTGACCCCAACATTTATTATAGAACCGAATTTAACGAATCTAAAAAAAGGATTTCCGGCGTGTCTTCCCGGAAATCCTTTTTTATTGAGAGGATATAACCCCAATTTCGGCTATGCCACGCGCGGCCATTTGGGCGGCGGCCTCGGGGGAAATTCGCTCGCCCGGTACGACGAGCGGTATCGCCGGCGGGCAGGAAATCGCAGCCGAGGCGCAGATGCGCCCGGCAGCGCGAGAAACCGCTACGTTTTCGCGCGGAGCAAGCATCGCCTCGCGCAGCGAGAGCACCTGCTCCCCGGGTACAGGTGCGAGCAGCGGCGCTCGGGGCGGGCGAACGGGATAATCCCCCAGCGCAGAAAGAATCCGTTGCAGGTCCTCCTCGGTATTGCGCGGCGAAAGCATCAGCACCACGAAGTCTTCGTCGGCAAATTCCGGTTCGGCGGAAAAATGCCGTAGCCGCTGAGCAACCTCGCTGCCGCTTGCGCCGATCGGGGCGCAGTCCAGCGTGATTTTCCACGGCTCTTCGGAACGATTCGGGAAGGGGAGCGCCGCCGCCAAATCCGCAAGGCGAGCGGCAAAGGCCCCGGCACTTTGCGCGGAGAATTCGCGCAGCGCGCGGTTGCAGCCGTCGAGCGATGCGAGAATCAGGTAGCTTGGGCTGGACGTTCCATAAATGGATATTGCCTCCCGCGCGCGGGGATCGGGCGTCTTCATGTGCAGATAAGCCCCGCCGGTGAGCGCGGTCAGGGTCTTGTGCGCCGAGTCGCAGCACAGGTCAGCGCCGAGCGCAATCGGGTGGCGGCCATAGATGGTCAGGTAGCTGCCATGGGCATTGTCCACAAGCAGGGGCAGGCTGTACCGATGCGCGAGCTCGGCCAGCGAAGCAATGTCTAGCACATTGCCGAGATAATCCGGCGAGGTGACATACACGGCGGCAAGCGGCTCCGGCGAGGCGGCGATCGCCTCCTCGAGTGAGGCGGGCGTGACGCGGCACGAGCAGAGATTCTCTCCATATAACCATCGCACGGGCAAATCCAGCAGCGCGCAGGCATGGAAAAAAGCTTTGTGCGCGTTGCGCCCGGCGAGAATCACGCCCCTGCGCTGCAGGGCTGCCAAATGCAGCATGGCCTTAATACCCTGTGAGCTGCCGCCCGTGAGGTAGCAGGTTTGCCCCGCGCCGAAAATGCCGGCGGCGGAGCGCTCGCTTTCGAGGAGAATGCCGCTGGGCTGCGCCAAATCGTCCGCACCCGAAATTTCCGTGATATCCATAGCCTCGCAGCCCAGCTCCCCGCGCCCCTTGTGCGCCGGAATATGCAGCCGCGAGGTGCCGGAGACGGCGTAGGCGCGAAGAAAATCAAGAATCGGCGTGTCCATGTGAATCCTGATCCAGCGCGACCTGCAGCATGATGGCGCACTCGATGCGCTTGCGGAAAAGCTCACAGCCATTTTCGTACACGCTGTTGATGCTGCCGGTGGCGTGGTAGGCGTTTGCTGCGCAGCCGCCCGAGCAGTAGAGCTTCGCCCAGCAGTCCTCGCATTGTGGGCGCGAATAGGCGTTACAGGCGCGAAATTCCTCGCGCAGAGCTTCGTTCGTTACGCCGTCCCAGATGTTGCCGAGCGAATACTGCGGGTCGCCGACAAATTGATGGCAGGGGTATAGCTCGCCCCAAGGCGTCACGGCCATGTATTCCGTGCCGCTGCCGCAGCCGGAGATGCGCTTGTAGATGCATGGGCCGTGCTTGAGGTCGAGGATGTAGTGATAAAAGGTAAAGGGGCGACCCTCACGCGCGCGCTTGAGCATTTCCTTGGCGAGGATTTCGTATTGCTCCATCACAATGGGCAGATCCTCTTTCGTAAGCGCGCTGGGCGAATCCGGGGCGCAGACCACCGGCTCCATGCTCAGCTCGGTGAAACCAAGGTCGGCCATGTGCAGCACGTCCTTGGTAAAATCCGGGTTAAAATGGGTGAAGGTGCCGCGCATATAGTAGCTCTTGTCGCCGCGCGCTTTTACGAATTTCTGAAATTTCGGTACGATGGTGTCGTAGCTGCCTTTTCCGGCCGCATTGACGCGGAAGCGATCGTTGACCTCCCTACGCCCGTCGAGCGAAAGCACGACGTTGTGCATCTCCTTGTTGCAGAAATCGATTACCTCGTCGTCTATCAGCATCCCGTTGGTCGTGAGCGTGAAGCGGAAATGCTTGCCCGCCGCCTGCTCGATGCTGCGGGCGTAGGCGACCAAGTCCTTTACAACCTGCCAGTTCATCAGCGGCTCGCCGCCAAAGAAGTCTACCTCGAGATTGTGGCGACTTCCGGAATTGGCCACAAGGAAATCCAGTGCCTGCTTGCCGACCGAAAAGGGCATCACCGCGCGGTCGCCGGAATATTTTCCCTGCCCGGCGAAGCAGTAGGAGCAGCACAGGTTGCAGGTGTGCGCTACGTGCAGGCAAAGAGCCTTTACTACGTTCGAGCGGCTTTTGTACTGCCCGGCCAGATTGGCATAGGAGTCCGGGGTGAAAAGCTTGTGCATTTTCTCCAGCTGCGCTACCTGCGCAAGACATTCGGCGACGTCCTCGCTTGTCACATCGGGATATTTTTCGCAAATTTGGGCGGTGATTTCAGCGGCGCTGCGCTCCTGATACAGGGCAATGATGTCGTAGGCGACATCGTCAACCAAGTGAACCGAGCCGCTGCAGGTATCCAGCACGATGTTGTAGCCGTTGAGCTTATATTGATGCATCATAAAATCTCTCTCCAAACGCACAAAAATGGGGCTGTTGCACAGGCAACGGCCCCATTCTTACGCGAAAATTACTCCGCTTTTTCGCAGGGCTGGTTGGCAACGCCGCAGCTGGTTTTGCAAGCGGACTGGCAGGAAGTCTGGCATTCGCCGCAGCCACCGTCGCAAACGCTCTGGCACAGGTCGCGGGTGTCGATGGTGATGATTCTTTCCATAGGAAGTTCCTCCGTTTCTTTCTGCGGGAAGCCGCAGGATGTTTACCTGCTTATCATACCGCAAAGGAGAGGGAATGTCAAGCGGAAAGTTCAGATTTGCACGATGTAACGTTACAATAGATGTGAGACCAAGGTATAGAAAAAAGCGATTGAGTTT
>JAJQFT010000063.1 GCA_021200975.1 Bacillota bacterium | reverse complement strand
ACCGATAGCAGTTCCACACAACTTTAGCTATTACAAAAAGATAATGAATCTGCTCATTGATTTTTCCTGCTCATGGCCAAACACTTCAATTAACATCATGGAAAGCAACAACTCCACCCTGAAGCAATTATTAAACGAAAGGAAATGTTCATTCGCCTTCTGCACGGAACTCGGTGAACCAACAAATGACAATTTTTTCCACATTCGCTTTTGCACGGATGTATTGAGCGTCTGTTTGCCAGTGTCTCATCCGCTGGCCAACAACCAATATATTTCCTTTGCAGAACTCAAAGGAGAAACCTTTGTCACTGCTACACAGCGCGGCACAATTTACGATAGTTTTATTCTTGCGTGCAAAAGATCAGGTTTTGAGCCAAAAATTGTGCATTCGCTCAGCGGTAACAGCATTTATCACTTTGTTGCGAATCAGTTGGGAATCGCCGTTCTTCTAAAGACTCCCGCACTATCTGCGCATACAGAGGGTACAACGCTTGTAGATGTTTACCCACCAATAACTGTATACCTGAATATGCTTTACTGCAAAGAGACCTTGAACAAAAAGGAATCGTGCTTTTTTGATTTTGCAAAAAATTACGAAGTTGACTAACACGGAGAAATAACTATATGAACTTAAATTACTTGCAAGAGTTTATAACTCTTGTCGAAACAGAAAGCTTTTCGCGTGCTGCAGAACAGTTTTCCATATCACAATCGACCATTAGCAAGCATATTGCAGCATTGGAAGCTGAATTGGGTGTGCAGTTGTTTGAACGGCGACAAAAGATGGTGACGCTCAACGAATTTGGAACGATTTTATATCCGTTTGCACGAAAAATGTTGAATGAACAGAAAAAATATTCTGAACTGATCAATATGTCAAGTAGATATAAAAACAAGTCGATCAATATCGGCACGATTGGAAGCATGAGATTATACGGTCTGATGGAACCTATCAATCAATTCAGGATCGCATACCCAGATATCGAGGTGAATATTTATCAAAAGGAGTATGGGTTGAAAAAGGACCTTCTAAACAAGCAAATAGATATGGCATTTGTCAGGGAATCTGAAAAAATGTTTTTCAACGATGAGCAGATAAAAACGATGGAATGCATATCAGATTCCGTAGTCGTGATTCTGCCGACCGGACATCCTGCGGCACAAAACGGATCCATTCATCTTTCGCAACTTCGGGACGAATTGTTTTATTTCTTAGACCGGCAACTCCCGTTCACTCGACTTTGCATCAATGCCTGCAACGCTGCTGGATTTTCTCCAAAAATTGCAGGAACCGGCTTCTCTGGTGCAGACATCATTGCTCTTATTGGCCGCGGCGGGGGCGCATCTCTCCTGTCAAAAAAACTGTTTCTGCGGGATTTCAGTCGCGATGACAGAGTAACATCTGCAGACCTCACACAAAGTATTCAAACTCATATCTCGTTAATATACTTAAATGAATCTGAGAATACCGCAGTGAATCATTCCTTTCTCTCGTTTTGGCGCAGCAATAAAATGGTTAGTAAAATTAGCAGAAGTTAATGTATTGAAAGAACCACATCAGTCAATCGAATGAAAAAATTACAGGAGGTATAGAATCATGATGCAGAAGGTTTTTGGAAACAACAAGGATAAGACTGCGAATCGCATTCTCGCAGGGGTGCTTGGCGCGGTGCTGGTATTTTTAACCATGTTCGCAAGAGGTTTTGCGGCCAGCAGCTTTAGTGATGTTGTAAGCGGGCACTGGGCATATAATTACGTCGAGTATTGCTATGGACAGGGAATCGTCGAGGGCGTTGGCAATGGGAAGTTTGACCCCGATGCGACGCTGACAAGGGCGCAGTTTATTACCATGATGGGCAGAGCTACTTACGAAAGCGAAGTGCAAGCCCAGACGACCAGTGCGGATAGCTGGTACTCTGGATACGTCCGGTATCTTAGCAACAAGGGGTACTTGGACGGAATTGCAACCGATGAGGCAAGTCTGAATCAGGGGATGCCGCGTCAGGAGATGGCGCAACTGCTCTATAACCTGTGCGACAACGGAGAGATCATCGTAGGGTTGTATAGCAGCGAATATGAAGGAGAGGTCACGGTCAGCGGTGTTAGTATCAACGTCGAAATGCTGGACTATATTTCCGATGCAGGAAGTATCGGAAGTCAGTATAAGGATGCGGTGGAATATTGTTATTATGTCGGTCTTTTGACCGGATTTGAGGACGGAACATTCCAGCCGAACGGAACAGTTACCAGAGCGCAGGCGTGTGCGGTGGTGAATCGGGCGGATTACTGGAGAGACGCGGTAAATACCAAACGTACATCTATGAAAAGCGTTGGAATCACGGATGATGCTATTAACTATGTTATCAGTAACGAGGTCATTCGTTTAATTAACGAGTATCGTGTCGAGAATGGTCTTGAGGAATATACGGTCAAACTGTTTATGAATCAGGGAGCTGCGGTCAGAGCGGTTGAGTATGCGGCAGACCCTTCCCTGAAACATAAACGTGTGGATGGAATGCCAAGTGGTTATGTCTATAAAGATTTATTTGGTGAATCTAACTTGGCTGCCTCTGAATGTTTGACTGGTGGTGGTATTTCCGGATTTACCCCAGCGGAATACGCCGAAAATATTGTTCTTCAATGGAAAAATTCTTCTGGACATAATGCAACGTTGTTGAGTTCTTCTTATGATTTCATCGGGTGTGGTGTCTGCTTTAGTAAATCGGGAACATTGAATTATTGCGCAACGCATTATACTGAAGAAGGAGGACTTAAAAGAGGCGGATTTGAAACGTATAACTAATATTATTCTCTAAAAAATCGAATCATTCGGTTTACTTGAACCATCGGCTCGCTGAGTCGGTGGTTTTTATTTTTATACAGTCATGCTTTTGCAAAATAGGGGGTAGTTTGTAAAGCCAATGTACAAAGTCCAAAGGTTCAAATGTTCTGAAGCCTATAAGAGAGAAAGAGAAAACGCAAAAAGTGACAAATGAACAAATCAGTGGGGGATTTATACAATGGAGAGAGATGAAACTCAAGATGGAAAAATGTATAAACTTCCTATTCAAATTTCGTTAAAAGTTTTATGAACAAAATTTTGCGAAAACTCTTGACAAATTTTCAAAAAATGGGTAAGTTGCAAGTGGTTTTTGGTGAAT
>JAJQFT010000111.1 GCA_021200975.1 Bacillota bacterium | reverse complement strand
TTTTTTTTTTTATGATACGGCGACCACCGAGTTTTACACACTGCATAGCGTCGTCTGGGTCTGTTGTTTATATGAGACCGGGACCGGCGGGGGGGCGGGGGTGGCCTCCTTAGGCGGCTCCGGAGCGGGCGCGAACGAGAAATTCGGGATTTCCGGCTCCGCCTCCGGCGCAATGCGCACCGGGTCGGGCGGGGGCGCGAAAAGAGGCCCGTCTTCCTCCTCCGGCTCGGGCGCGACGGGTGTCTGCGCGGCGGCAACCGGCTCCTCCAGCGGCGCATCATCAATCTGCTCCATCAGCTGCCGGGCGCGCGGGCTCAGCTTTCGCTTTGGGCTGCGCTCCGGCTTGGCCGCGGGCTCGTCGTCCACCGGGATGTCGATTTCCTTTTCCTCCTGCCTGCGCCGCTTATTCTCCACATATTCAATGCGCTTATTTGCGATGGTATTGACCACCACGGCGGCGGGCTCGGGGTCGGGCTCCCTGGGCTCCTCCTCCCAGTCCGCCCGCGGGCGATTCTGCACCGCGCGGATGATGCTGGGAATGGTAATCTGAAAGGCACCAAGCAGGGTAAAGGCGGCCGCAACGACCAGTGCCACGCCCGTAAGCGGCACGGAAATCGTGCGGCTGAGCAGAAGCGCAAGCCCGCCGCACAGGAAGCCCGCCGAGCTGCCGTCCACGCCGCCCTGATAGAGCGAGGAAACCACGCCCGTGCCGGTCTGGTAGCCGGACGCATCGCAGAAAAGCTGTGAGAAGCAGCCGCACAGCAGGATGAACGAAATCATGCACACGCTGCGCATCACAATCGGGCGGCGGCCGCTGAATGCCTGAATAACAAACAGATAGGCCAGCCCCGGGATCGCCACATAAAAGCTGACCTTGCCAATCAGCCCCAGCACAACGCCGCGCAGCAGCAGGATCAGCCAGCCCTCATCCACCAGCGCCATCGTCAGAAACAGCACAAACAGCACCAGACAAACGAGCGAGGTAATCAGCCGCACCGGGATGCGCACCGGCTCCTTCTCAGGGCTGGATTTTCCGGCGGCGCGGGGCGCAGAGGTCTTGGAGGCGGCAGCCTTCTGCGCTTTGGATTGCGTTTTCTTTTGCGCCATAAATTTTCCTCCCTCAGATGATTAAGTACAAAATAAACTCAAACAGGGCCAAGCCCCAGCAGTAAAAGCAGAATGCAGAAAAGCCCGCCTTGACTGATAAAAACCGCGCAAGCTCCAATCCGCCGCGGGCGGCCAGCGCGGAAATCGGCACGCACACCGCGCACTTGACGAGCATCGTAAGCGGCAGCGCAGCCACGCCCGCCGCCAGACTCAGCACATCGACGGCAAGGCGAATCAGCAGCGCGGGGATTGCCAGCAGCATCGCGGTGCGCAGGGTATACTCGCGCGAATAGCCCCGCCGCTGGCAGGCAGCCAGTCCCATCGCGAGCGGCGACAGAGCGGTAATCAGGCCGATGCCCGCCGCGGCGCCGACCAGAACGGAATCGAGCGGCGTGACCGCGTCCGGCTCCTTGGTGCCGATGCCGCGGCGCTGGCTGAGGTAGAGGGCAAGCCCGGTGACCGCGCTCATCAGCGCCGCGAACCATATGGAGGCGCTGCCGCGGCTGCACCACCCTAGAAGTGCGCCCAGCAGCGCGAGCGGAACCATACCCGCGCGCAGCGCGCGGCCCTCCGCCACGGCGGCGGCGTCCGGCTGGCGCTTGCGGCGGCGAACCGGGACACGGGCAAGTCGACGCTCACGGCCAAGCCGCCGGAGGGTGGGGTAATACGCCCACAGCAGGCTGGCAAGTGCGCCGAGGCGACAGGCAAAGGCGAGATACGCAATGTACTCCGAGCCGCCGGTGAGCGTTTCCAGAAGCAGGGTGTTCGCGCTGGCGCTCAGCGGCAGCAGCTCCGAAAAGCCGGCGACCAGCGCATATACGAAGCTATACAGCCATCCAGGTGCCACGGTTTCCCTCCTTCCATACCATTACAAGCTATCATAACACATTTGTGCAAAAATTTCCACCCCGAATTTGGGCGGATGGCCATTTTTTACGCGATTCCATGCAGATACCAGCATAACAGCGCCAATAGCGCGATATGCGCGCCCAGCAACAGCGGAATGCCGACGGAGAATTTCGGATGGCGCGTCTTGTGGCGGAAAAGGCGCATCCCCAGCAGTGCGCCGAGGCTCCCTCCCGCGGCGGCAGTGCCCAGCAGCACCCGCTCCGGAATCCGCCATTCATGGCGGCGGGCTTTTTGCTTGTCGGAACGCATAAGCCAAAAGGCAAGCGCATTGATTATAGCAAGGTAAACCATCAAAATCATAGGCTTTGTCCAATCTTTTAGGAGGGATTTTTGTGAAAAAATGGATACCGGTGGCGATGTGCGCGCTGCTGCTATGCGGCTGCGCGCCCCAATCGTGGGAAACGGTGACGGATGTGTACGAGCCGGTAACGCTCACGAGCGCCGAGGCGACGGTGGCGCTGCCCGAGGATGCCTGTGTGCTCACGCTCTCCTCGGACGAGGGGACGCTCTATCTGTGCCAAGGCTATGAGATTGCCCTGCTCACGCTGCCGGGCGGCAATCTGGACGCGACGGTGCGGGAGGTAACGGGCTATTCGCTAAGCGATCTAGCGGCCGTACAGACCGCGCGCGGAAGCGCGCAATGCACGCAATGCGCCTTTAGCTGCCAAAGCGAGGACGGCGACACCGTCGGGCGGCTGACCGTGCTTGACGATGGGCTGTTCCACTACTGCCTGTGCCTCACGGCGCTGGCCGGGGACACGGGCGCGCTTCAGGCCACATGGCAGGCGATCTCCGACTCCTTCGCCATCGGCTCCGCCGCGTAGGCCGCGCCGATGTGCCCGCCGCGGCGCGGGAATTGTTCACCGTATCTTCCCATTCTGCGCCTTGACTTTGCGGGAAAAAGCAGGTAAAATGGAGCATAAGAGAGGGTCGGATTTTCCTCTGCTGATAGTATACCACATTCCATTTGCTTTTTCCAGCAAAATTATCGCCGTTTTCCGAAGGAGGGATGCGCAGCGTGGACGCGATTTTGCAAACGCTCACGCAGGCCGATTCGACGGTGCTGAACGTATATCAGGCGATTCTGCGCTATCTCGTGCCGATTCTGGTGCTGTTTCTGTTCCTGCGCGTTAGCGTGCCGCTGCTGACCTTCCGGCGCGAGCCGGAAATCTGGGGCTGGCTGGTCTACCCCGATGGAACGCGCCTGCCCATCACCCATTGGGAGAGCGTGATTGGCCGCAGCCGCCGCAGCGACATCGTGCTGCGCGAGCCGACGGTTTCGCGCAACCATGCGGTGCTCACGCGCTACGACGATGGCAGCTGGACAATTTCGGACGCCGGCTCGAAGGCCGGCGTGCTGGTCAACGGCGAGGCGGTGGAGATTTCCCCACTCGAGCCGGAGGATACGCTTCAGCTCGGCGGCGTCGAGCTGAAGCTGCTCCCCATCACCCGCCGCCAGGAGCAGAAGCTGCAGCAGCTGCGCACCCGCGCGGCGACCGCGCTGGACATGCTCTCCGCGCTCGCGCTGCTCACCGCGCTGCAAATCGTCGTCGCGGTGGCCTACCTGATGAACGCGCAGTCCGGCGACAGCGGCTGCATCCTCGCGGGCTTCGGCGGTCTGCTTGCACTCGAGTGGCTGCTTGCAGCTTTTTATCTTCTGATTCGAAAGCCCTCATTTGAGGTGGAGACGATTGCCTTCTTTCTGTGCACGATGGGTATGTGCTCCATCTGCTCCGTTTCGCCGGATTCCGCGTCCAAGGAGCTGCTTGCGATTGCGCTGGGGCTGGCGCTGTTCCTCTTCCTCGGCTGGTCGGTGCGCGAGCTGGACCGTGCCAAGCGGATGCGCTATTTCGCCGCCGTTGCGGGCATCGGGCTGTTGGCAGTCACCCTGCTGTTCGGCAAGGAATACTACGGCGCGAAGAACTGGCTGTCGATTGGCGGCTTTTCCATCCAACCCTCCGAGCTGAGCAAGGTGTGCTTCGTCTTTGTGGGCGCCTCGACGATGGACAGAATCATGAGCAGGCGAAACCTGATTCTTTTCATTGTCTACACCGTTCTGGTCTGTGCCTGTCTTGCGCTGATGAACGACTTCGGCACGGCGCTGATTTTCTTCGTAGCCTTCCTGCTGATTGCCTTCCTGCGCTCCGGGAGCGTGGGAACGATTGCGCTGGCCTGCACCGCGTTGGGCTTCGCCGGGGTGCTTGCGCTGCGCCTCGCGCCGCACGCCCTGCGGCGCTTCACCGCCTGGCGGCATATCTGGGACGATCCGCTCGACACCGGCTACCAGCAAACCCGCGCGCTGATGTGCATTGCCTCCGGCGGTCTATTCGGCCTCGGCGCGGGCAACGGCTGGATGCAAAACCTCTTCGCCGCGGATTCGGACGTGGTTTTCGCCACCATCAGCGAGGAATGGGGGCTGCTGGTGGCGATTGCCTGCGTGCTGTTTATCGTGGTGCTGGGGCTGTTCTCGCTGCGCACGGCCAACATGGGACGCAGCAGCTTCTTCGTGATTGGCTCCTGCACGGCAGCCGGCATCCTGCTGGTGCAGACGATGTTTAATGTGCTTGGCACGCTGGATGTCCTGCCGCTGACGGGGGTCACCTTCCCCTTTGTTTCCAATGGCGGCTCGAGCATGATTTGCTGCTGGGGGCTGCTCGCCTTTATCAAGGCCGGCGACACCCGGCAGGATGCGAGCTTTGCCGTGCGCCGTACCAAGGAAGGGAGGCCGGACGGGAATGAATAGAGTCCGCTCGCGCGCTTATTTCCTGCTTCTGCTCGTGATTGGCCTGTGCGCCGGGCTGAGCTTCTTTGTCGCGGAATATTTCGCCGAGGCCGAAACATGGGTATTTGCCTCCGGCTCGCCGCATATCTATGACGGCGTGACCGCCGTGGCGGGCGCCACGGGCGAGGACGGTAGCGAGAGTCTGACCTACATCGGCACGCTGGGCTGCGGCGTAATTACCGACCGCAGCGGCTATTTCCTCGCCGACCTGAACGACGGCCGAACCTACGCCGATTCCGCCGTGCTGCGCATGGCGACCCTGCACTGGCTGGGCGACCGGGAAAAGAACATCTCCACCCCCGCGCTGAGCTACTACTCCGAGGAGCTCTGCGGCTTCGACCCCATCAGCGGCCTGTACACCTACGGCGGCATCGGCGGGCAGATGACGCTCACGCTCTGCGCCGAGATGCAGATCGCGGCGCTCGAGGCGATGGGCGACTACAAGGGCACCATCGCGGTATACAACTACCAAACCGGCGAGATTCTCTGCGCCATCTCCACCCCCACCTTCGACCCGGATGATGTGCCGGATATCGCGGGCGACACCACCGGCGCCTACACAGGCGCGTATGTCAACCGCTTCACCCGCTCTACCTACACGCCCGGCTCGGTTTTCAAAATCGTCACACTGGCCGCGGCGCTCGCCGAGATTCCCGATATCGAATCGCGCACCTTCACCTGCACGGGCGAGGTGGTCTATGGAGAGGACTCCGTGACCTGCATGGCCGTCCATGGAACGCAGACCCTGCAGGAGGCCTTCACCAATTCGTGCAACTGCGCCTTTGCCCAGATTGCCAATGAGCTGGGCGCGCAGACGCTTCTGGAATACGCCGAGGCGCTGGGACTCACCGAAAGCCTCGAATTCGACGGCATCACCACCGCCGCGGGCAGCTTTCAGGCGGCGATTGCCGCCGTGGACGAGGCTTGGAGCGGCATCGGGCAGTATACCGACCTTGTCAACCCGTGCAGCTTCCTAACGATGGTCGGCGCCATCGCGAACGGCGGCACGGCGGTCAGCCCCTACATTGTCGAATCCATCGAGGTAAGCGGGAAAACCACCTATCAGGCGAAAACGACCGAGCTGGGGACATACTTTTCGGCGCAGATTGCCGAAAAATTGCAGCAATATCTGCGCGCAAATGTCGAGCTATACTATGGGGACGAGAATTTTTCCGGCCTTACCGTCGCCGCCAAGACCGGCACGGCAGAGGTTGGGAGCGGGAATCCCACGGCCGTATTTACCGGCTTCGTGCTTGATGAGAAGTATCCGTTCGCTTTCATCGCCATAGTAGAGGATAGCGGCTTCGGACGGCAGATCGCGCTGCCGATGGTCGCCGCCGTGCTGCAAAGCGCGGTGGAGGCGCTGGGAAGCTCCTGAAATACAAATCTGCGGCCTCCGCTTGCGCGGAGGCCGCCTTTTCCCAGCATTTATGTGCCGCCCGGCCGCCGGGCGGCTTTTGCGTGCCTTACACTCGCGCCATCTGCTTCTTCGCCGCTGAAAGCATCAGCTTGATGCGGTTGAGCTGGTTGACCTCGCTCGCGCCGGGGTCATAGTCCACGGCGACGATGTTCGCGCGCGGAAACTGCTTGCGCAGCACCTTGATCACGCCCTTACCGACCACATGATTCGGCAGGCAGGCAAAGGGCTGGATGCACACAATGTTCGGCACATCCTCCTCAATCAGCTCCACCATTTCGCCGGTGAGGAACCAGCCCTCGCCGTACTGGTTGCCGACGGACAGGAAGGGCTTGGCGTACTCCGCGACCTTCTCAATCGGCAGCGGCGCCGTGAAGCGGCGGCTTTTCTCCAGCGCGTCAATGGCGTGGCCGCGCAGCTTGAGGATGAGCTTTACCGCGCCCTTGCTGATGAGGTCGCCCTTCTTTGTGCCGTAGCCATTCTCGTAGCGGTACTGGCTGTTATAAATGGAATAGTTGAAGAAGTCAAACAAATCCGGCACGACCGCCTCCGCGCCCTCGGCCTCCAGCAGTTCGACCAGATGGTTGTTCGCCAGCGGCATATACTTGACGAGAATCTCTCCGACGATGCCCACGCGGGGCTTCTGAATATCGAGCAGCGGGAGGGTATCGAAATCCTCCACAATTTTGTGGCAATAGGTCTTGAAATCCCGCACGCCGTGGCCGGATACAAGCGACTGGCTGCATTTTTCCAGCCATTTCCGGTGCAGTGCCCCGGCGCTGCCCGGCTCGGCCTCGTAGGGGCGCACCCGGTAGAGGCAGCGCATGAACAGGTCGCCGTATACAAGCGCGATGGCGGCATCGAGAATCAGCCCGGGCGTGAACGAGAAGCCGGGGTTCTTCTCCATGCCGTTGGCGTTCACCGACACCACGGGGATTTGACGGAGCCCCGCCTTGTCCAGCGCACGGCGGATGAAGCCGACGTAGTTGCTCGCGCGGCAGCAGCCGCCCGTTTGGGTCATCAGGATGGCGAGGCGGTCGGGATCATACTTGCCGGACAGCACAGCGCTCATAATCTGCCCGACGGCGGTTATGGAGGGGAAGCAGGCGTCGTTATTGACGAATTTCAGCCCGGCATCAATGGCGGCGCGATTGTCGTTATCCAGCACGACCACGTTGTAGCCGTGCTTGCGGAATACCGGCTCGAGCAGGTCGAAGTGGATGGGCGACATCTGCGGAGCGAGCAGGGTGTAGCCCTCGGCGCGCATCTTCTTGGTAAACACCGCCTTCTCGTACACAACCGGCTGCACATCCGGGCGGATGCCCTGCTTCTGGCGCATCCCCATGGCGGCAATCAGGCTGCGCAGGCGGATACGCGCCGCGCCGAGGTTGGAGCCCTCATCGATTTTCAGCACGGTATACAGCTTGCCGCTGCCCTCCAGAATTTCCGTCATCTGGTCGGTCGTTACCGCGTCGAGCCCGCAGCCGAAGGAATTGAGCTGAATCAGCTCCAAATCCTCGCGCGTGCGGACGAACATCGCGGCGTTGTACATCCGCGAGTGGAAAACCCACTGGTCGGTCACACGGAAGCGATGCTTTTCCGCCATGCCAAGCTGCGCGACGGAATCCTCCGTGAGCACCGCAAGATTATACGAGGCAATCATTTCGGGGATGCCGTGGTTAATCTCCGGGTCGATGTGGTAGGGCCGCCCGGCAAGGACGATGCCCTTGTGGCCGGTCTGCTCCATCCATTGCAGCACCCGCTGCCCCTCGGCGCGGATATCGTCCTTCGCGCGCAGCTGCTCCGCCCACGCCTCGTGCGCGGCGGCGCGAACCTCCTGCGCGCCGATGCCCCACGTTTCGCCGCAGAAGCGCACCAGTCGCTCGGCGGCGACCTTCTCGGAGGTGAAGGCGAGGAAGGGGCGCAGATAACGCACCTTGCCGTCGGTAATATCCTCGACATTATTTTTCAGGTTCTCGGCGTAGGAAACCACGATAGGGCAATTATAGTGGTTCTGCGCCTGATCGGACTCGGTATGCTCGAAAAATACGCAGGGGTGGAAGATGGTTTTCACGCCCGCATTGATGAGCCATTGGACATGGCCGTGGGCGAGCTTTGCGGGGTAGCACTCCGACTCGGAGGGAATCGACTCCATGCCGAGCTGGTAAATCTGCCGGTTGGACAGCGGCGACAGCACCGTGCGGAAGCCGAGCTGCTTAAAAAAGGTCGCCCAGAACGGATAATTCTCATACATATTCAGCACCCTGGGCAGACCGATCTCGCCCCGCGCGGCGTCCTCGGCCGCAAGCGGCTCGTAATCGAAGATGCGCTTGAGCTTGTACTCCACCAGATTCGGCCCCTTCTCCTTGGAGGCCTGCGCGCCCAAGCCCTTTTCGCAGCGGTTGCCGGTTGTAAAGCGGCGGCCGCCGGAGAAATGGTTGACGGTGAGCATACAGTGGTTGCTGCACCCGCCGCAGCGCGCAGTCGTCGTGCGGTAGGTCAGGCGACAGATTTCGTCGAGCGGGAGCATGGTGCTTCCCGCGCCCTCGTCGCGATCGAGCGCAATCAGCGCCGCGCCGAAGGCGCCCATGATGCCGGCGATATCCGGGCAGGTCGCCTCCGCGCCGGAGATGCGCTCAAAGGCGCGCAGCACCGCCTGATTGTAGAAGGTGCCGCCCTGCACGACGCAGTGCCTCCCCAGCTCCCGGGCATCGGAAACCTTCATCACCTTGTAGAGCGCGTTTTTAATCACGGAGTAGGCAAGCCCGGCGGAAATATCCTGCACGGTCGCCCCCTCCTTCTGCGCCTGCTTGACGTTGGAATTCATGAACACCGTGCAGCGCGTGCCGAGGTCGATGGGGTTCTTGGCGAGCAGCGCCTCCTTGGCAAAGCCCGCCGCCGTATAGCCGAGCGAATTGGCAAAATTTTCGATAAAGCTTCCGCAGCCCGAGGAGCAGGCCTCGTTGAGCAGGATGTTATCCACCGAGCCGTTTTTCAGGCGGATGAATTTCATATCCTGCCCGCCAATATCCAGAATACAGTCCACCTCTGGGTCGAAGAAGGTCGCCGCGCGGCAGTGGGCGATGGTTTCCACCTCGCCGTCGTCGAGCAGGAAGGCGGATTTGAGCAGCAGCTCGCCGTAGCCCGTCGAGCAGGTGCGGGCAATCGTCACGCCCTGCGGCAGCACCTCCCTCAGCTCGCCCACGGCGCGGATCGCCGTCTGCACCGGGGAGCCTTGGTTATTGGAGTAGAAGCTCCAAAGCAGCTCGCCGCCGCAGCCAATCAGAGCCAGCTTTGTCGTGGTGGAGCCGGCATCGATGCCGAGGTAGGCCTTGCCGCGGTAGGCGGCAAGCTCACCGCGCCGCACTCTCGCCCGGCTGTGCCGTTCGAGAAACGCCTGATAGTCGCGCTCGTCGGCAAAGAGCGGGTCGAGACGCTTCAGCTCGAAATTCATCTGCACGCCCTCGTCCAACCGCTGCATGAGCGTGTCTATCCCGACGCTCTCGGCGTCGTCCGCCTCCAGCGCCGCGCCCATGGCGGCAAAAAGGTGGGAGTTGTCCGGGTCAACGATATTTTCCGGCGTAAGCTTCAGCGTGCGGATAAAGGCTCTCTTCAGCTCCGGCATAAAGTGCAGCGGCCCGCCCAGAAACGCCACGCAGCCGCGGATCGGCTTGCCGCAGGCGAGGCCGGAGATGGTCTGGTTCACGACCGCCTGAAAAATGGAGGCGGCCAAATTGGGCAGGGTCGCGCCCTCATTGATGAGCGGCTGGATATCGGTCTTGGCAAACACGCCACAGCGCGCCGCGATGGGATAGATCTCCTTGTAATCCCGGGCAGCCTCGTTCAGCCCCGCCGCATCGGTTTGCAGCAGCGCGGCCATCTGGTCGATGAACGAGCCGGTGCCGCCAGCGCACACGCCGTTCATGCGCTGCTCCAGCCCGCCTGAGAAATAGATGATTTTTGCGTCTTCGCCGCCCAGCTCGATGGCAACATCCGTCTGCGGTGCGACCTTTTGCAGGCTGTTCGTGACCGCCACGACCTCCTGCACGAAGCCGATGCCCAGCGCCTGGCCAAGATTGATGGAGCCGGAGCCGGTGATTTTCATCCTCAGCGCGCAGGGCCCAAGCTTTCCGTATGCCTCGCGCACGAGCTGCGCGAGCGTACTCTGGGTGTGCGCCCGGTGGCGGCGGTATTCGCCATAAACCATCTGTCGATCCGCATCCAGCACGACCAGCTTGACCGTGGTGGAGCCGATGTCGATTCCCGCGTTATATGTCTTCAAAATCAAAACCTCAATGCTAACGATGTATCTGTATGCAATGCACAGCGCCTATATTGTACTATAAACGCCCTGAAAATGTTTGAAAAAAGCGTGAACAAAAGCTTCCCGCCCGCGGCAGCGCGGGCGGGGGCTTTATTTCTGTTCCGGTCGCTTGCGGGTGAGGTAAACGTCCAGCTTCTCCTTGACATTGGCAGGAATTTCCTTCTTCACGGGGAAGAAGGCGGCGTTCGCCATGCGGTCCGTAAAGGCGATAATCAGCTCAATATCGCGCGCCATCTGCTCGCCGCTCATGACGGCCATGGTATCGTAGCGGTTGTGAATCGGCGCGCAGTTGCGCGAGGCCCAGCGGGCGAAGGAAACGGCAGGCACGCCGGAATCGGCAAAGGGCGTGGAATCGCTGGAATAGACATCCTGATAGGCCTTGATTTGGCAGCCCCTCTCCATGGCAAAATAGTGAATGTAGTTCACCAGCGCCTCCTCGGCGGTGCAGCAGGCGGCAAACTTGCCCATGATGCAGCCAATCATATCGAGGTTGATATTCAGCACAGTCTTCTCGAGCTGCTCGGGATTCGCAGCGCAGTAGGCCTTCGAGCCGAGCAGGCCGCGCTCCTCCGAGCCGCACCACAGGAAGCGCAGGGAGTAGCGGTGCGGATGCGTCGTGAAATACTCCGCAATACCCAGCAGCCCCACGGAACCGGAGAAATTGTCGTACACGCCGATGGACTGGCGCACGGAATCATAGTGCGCGCTAAGGGTGATCCACTCGTCGATCTGTCCCGGCAGCTCCAGAATCACATTGTGCGACTGGCCGACGGACTCCGTCTGCCGCAGCGTAATATGCGCATCCTTCGCGCCCTTCTTCACCAGCTCCACCGCGGACTTGATGTGGATATTCACGCCCAGCATGGGGTTCCCCTGGTGGATGGCGCGGCGCAGCTCGCGCTCATCGATATCGGGATTCGGGGTGTTGATGTCGCCGTCAAAGGTGACGAAGCCAACGGCGCCGTTGCGCAGCAAATCCTGGTACATCCAGTGGCGCATATGTCCCTCAATCAGCGCGATTTTCCCCTTGCACTGGGATAGGGAAAATTCGTCAAGGTCGCGCAGGTAGTACAGCGGGGCTTCGATTTCGCCGGAGCCGGCGCCAAAATAGCCGGTGCAGGGGATTTCCCTGCCGTCAACGGTGAGGGTCGCCTTGGAAATTTCGGCCATGTCCACGTCAAAGGGCACGATTTCGGCCTTGTGCCCCAGCTTTTCGCACTCGCACGCGAGGTACTGCGCCGCGCGCAGCTCCGCCTCGGTGCCGCCGGCGCGGACATAGGCATTGTCGGACAGAATTTTCAGAATTTTTCTCGGTTTCATAACGGTACTCCTTCAAGTTTTTATTGACTATCTTGTGAAAAAAAGGTATGATAACGGCAAATGAAAAGGAAAGGCGGTTTTCCCCATGACAGACAAAGAAATGCTCGACTGCGCCTTCCGGCAGGGCTTCGCCAACGCCGCGCTGGTGCAGACGAGCCGGATTGTATTCGATCCCTCGTTCCGCCCCTACTGCGAGGAGAACCTCTGCGGGCAATACGGCGTCAACTACTCCTGCCCTCCCTCCTGCGGCTCGCCGGAGGAGATGAAGCAGCGCATTTTGGCGCACGATCGGGCAATGATGCTGCAAACCATCTGGCAAATCGACGACTATAACGACGCGCCCGCCATTAAATCCGCCAAGGGCAGCCACAACCGCGCCGCTCTCGCGCTGGCAAAGGAGCTGCGCGCGCAGGGGCAGGGCGGCTTCCTTGTCGGCGCAAGCGGCTGCGCGCTCTGCTCGCCGTGCGAGCTGTCCGCGGGGAAGCCCTGCCGTTTCCCCGACCTACGCTACAGCTGCATGAGCGCCTACTGCATCTTCGTGCGCAAGCTGGCGGAGGAATGCGGCATCGAGTACGACTGCGGCGACGGGCTGCTTGCCTTTTTTGGAATGTACGTGCTGGACTAAGGAAAAGGGCCCGGCTCCCTTCGCGTTTCCCGTTGCTCCTTCTTTCGCGGTGCGTAGGCGGAGGATTTCCTCCCCGTTTCCATAGCTTCGGTGGGCTCCAAAGGAGAGTCCACCGCTTGCTTGTTGTTTCTATGCCTTTTCGCTCAGCAAATCCTGGCAGAAGGTCGGCAGCTGCTCATAAGTGTCGAAATCGGCGATATACATATAGTCCGCCATCAGGTCGGCCAGCGCCTTGGCGACCGGCTCGCTTCGCTTCATGTTCTTGCCGTACTTGGCCATGATGGCGTTGTGGTCGAGCGTGTAGGGGTGGTTGTTGCGGCGGCCGACATAGCAGCAGTACTGGTGCACGCCGCTGTCGGGGAGGGTCGAGCGGTCAAACGCCACCATGTCCGCCCAGATTTTGTAGACATCGGTCGAATGGGCGTAGTCCATCATGTCGGGCGAAACGCCGCCGGAGGGGCGCATATTTACCTCCAGCCCGACCACGTCACCGGCCTTGCCAAGCCCCTCCCGGTCGGCATTGAGCACAAAGAACTCCAGGTGGACGAAGCGGCTCTTCACCCCGAAGGCCTTCACCGTCGCGCGGCCGGCCTTCTCCAGCTTCTCGGGCAGCTCCTTGCGGATATAGAAAATGCAGCTGGAGCCGGAATTGATGACGTCCATGAGCGACTGCGGCGTGACATTGCCGGTGAAGAACAGCGGCTCGCCCTTGGAATCGATGATACCGTCGAAGGTTTCCACGGTTCCGTCCACAAATTCCTCCATAATGAACTGCGTCTTGGGGTCTTTGGTCGCGAAGAAGTAGTCCAGCTCCGCGTCCGAGCGCAGGCGATAGGTGTGGCTCGCGCCCACGCCGTTGTCGGGCTTGACAATCACGGGGTAGCCCACCTCGCGGGCGAAGGCCTGGCAGCCCTCGCGCGTATCGACCAAATGGTAGCGGGCGGTGGGGATACCGGCGAGCGCGTAGTACTTCTTCATCTTGGACTTGAATTTGATTCGCTCCATGTCCGTTTCCTGGAAGCCGGTAGTGATGTGGAAGGCCGTGCGCAGCTTCGCATCGCGCTCGAGCCAGTATTCGTTGTTCGATTCCAGCCAGTCGATTTTTCCGTGCTTATAGGTCAGGAAGGCGACGGCGCGGAACACCTCGTCGTAATTTTCGAGGTTGGATACCTTGTAGTATTCATTCAGCGATTCCTTCAGCTGCGGCATCAGCTCATTATACGGGCAGTCCCCGATGCCGAGCACGTTCATGCCGTTGCGCTTGAGCTCCGCGCAGAATTTCCAGTAGCCGGCCGGGAAATTGGGGGAAATGAATATGAAGTTTTGCATGGTTTTATCTGTCCTTTCTCTGTTTCTATTCCGCTCTACTCCTATTCAAAGAAGCGGGGCATATAGTAGCGCACCTGCCGGAACCACCAGTCCCAGTCATGGTTCACGTCGTAGCCCCAGTAGTCCACCGTGGCATGGATGTCCTTGCTGCGCAGCACGCTCTCCAGCCAGCGGGTGGAGGCGAGCAGCTCGTCCTCCCACGCGCCCTGCCCGACGCAGATAATGATCCGCCGCTCGTTGTACAGCCCAATATAGGGATGATCCCACGGCATATTGGCCAGGCACAGGCTCGGCGAATTCTGGTAAATCAGCTCGTCCCGATAGTCGCCGAAGAAAAGGTTGGGGTCGTATAGCCCGGATAGCGCGAGCACGCCATCGAACAGCTCCGGGCGGCGGAAGAAGAGATTCGCCGCGTGCATCGCGCCCATCGACGCGCCGAAGATGGTGATTGGCCGCACATAGCCGTTGCGCTCCCAGTCCAGGTGGTTGACCATGGGGATGAATTCCTCGGTGACATAGTGAATCCATTGCTCGTGCCGCTCGATGCGGCGGCGCTTGTCGCCATGCAGGTCGGCATAAGCCTCGTTGTCGATGGGATCGACGGAGTAGACAGTGCAAATCCCCTGCGCAATCCACGGCTCAAACACCTGCGCCATACCAAACGACTCGAAGTCCCAGAACCGTCCGCCCTGGCAGGGCACGAACACAACGGGCTTGCCGCTGTGCCCGTAGACCTTGAATTCCATCTCGCGGCCAAGCGAGCCGCTGTAGTGGGTCATGTAGCGCGTTTCCATCGTCACACCTCCAGGCAGCGCATGAACACGGGGATCTGGCGCTCCCAGCTCGCCTCGCAGTGCTTCCCGCCCGGCACGATGCGGAAGGTCAGGTTCACGCGCTTGGAAATCAGGCAATGCGCCGCCATCGTAAGCGCGTCCACATTGTCGCTGTGGTTGTAGATTTCCAGCGCGCCGTAGTCCATGTAGATACAGGTGTCGTTCCGGATTTTTGCCGTGAGGATCATTGATTCGGCCTGTACGGGGTCTACCCACAGGCTGGGCGAAAGCGCCGCGGCATACTTGAAGTATCGGTTGTAGGTGCAGCCGCCATAGAGTGCCATCAGCCCGCCCATCGACGAGCCGCAGATGTAGGTATGCTCCCGGCCGGGCAGGGTGCGGAAGCTATCGTCGATATAGGGCTTGAATTCCTGCACAAGCCAGTCCATGTATTGCTTCCCCCGGCCCTCGATCACGCCGAGCGTTTCGTTCTCAAAGCTGAAGGGGGCGTATTCCTCCAGCCGCCCGGTGCCGACATAGTTGCACTCCACCGCCACAACAATCATCTGCACCCGGTGCCGGTCGAGGTAATTCGCCATGCCCCAGGATTTGCCGTAGGTGGCGTCGGAATCGAAGAATACATTCTGCCCGTCGAACATATACATCACCGGGTAGCGCCGCTCGGTATAATAGTCGTAGTCCCCGGGGACATACGCATAGCACCGGCGCACCATGTCGCCGGAGATTTCCGGGATGGTAATCTCCCACTTATGAACCAAAGATAGCCCCTCTTTCCTAAAAATCGAGTATAGTATACACCGAACAAAGACAATTGTCAATTTCTCAAAGAAATTTTCTGCATCTTTTTCCACACGCGCGCCGCCTGCCCAGCGCAAAGCGCGGCGAAAAAATGATTGACATCAGGGGCAAAATATGCTTTAATATACGAAGATACATCTGTTTTTGGGTTTTCCGCTCAGGACAAGGGGGATTATGAACAAGCTGATTGCCGCATGGAAGCTCTGCCGGGTGCATGAGCTGCTGCTCGCGGTGCCGTTCGCGGCGGTCGCGGTTGCCTACTACCCCAAGCCAACGGACGCGCGGCTATTCGCGCTTACGATGCTGGCGCTCTGCTTCGGCTTCATGATGGGCGGCGCAATGAACGGCATTGCCGACCGGAAAATTGACACGCACAACACCCGCACGCTCTCCCGCCCTCTGGCCGGGGGCAGCCTGAAGCTCTGGCAGGGCGTGTGCGTGATGGGCTTGTGCGCTGCCGTCACGGTGCTGTGCACCGCGCTGATCGACCCCTTTTACCTGCTGCTGCTGCCCATCCCCGCGCTGCTTTGCGTGCTGTACTGCCTGAGCAAGCGCTTCACCGCGTGCTGCCACTTTCTTCTCGGCGCGGTGCACAGCATCTGCCCCGTGGCGGCGGGCATCGTATTTGGCCGGCTGCTTCACCCCGCGACGGTGCTTGTGACCGGGGTGGTGTTTTTCTCCTCGGTCGCGCTCGACCTGCTCTATAGCTGCCTGGACGTAACGGCCGACCGGGAGCAGGGGCTGCATTCCATCCCCGTGCGCTTTGGCACGGGCGCAGCGCAGGCTTTGGCGGGGCTGCTTCTGGCCGTGGCGACGGTGCTTCAGGCTGCGATACTGACGGCGCTTGCGCCGCATTGGAGCGCGTGGCTGAGCGCGGGCGCAGCCTTCGCGCTGGTCTGGTGGAACTTCGCCGCTGTCCGGCGCGGAAATACCCGGGCGCATGGGAATATTCTGGGCATTTATCAGCTTTTCAGCCTGCTGATGCTGGCAAGCGCGGTTTTTGCATATATTTGGAACGTTTAGCGTTGGAGTGTTTTATTGAATGGCAACGATGGATTTATCAAAGGAACTGGAGCTGGTCAACCAGCGCATTACCACCTCGCTCGCAAGTGAGGACGCAAGGATGCAGGAGATTATGGACTGGGTGCTACTCGGCCGCGGCAAGCAGCTGCGCCCGCAGATGGTGCTGCTCTCCGGCCAATTCGGCAAGATGAACGACGAGGTGTACCTCTTCGCCTCGATCATTGAGATCCTGCACATGGCGTCGCTGGTGCACGACGACGTGATTGACAATTCCACCACCCGCCGGGGGCTGGAATCCGTGCAGTCTAAGTTCGGCGCGAGCATGGCGGTATACGCAGGGGATTTTATGCTCGCCTGCGTGATTGACGACGCGCTGGACGTGATTGGTCTGCGCAACTACAAGTTCTTCTTCCGCGCGATGAAAAAGCTGGTCTATGGCGAGCTTGGGCAGGTCGCCCGGGTTCACGACCTGGACGTGACCGTTGAGCAATACCTCGCCAACATCGAGGGCAAGACCTCCAGTCTTTTTGAAATTGCCTGCCGCAGCGGCGCAAAGGCCGCGCACGCTCCCGCAAAATACGAGGATGCGCTGGCCGATTTCGGAAAAAATTACGGGATGCTTTTCCAGATTTGCGACGACATCCTCGATTTCAGCAAGCTCTACATGAGCGACAAGCCCCGGATGCTCGACTTTGTCAACGGCATCTATTCCCTGCCGCTGATTTACGCCCTGCAGGAGCACAAGGAGCAGATTCGTCAGATTCAGGACGACTGCGACCACTATGGCATGAACACGGAGCGCAGCACGGCCCTCAAGGAGCTGATTCGCGCCTCGGGCAGCCTCGAGAAATGTGAGGAAAAGAGCCGCTTCTACTATCGTGAGGCGATGACCGCCCTTGCAAAGCTCCCCCGCATCCCCGCCCGCGACACGCTCGAGGAGATGACCGACCAGCTTCTGAGCACCACGCTAAGCTCCTCCGCAGCCAACTTCGCCGTGTAGGATAGAATTGCCGTTAAAAATGCGCCGCAGCTGCGGCGCATTTTTGTTCGTAGTTTTCCTTATTTTCGGGGAATTACAGCTTATAGCGCTTCCTGCCAAGCACGGCAATGCCGACAGCGGAAACGACCAGCAGCGCGGCCACGGGAGCCAGCAGCGTGGGATCGGCGGTAATAGGCACGCCGGAATTGACGTACACGGATACGCTGGTAATCTCGGCGTCGCCCCACCAGACCTGGATATACAGCCGCGTGGCGGAGTTCAGGCTGGAAACATCAGACAAATCGGAGGTCGTTTCGCCATTGGAGTACCAGTAGGTGCTCTGGTCCCAGCTGATATCGCCGCCGGTGAAGCCGTAGCAGCCGCCGGAGGAGCCGGCGTCAATCGCTTCGGCGAAGGTCACGCGGATATAGGAGTAGTTGCCCGCATAGCTCGAAAGGTCATAGTAGGTATACCCATCGTCGTCAGTAGCGGTCGAGAGCGTAACCCAGCCGCCGCCCGTAGGCGTCGCGGTGGTGGCTCCCTCAGTAGCTTCCTCAGAAGCCTCGGAAGCCGCTTCGGTTTCCTCGGTGGCCTCCGTCGCCTCGGTAGCCTCCCCGGTTTCGTCGGTGGCTTCTTCGCTCGCCTCGGTAGCGTCCGTTGCCTCGGTAGCGTCCGTCGCCTCGGTAGCGGCAGAAGTGATGGTGAAGGTGACAGTGAGGGTTTCCCCAATGTTCAGCGCAACAAATCCAGAGGTATCCAGGCTCAGGCAGGCGCCGTAGGGCCAGTCACCGCTGCTGGACTGATACCAGCCGGTCGTCACCGTGAAGGAAACGTTGGTAAGCGTCGTGCTTGTGCCAATCACAACGGAATCGATGGTCACAGTGTCCGCCGTGTAGAGGTTCGCGCCCTCCTCATAGGGCTGGAAAATGATGATGTTCATCTTCTCCCACGTATCGGAAGAATTATAGGTATTCGAGTTGGTGACGGAAACGGTATAGGTTCTGTCGCCGGTGATGGTCGCGCTTGTGCAGGTCGTTTCGTCGTAGGAATTGACCGCCCACCACGAATCCTGCGCCGCAAGGTAGGCGGCATATGATTCGCTTTCCTCCGCCGAGGCGGAAATCGCCATGCCGACCGCCGCGGTCACGACTAGGCACAGGCTCAATAAAACTGCAATCCATTTTTTCATTGGCTTTACCTCCGTTTTTATGGCAGCATAGACACCGCCAATATTCCCTACCATTTTATCGAATATGTAACAAATTGTCAACACGGCAGATAGCACAAAAATTGCCCCGAAAATTCAGCATTTTCCCCAAACGTGGAAAGAAAACGTTAAATTTACTGAAAAATTTCTGAGTTTTTCTCTTGCATAACGGCGAAGGCTGCTGTATAATAGACTTACTAAGGAAACTCCGGGCAAATCGTCTGCTGTGCCGGCGCATCGCCTTTTGCGCTGCAAGCGGCTCCTGCCGATTCGTTCCGGGCTTCCCTGACGGAAAGGAGCACTAAAAAATGAAAGCAACCCGAACCATCCTCTCCCTGCTGCTCGCGCTCTGCCTGCTGGCCGGCATGGCCGGCTGCGCCGCGGCCGGAGGCGATGAGGAAACCGACAGCCCCGCCGAATCCGGTGAAACCGACGCCACCGAGAGCGGCGCTGCCAGCGCCAACCCCGGCGCGGAGCTGACCGCGCTGGAGCTGACCGTGCAGATGGGCAACGGCATTGACCTGGGCAACACCTTCGAGGCCTACGGCCGCACGACCTACGGCACAGGCGCCGACCCCGTGCTGTACGAAACCTTCTGGGGCGCGCCCGAAACCACGCAGGAAATGATTCAGGGCATGAAGGACGCCGGCTTCGACACGCTGCGCATCCCCGTGGCATGGACAAACACAATGGACTATGAATCCGGCGACTACACCATCAGCGAGGCCTATCTGGAGCGGGTGCACGAGGTCGTCGGCTGGGCCATCGACGCCGGGATGTTCGTCATTCTCAACGACCACTGGGACGGCAGCTGGTGGGGGATGTTCGGCTCCGCCACCGAATCGACCGTGGAGGCCGCGTGGGAGCTGTACGAATCCATGTGGACGCAGGTGGGGACCTACTTCAACGACTTCGACTACCACCTGATTTTTGAATCCGCCAACGAGGAGCTGGGCAACCGTCTGAACGACACCGACGTTTGCGCCGACTCCGGCACCCTCAGCACCGACGAATGCTACGAAACCATGAACGCCATCAACCAGAAGTTTGTGGATGTAATTCGTTCGCTCGGCGGCTACAATTCCGACCGCTTCCTGCTGATTGCGGGCTACAACACCAATATTTCCGACACGCTGGACGACCGCTTCCAGATGCCCACCGACACCGCCGAGAGCAAGCTGCTTCTATCGGTGCATTACTACGACCCCACCGGCTACGCCCTCAACGGCTCCGTCGCCAATTGGGGGCGCGAGAGCGAGGTGCGCACCCTTATCAACGATCTTGCCTCGCTGAGCAAGTTCACCGCGCAGGGCTACGGCGTGATTATCGGCGAATGGGGCGTGCTGCGCGGCGCGGGCGAGCTGGCGGAGGACCAGATGGACTACTATAGCCTCATGATCGCCGTTTGCGAATACAACAACCTCGTGCCCGTGCTGTGGGACACCGGGGGAATGTACAACCGCAGCGAATGCAAGCTCTATCTGGAGGAGGTGGAGGAATTCTTCGTTTCCCACAGCTACAGCTGGCAGAGCGAGAACGTGACCGCGGACGAAATCGACCTTGAGGCCCGAACCGTGATGTCCGAGCAGATTTCGCTCGGCAAGCAGAAGGATGAGGAGGCCGTTGTTGCGAATGCCGACGAGGTGACCGCATGGATCATGTACAACTCCGCCGACTGGGGCACGACCTACTCCGTGGGCGACAGCTATGACCCGATGAGCATCACCACCGGGGTGGTCGCCACCGACGCTACTGTGACCGGCGACGGAACCTACACCGTTTCGCTCGACTTCACCGGCACATCCGCCGGGTACGCGGAGGGCACGGTATTCTGCGCGCTGGGCCTGTACAACGCCGAAATTCTCTTCCCCGGCTGCGTCGTGGAAATTACGGAGGTCGCCGTGGACGGCACGCCCATCGAGCTTGCCGACGGACAGTACACCACCACCGACGACGACAAGTGTACCCGCGTGAACCTCTACAACTCGTGGATCACCGCCACGCCCAGCGTGATTCGCACGGTTTCGGGCAGCAGCGACTGGAACGCAATGATTATCACCTCCGAGCAGCTCGGCACAATGCACACGCTTTCCGTAACCTTTAACTTCTATACGGCAGACTGATTCCACCGCCCTCGGCATCCGCCCGGCACCCTTGTCCGAAAATTTGGGGAAAATTGGAAATTTTTCGCGGCGTCCATTTTCCTTCGGCTCTATGTCAATAGTTGGGGTAGGGAGAAAATAAGAAAAGATTCCTGTCGT
>JAJQFT010000049.1 GCA_021200975.1 Bacillota bacterium | reverse complement strand
TTCAATCGCTATGGATTTTTTAGGTGTTCAACTTCATTTTACAATCGACCATATAAAAATATATATACAGATGAAGCAATTGAAAAAATCAACCGTGAATTTGACGGCTTCATTCTTCCTTTGGCAGACTTTTTTCGGGAGGATCAGACCCAAAACATTTCGAATTTGACACGGACGATAAAAAAGCTGACCATCCCCTGCGTTGTCGTAGGCGTTGGGTTGAGGGCACCATATGAGTACGACATTTCTACGGACAGACTCTTTGATAGTGCTGTAAAAGCTTTTGTATCTGCGATATTGGAAAGAAGTCAATGTCTAGGTGTGCGGGGCGAAAGGACAGCGGCGTATTTAAAAAAGTTGGGATTTAATCAAGACAACTATATGGTAATTGGATGCCCAAGTATGTGCATGAGCGCAGCTGGAAAAGGGATCCAGATGAAAGAAATACCGCGCGATTTAAGAAACGCAAAATTCGGAATCATCACGAATGATTTGGCGCCTGACCATACGAATAAGATTTTGGTTGAAGTTATTAAACAGCATAAAGACGCGCAGGTCATTGTGCAGAGAACTACAGAAATTATCGACATTTATTTTGGAACATTCGCTAATCTTGCCACGAAATTTTCCAAAAGGAAACCGGAAAGCGTATATGGTAAAACACTATATAGAGAGCTTCTAAAAACAAATAGGATTCATGCCTTTGCAAATATAAATCAATGGCGCAAAAATGTGAACAGATTGGATATTTGCTTGAACGAGAGATTTCATGGGACAGTAGCCAGCATTCTCGCAGGAACACCAAGCATAATAATACCAATTGATTCCCGTACTAGAGAGCTGGTTGAGTACCACAAGATACCTAACATACGTCCTGAAATGATTCAGGGGGGGGGGTACAGCTGAAGATATGTATGGGCTGATTGAGAAGGTTGACTTCGATACTTACAGAGCTGTTGCGCAGGACAGGCTGGAGCGTTACTTTGCCTTTCTGGAATTGAATGGATTGGAGCACGTTGCGCAAGACTATGTGCCAAAATACATGAAGAATGATGAAACAAACTTTTCCGACGAATGTTACCAAGCGCAGAACCTGCTGGAGAAAAATCGTAGAAATATAGAGTGCGCAACTTTTTTGATGAAAAAATTTCTATCTCATTGAGCAATGGAGAAAAGATAAAAATCTTTCTTAATGACGTCCCAGAATAACGGATTTTCTCTGTAGGCGACAATAGGAATAGATTTGGTATAGAGGTGCTTTTATGCGTAAATCGAGGACAGTTAATTCCATTTTTAACGTAGTTACTGGTATTGGGGGGCAGCTGCTGACAATTATTCTACATTTCGTTTCGAGAACGGTTTTCATTTACGCTCTAGGAAAAGAATATTTGGGCATCAGCAGTTTATTTACAAATATTCTTAGCATGTTATCATTAGCAGAACTTGGTGTGGGTAGTGCTATGGTGTTCAAACTTTACGAACCGTTGGCACTCGACGACAGAAAAAGAGTTGTTGTGCTGATGAAGTTTTATAAGCATGCATACACGGCCGTCGCCATCGTAATTGCTATATTGGGATTATGTCTCATTCCGTTTCTCCCGTATTTAATAAGTGATTATGAAAGCTTGGCTGCCCTGAATATAAATGGTGTCCTCATATTTCTTTTGTACCTTTTAAACACGGTCGCATCCTATCTTTTTTTTGCATATAAAAGTGCAATCGTCAAGGCTGACCAGAAAGAATACATCTTAAATATTGTTAGCCTTGTGTTTATTCTGATACAGAATATCCTTCAGATTACAGTACTAATTGTTTTACATGATTTCGTCGCCTATGTGCTTGTCACGATAATCTGTTCAATCGCTCAAAATTGTGTGTGCGCGATTATCGCAAATATTAGATATCCATACATAAAAGAAAAGACGAATGACAGATTGAGCGGGGAAGAAACAAAAGGCATTGTCAAAGATTGCAGCGCTCTGTTCCTGTATAAAATAAATGCAGTCGTCATAAAGTCAACGGATAACATTGTATTGTCGATGTTTATGGGGCTGAATACAGTTGCACTCTATTCCAACTATTATATCTTTTATACAACAATTAATACACTTTATGTTAAAATTTTTGATGGAACGGTACATAGCCTTGGAAATTTTCATTCGCTGCATAGTGACGATAGACAAAGAGAATACAAGCTCTTTAGCGCCATAATGCTCATTGCAGCTGCACTAGGAAGCGTTGTGTTCGTCGGTATATTTGTTGTAGCTGATGAATTTATAGCGGTTTGGGTAGGAAGCGACTGGGTAATTTCGCAGCCATTTTCTTGGCTACTTGGGTTTGAACTGTTTACACTTGCGTTGCAAACATCGCTTGCACGGTTCAGAAATGCGTTCGGCTTGTTCCGTCAGGCAAAATATAGACCCATATTCAGCATGGCAATAAATATTATTGTTTCTGTTGCGCTGGTGAATTATTTGGGAGTGGTTGGAGTTTTGATTGGAACAATTATCTCAGAATGGACGACAACAATGATGTATGACCCGAGAATTATACTTACTTATGGCTTGGGTAAAAAGGACAAGATAGGGCGCTTTTATTTTAAATTACTGAAATATGCTCTCACCGCTTTGGCTGTAGGAATTTTAGATAAGTATCTTTGTAGTGTTCTATTTGTGTGGGGAAATTGGTTGTCGGTTATGCTGCATGCAGGAATTTGCGTTTTGACGGTTGCAATTAGTATCGTTCTGACGAATATGCACACGGATGAGTTCGCTTATCTGATGCAAGTAGTAAATAGATATATCCATAGGATTAAAAAGTAACATCGTATCCAATAGGGATCTATATACTTTTCAATTTATAAACTGGCATAAGAAAGGTTCTGGCATATGAACATCTTTGGAGCAATAGGAAACATAGTTAAGGCATATTAACAGGAAGATAATTTGTCGCTTTTTTCTGTTATGTTCGACTATTTAGTATGTCGAAAAAAGTATTGCATTGGCTCTGAGCAATATATGAAAGACAAGTTTTGGATGCTATCGGAAGAGGAAAGAAAAGAGCGTGGAACGCAATATTTAACGAAAGCGGACTGGGTCAAAAAAGATTATGCGGAAAGAAAATTTCTTCACACATGGATGTCCTCCAAGTGGAATTGCACAAGAAAGAGAAATCGTAAGAGAATAAATGCGTATATCTTATTTTATCGGTCGATTGTAAAATGAAGTTGAACACCTAAAAAATCCATAGCGATTGAA
>JAJQFT010000112.1 GCA_021200975.1 Bacillota bacterium | reverse complement strand
TATAGGTCACTATATGCCCGTGCTGGCTTTACGCTGGTCGAACTCATCGTAGTTATTGCAATCCTCGGTATTCTGGCGGGCGTAGGAACGGTCGCCTACTCCGGGTATATTACGCATACTAAGTCAGGTTTGGACGAGAATCTATATTATGAGATCAAGTACGCCGGCGCGGTCGGTGCGGCGGGAGGCTCTACGGCTGTCGGTACGATTTACGTTACCACAGACGGCGCAAGCCGCTCCGGCAGCGCGGAATTGGATACATGGATGGCAAATGCGTTCGGAGATGACTGGGAGAATACCGTTTATTACAACCTGGAGTCCAGCGTTGCATCCTATGGAACGATTTACCTTCCCGCGCCCGACATAGAAAACCTGACTGCATCGCAGAAAGCGGCGGTGGCTGCGTGGGTGGCGTCGAACTACGCAGGAAATGAAGAGGAACTCCTGACTGCAGTAGGCGCATTAACCACCTCAGCATCCAGCTTTTTGAGTGATGCGTTAGAAAACAACACTAACTACGACAATATAGCCGATCTTGTGGACGCCAGATTGCCTGACTTAGCTAATTTTTTGAGCGATCTTGGATATGAAGATATAAGCGAGCTTACTGAAACAGAGCTGTCAAATGCCGTAGTCTTATATGCGGCCTCTCAGGCGAGCGAAAATCTTGCAGTCTTGCAGGAAGCCATCAATGACGGGAATATAGAAACGATAGCAGGGCTACTCGAACCTGACGTTACAACGAATAAAGATGAAAATGGAAATACCGTGTCAGATTGGAATGGTTTGTTAACCACATACGCCATGTACTATAGCCTTGTCACTGCCTATGCCAGCTCTGAATACGCAACTGAGGACTTTGTCGTGACAACACCTGAAGATATTTACGATGTTGCGAAGTTGTATGATGCGATGATGAACGATGGATATACGAATCAAACCGAGGGTAAGGGGTTTTTAGCGTATCTGGGATATCCTTATACCGAGGAGGGATATTACGATGAATCGGATGAAACGGGGCTTTCGAGTAGTGCGATTGTAACCGACCTCCAGGCGTACTACGGTGCATTATCCATCCTTTATGACAACAAGGATTATGTTGACCTGTCTGATGCAAATGCGTTCAGCAACAGCGAGATTATCAGCATTTTGCAGGCGTACATGCGCTGAGCCGCCCGCCCTGTTCTATCCAATCTTTTGTGGAAATTCTATATGGCGGCGCAGACCTAGGCAACACAAATAAGACGGATATAAGGGAGGTATTGAACTTATGAAAAAGGGAGAAACAGGCGGGCGCGACCCGCCGGGCGGACGGCTTGAGCCGTAACCCACAGGAGGACAGGAATCGTTCTTGTCCTAAACCAAAAGGAGGAATTGTATTGAATGGGAACATCACAGGCGGGTGCGACCCGCTAGGCAAAACACAGGCCGAAGCCGCCAGCGTTTGGGCTGCCGGCGGCGGAGGAAAAGGCATGGTACACAGGAATGACCGAAATGATGACTGAAGGGAGAGAAATATTTGAGTAACAAGTTAACAAAGAATGCTGGATTCACGCTGGTAGAACTCATAGTAGTGATTGCAATCCTCGGCATTCTGGCAGGTGTAGGAACGGTCGCGTACTCCGGGTATGTCAAACGGGCACAGCAGGGTTCTGACCAGCAAACTGTTGCTAACCTGATATACGCGGCGCAGCTGGCGGACTACGCGGATTCTTCGCTCTTTGGCGACGACGGCAGTGCGGCGATCCTGATTACCGATGATGACTGCTATGTGGTATATGGGCCGAGCGGGCTGGAAAGCGCTCTGGAAGACAGTGTGGGCTCCCTGTCCAACATCAAGCTGGCTTACACGGACTGGAACGGAGCCGATTTGACTACTTTGCAGAGTGCGCTCAGCGACTATCAGGCACTCGGCAGTGCGGCGAGCTTTGCTGATAACGTCAGCGAGCTCTGGGACGACGTGTCCGGTTATCTGTCCGAAGAAGGAGTTGGCACTTTGATTGACAGCACCAAGTATGCAGATGCAACGGATTCCGAATTGCTTGCAGCGGTAGCTAATTATGCGGCAAGCGATGCAGATACGGTGAAATGGTGGTCTGAGCCTAAATCGTATGACGACGATGGTGAGCAGAGCAGGCTCTGGTATGCCAACGCAATGGCGCGTAACTACTCGCTTGCAGAGTATGCTGTTAGTAACAATTACGGGCTCTCTGCTAATATGGTCAGTTTCTTAAAATCTGCGCTTGCGGCAATAAATGACGTAGCCTATTATGCACTTGACGGCATTGGTAGTGACACCAATGGTGATAGCAAGTGGAATACATGGGAGAATGAAGCTACGACAAATGGCTATAGCTTCGTCGATGGTGACAGAACCGCACTGCAAAACGCTGCCAAAGCCTATTTCACAGATAAAAGTGATGGCACTAACACGCAGGCATACGTAGACGCGATGGCATACTGCGGGATTATGACTGCGGTCAACGACGCCACTTATTCCGAAGACAACCCGAGCGGCACACACAGCACATCGGACAGCGACTATCTGGATACCATCGCTTCGTATGTGACCGTCAGCAGCGCCGTATTGTCCGGGAGCCTTTCGGACGCTGAAAGCGCAGTGACCATCACGGCCACGAAAGCCAATGGGAAGCTGTTCTGCACGGTCAGCCCCAGAGAGGCAGGCGTGACAGATGGACAGGAAGATAGCAGTGATGGTAGCGGCAGTGGAAGTACCACTTGCAATGAAACGCATACGGAATCAATCAAAGTAAACTCGACAAATATTATGGTAAAGTTTATAATTGATGAAGAGAGTGCTGTATCTCCGGGAAGCATAATATTGTGCAGCATTGATTCAGATTACTCGTCAATCACATTTGAAGACAACAACGTGTCGGCTGAGTACACCATTACAGTCACGGAAGGCACAGATGTGGTTTCAGTGAGTGGCAAAACCATTACAGCGCTTAAAGCCGGTACAGCAACATTGACTGTTGCTAATGCTAAAAAGAGCGCTACTGTAACGGTTACGGTGCATTAAAATTACACCTGCCGGAAAATATGCTGTATGGCGTATGCAAAAACATAAAGGAGGATGATGCTTGCTACAAATACAATTACCGCAACCCTAAAAACAAAACTTAAAATTTGAAAGGAATATCAAAACCATGAAAAAATTTTTAACAAGCCTTCTTGTACTCGCAATGGTGGTTTCCATGTTTAGCATCTCTGCTTTCGCTACGGAAGCAACTGTAGTAGCAGCCAACTTGGATACTGGCTACGAGTACACAACATTGGAA
>JAJQFT010000020.1 GCA_021200975.1 Bacillota bacterium | reverse complement strand
AAACTCAATCGCTTTTTTCTATACCTTGGTCTCACATCTATTGTAACGCTACAAACCGAAAAATGCGGCCGCGCAGCGGCGCTTGCATTTCCGCCGCCGCTGTGGTACAATGGGGCGCGGGAGGGCATGGAAATGAGGAACCTGATTTTTGACCTGTACGGCACCTTGGCCGATGTGCGCACGGACGAGTGGAGCGAGGACTTCTGGCGGCGCAGCGGGGAATACCTGCGCTCGCTTACGGTGCGGGATCTGGATTTTGCGGGCGAATTTCGCAGCCTGATGGCGGAGCTTGCGCCGCACGATGAGCGGGAAACCGATATTGCCGCCATTTTATCCGCGCTTTTCCGCCTTGGCGGCGCGGAATATTCCGGCGCGCAGATTGCCGCCATCGGGCACACGCTTCGCCTGCTGGCCACGCAGAAGCTGCGCCTTTACCCCGGCACGCCCGAGGCGCTGCGCGGCCTGCGCGCGCAGGGCAAGCGGCTGTACCTACTATCGAACGCGCAGGCCATCTTCACCGCGCCGGAGTTGGAGCAGCTGGGATTATTGCCCTATTTCGACGGCGTGGAGCTTTCCTCGGACTTTGGCTGGCGCAAGCCCTCGCCCAAATTTTTCCAATATCTGCTGCAAAAGTATGCCTTGGCGCCCGACGAGAGCGTATACATCGGCAACGACTATGCCAGCGATATGCGCGGCGCGGCGGGGGTGGGGCTGCAGGGCGTCTATATCCGCACGGAAAGCTCGCCGCTCGCGGCGGAGCCGAGCCGGTGGAGCATTCCCCATTTCCTGAGCGGCAGCCACGAGGAGCTGTATGACTATTTGCTGCGCCTGTAGCGCGGAAGGGAGGAAGCATGGCTGGGAGTATTGCGGTGCGTGAAATCTCGCGCGCCAACAGCGCCGATGTGGCGCTGCAAAACGAGCCGTTTGCCGTGTTTGGGCGGCTGGTACCATGTTATGTCAACCGAAAGTGGAGCTATTCCACCGAAATTTTCCCCACCGTGTCCGAGATGACCTTCCCGGACGAGCACTATGACTTTGCGCGCATGGCGGCCAATACGAGCTTCCTTGGCGCCTACGATGGGGAGCGCTGCATCGGCCTCGCGGTGGTGCAGGAGGGCTTCTTCCGCTACCGCTACCTGCTCGACCTGAAGGTGAACGCCGCCTACCGCCGGCGCGGGGTCGGCGCGCAGCTCATCGGGGCGGCCTGCGCGCTTGCCGCGCAGCGCGGCGACATTGGCCTTTATACCTGCGCGCAGGACAACAATCTTGCCGCCTGCCGCTTCTACCTGAAAGCGGGCTTCGAAATCGGGGGCTTCGACAGCCGGGCATACGACGGCACCGCGCAGGCGGGAAAAAGCGACATTTTCTTCTACAAAAGAATTTCCTGAAAAAGCAAAAACAGGGAGACCCCGATTCGCGGAGTCTCCCTGCGGCTTTGTGAAACGCTACAGCGCGGAATAGCCGAAGCTGTTTACCAGCGCCTCGATGCGCCGCCCCTGGCGGCAGTAGGGGCAGCTCTTATAGTCGTAGCTGGCGTAGTCCGGGATGTCCTTGACGTTGTACACCGAGCGCACGGGGATGCCGTCCACCTCGTCCACGGCGCTGTAGATGGCGGCAATGCCGGCCACCTCGCCGCCGTAGTAGCGGATGGCCTCGATGCTTCGGTTGGCGGTGAAGCCGGTGGTCACGGAGGCCATCAGCACGAGCACGTGCTTATTGCGCAGCATGGGCTGGATATTATCGCGGAAGATGATCTGGGAGCTGGCGTTGTATTCCGGCTCGACCACATAGATGGTCTGGTGGGCGTTGATGGTGCGGAAGCCGCTCTGGGTCAACTCCTCGGCCAGGCAGGTGCCGAGCACCGCCGTGCCGTCTAAGCACAGGACGGTGTCCACAGGCGTGTTGTTGATGAAGTGGCTCACCAGCTCTTTGGCGGTGTCCTTCGCCTCGCTCAGGCGGGTTTTCTGGTAGGTAATATCAATGTAGTAGTTGATATGGCTGTGATTGGTGGCAAAATGGCCGTGCGCGACGGTGAGCGGCACATTGCCGTGCTTAACGGGCAGGTTGTACAGTTCAATCATTGGGACATTCCTCCTTATAGGCCTTTATTGTAACCCGAAAACGCGGAGATTGCAATTCGCAGCTTTTCCAAATTTTCAGGCCTCAATTTGTGAATTTTGCCGCTTCAAAAGCTCCTTTTCCTGCCGCAGGAACTGCCCCGAGATGATTCGGCAGATTTCGCCGCGGGCAATCATCTCGTGGATTTCCTCGAGCGTTACCCATTTCGCTCCGTCGGTTTCTCCCGGCTGCAGCACGATTTCCTCGATGGGGATGGCGCGGCGCAGGCAGTAGAAGTGGTAGAAAGCGTGGTGGTCGCGGTCGGAGCCGATGAATTCAAACTCCGATTTCTCCGCCCGGATGCCGGTCTCCTCGAGCAGCTCCCGGCGGATGGCCGTGCGGCTGTTCTCCCCGGCCTTGGCCGCGCCGCCGGAATTCTCCCATGTGCCGGCGAAGCTTTTCTGCGGCGCGCGGCGCGTGAGCAGCACCCGGCCTGCGCCGTCGTAGACCCAGACGCACACGACCAGCCCGTATTCTCCGTCGCCCCATGGCTTGCCGCGCTGGTGGATCCTGCCCGTGCGGCGGAAGCGGGCGTCGTAAATATCATTCCATTCCATAAGCTGTCACCTGTACAAAAAGCCGCCCCAAAGGGCGGCTTTTCCCTTATTGACCTCCATTGTACCATATTCCGCGCCGTTTGTCCAGCATTATCTTGCCTGAGCGTCGGCTCATCGCAGAAACAGGCGGATGATTCGCTCCTTGAGCGCGGTATAGGGCTGATAGCGCAGCGGCAGGTCGAGGAAGGTGTACTTCCTGACGATGCTCTTTTCATGGCTGAAGGTATCGAAGCTCTTCCTGCCGTGGTAGCTGCCCATGCCGCTGGCGCCCATGCCGCCGAAGCCCATCGCCGAGGTGGCGAGGTGAATCACGGTGTCGTTGACGCAGCCGCCGCCGAAGGGAACGGCGCGCAGCACGCGCTTCTCCACCGCCCTGCTGGAGGTGAAGAGGTAGAGCGCGAGCGGCGTCGGGCGCGATCGGATGAAGTCCAGCGCCTCACCGAGCTCGCGGTAGCGAATCAGCGGCAGCACCGGCCCGAAGATTTCCTCGCCCATCACCGCGTCGTCCGTCGTTACATCGGTGAGCACCGTGGGCGCGATTTGCAGCGTTTTTTCCGCTGCCTCGCCGCCGAAGGCCAGCTTGCTCCGGTCAATCAGGCCCAATACGCGGCGAAAATGCTTCTCGTTGACCATTTTGCCGTAGTCGGGATTCTCGAGCGGCTTTTCGCCGAACTGCCGCGTGATTTCCTGTCGCACGAGCGCCAGCAGGCGATCGTGTACGCTTTCATGCACCAGCACATAGTCCGGCGCGACGCAGGTCTGCCCGCAGTTGAGATACTTGCCGAATACCAGCCGTCTCGCCGCGACGGGGAGATTTGCGGTTTCGTCGATAATCACAGGGCTTTTGCCGCCAAGCTCGAGCGTTACGGGCGTGAGGCTGCGCGCGGCCTTCTCCATCACCAGCTTGCCCACGGCGACGGAGCCGGTGAAGAAAATATAGTCAAACGTCTGCTCAAGCAGGGCGGCGTTCTCCGCCCGCCCGCCGGTGACGACGGCGACATACTCCGGCGCGAAGCATTCGCCGAGGAGCTTCGCCAGAACCGCCGAGGTCGCGGGGGAATAGGCCGAGGGCTTCACCATACAGCAGTTGCCCGCGGCAATCGCGCCCACGAGCGGCTCAAGCGTGAGCAAAATCGGGTAGTTCCACGGCGACATGATCAGCGTCACGCCGTAGGGAACGCACAGCGTGAAGCTCTTGGCGCAGAACTGCGCCAGCGGCGTGGGCCTGCGCCGCTCCTTTGCCCAGCTGCGCAGGTGCGCGCGCACATAGCTCAGCTCGCTCAGCGTCAGCCCCACCTCGCACATATAGCCCTCGGTGCGGGATTTGCCGAGGTCGGCCAGCAGCGCCGCGTTCAGCTCGCCCTCGTGCGCGACAATGGCGCGCTCCAGCTTCCCCAGCGCGTCGAGGCGGAAGCGTGTTTCCAGCGTCGCGCCCGAGCGAAAGAATTCGCGCTGCGCGCGCACAAGCTTTTCTATTTCCATGCAGAAACTCCCTATCTTTCAATATTTTCCGATGGATCGGAAACCTTGCGGAACATTTCCTCGAGCTTTGCGCGTCCCATCAGCACGGGCACGGGGTAGAGGGGGTTGGCCTCCATGTCGGCGAATTTCGCCATCTCGGGGATGTCCTGCGCCCGGATGCCGGAGATGTAGCGCGGGATGCCCATACGCTCGTTCATCCGGCGAATCCACGCGATCATTTTGCCCGACGCCTCGGCGTCCGAGTCCGATTCCGCCGCCGCGCCGCAGATTTTTGCGAGAGCGCCGAGCCTGCCGTGGATTGCCGCGCCGTATTCCTCTAGGAAAATCGGCAATATGACGGCGTTCGCCAGCCCGTGCGGCACGCCGTAGCGCCCGCCGAGCGCGTGCGCCAGCGCGTGGATGTAGCCCACATAGGATTGCGTGAAGGCAATCCCCGCGCAGTAGGCGGCGCGCAGCATATTGGCGCGCGCCTGCAGGTCGCCGCCGTTCTCGTAGGCGCGGTAGAGGTTGGCGTATATGAGCGTTGCGGCCTCCTCCGCCATGGCGCGGGTGTGGCGGGTCGTGGAGCGGCCGATGTATGCCTCCACCGCGTGGGTCAGCGCGTCCATGCCGGTGGTGGCGGTCACGCTGCCGGGAAGGCCAACGGTTACGCTGGGGTCGTGCACGGCGTAGCGCGGAATCAGACAGAAGTCGTTGATGGGGTACTTGTGATGGGACTGCGGGTCGGTAATCACGGCGGCGAGCGTCACCTCGCTGCCGGTGCCCGCGGTGGTCGGCACGGCAATCAGCAGCGGCAGCCTGCGCCCGACCTTGAGGATGCCGCGCATCCGGCTGATGCTCTGCCTCGGCTTGACGATTCGCGCCCCGGCGGCCTTGGCGCAGTCCATGCTCGAGCCGCCGCCGAAGGCGATGAGTGCCTGCGCGCCGCATTGCAGGTAGAGCGAGCGCGCCTGCTCGACCTGCGTGATGGTGGGGTTGGGCGTAACGTCATGATAGAGCGTGCATGCAATGCCCGCCTCGCGCAGGGCGCGCTCCATCGGCTCGGTAAGATGCAGGGCGTAGATGCCCGTGTCGGTCACGGCAAGTACGCGGGAAATGCCCTTCGCGCGCAGCAGAGCGGGCAGCTCGTCGGTCGAGTGCAGGATCTCCGGCTCGCGGTAAGGCAGCAGCGGCAGCGCGATGCGAAAGACGGTCTGGTAAGCGCGGCAGTAAAATTTTCGTAGTGGATTCATAAATTCTCCTCAATCAGCTTTCCGGAAATTCGGACAAAGGTCTGCGCGTCCTCCGCCCCGATGATGTCGATCACCTGATCGACCAGCGCAAGGGATTTTTCATGCACTGCGATGAAGTCGGCAAGCTTCTCCGGCTGCAGCGATACGCAGACGCTGCGGCGGTTTTCGCCGTCTGGCTGCTTGCGGATCAGCCCGCGCTCGAGAAGCGAGGCGAGCGTGCGGTGCAGCAGCGACTTGGTCATCCGGGTTTTTGCGAGCAGCTCGCGCAGCGGTATGGCGGCGCCGGTGCGCTGAAAGCGCTCGTAGATAAAGAGCATCACGGCGGATTCGTTGTAGGTCATGCCCTCGGTCAGGCGGGGATTTTTGAAGATGCTGGTCAGCTCCACCCAGGAGCGCAGCACCTGCTCATTGAGCGGCAAGTCCATTTTGACGCCTCCTTTGTTCACTTTGTGAACAATACCAGTATACACGACAAAGCCGCCTTTGTCAAGCCCGCGTGCGGGCGCAAAAAGCTCCCGCCGCATTCTCGGGATGCGGCGGGAGCGGAAATTCAGGAGACGGTGATGGGGACGCTGATGCTTGCCAGCACGATTTCGGGATTCTCCTGCGTGGTCAGGTACACCGTGAGCGTGCCGCTCAGGTCTGCGCCGGAGAGCTTCTGCACGCAGTAGGTCATGGTCGTGTTCTCCCACGCCTGAAGCTCGACCGAGAGCACCTCGGCGCCAAGCTCGGGGGAGAAGTAGTAGCCGGCGAGGACGCCGTAGCTGCTCTCGTCTGGGACGCCGATGGTGAGCGTGAGGGTTTCGGCGTCGTCGCCCAGCGCGAGGCTCTGCGGCTCGGCCGAGAGGGTGAAGCCGAGGTCGCCGATTTCGGCCACGGTGATCTCCGCCTGCGCAATCAGGCCGTTCAGCAGGGCGCTGATGGTGCAGATGCCGGGTGCGACGCCGGTCACGGTGAAGATGCCGCCCTCCGCGCTTACGGTCGCGACCGCGGGGTTGCTGGTGGTAAGCTCCACCTGCGTGTAGTAGGACAGACTGAAATCGTCGGCGTTGACCCAGAAGGCGGTGCTCTCGCCGGGAAGGATCAGCGCGGGCAGCGACAGCGACAGCTCCGTTACCTCCGAAAGGTCGATGCCGGAGGCGAGGGTTTCGGCCTGCCCGCTCCCGCCCGATGAGCAGGCACACAGCAGCAGCGCCGGGAGCAGGATGGCGGCAATGAGCTTTTTCATGGTTCTCCTCTCCTGCGCACCTAGTTCTTTACGCGGACAATGCACGAGTAGGTGCTGCCGTTGTAGGTGGCGGTGACGGTGATGGAATAGGTGGTGTAGCCGCTGGGAGGCCCGGCGACGGCCTTCACGGTTTCGTTGCTGTAGGTGATGTACCCGGTTTCGCTCAGCGACCATGTCGCCTGGCTGCTGATGTTCAGCCCGTCCTCGTTGCAAAGCTGGAGCGTGAAGCTCTCGCCCACGGAAAGCGTCACATCGGTGTTGGTCAGGTAAACGCCGTCGTTATTGCTGTCGTCATCATCGGCGGCCGAGCCGGTCTGGTTCCGGCAGCGCACGATGCAGCTCGCGGTCTGCCCCTGATAGGTCGCCGTTACGGTGGCGGTGCCGTCGCCCACGGCCTTCACGAGGCCGCCCGTTACGGTGCAAACCGCTGTGTCGGAGCTGGTCCAGGTGATGTCGGAAGCAGTCACGCCGCCGGAGTTGCTGAAGAGCTGGAAGGTCTCCCCAGCCGTGCTAAGCGTCATATCGCTGCGCAGCAGGCTCAGGGTGAAGCTGGTGGAGGTGGTTTCCTCCGGCTCGGTTTCCTCTGGGTCGGTCGTGTCCACAAAGTCGCAGGACACGCTGCATTCGGCCGTGAGGCTGCCGCAGGTCACGGTAATCACCGCCTCACCGCTGCCGACCGCCGACACCTTGCCGTTGGCGTCCACGGAGGCAACGCTCTCGTCGGAGCTGGAGAAGAGGATTTCATCCGTGGTGTTGGCGGGGTTGGTATCGACCTGCAGCGTCCAGCTGGAGCCGGAAACGGTGAACGGCAGCGTGGTCGGGCTGATGGTCAGCTCGGTGCAGGGAATCTCCAGCGAGGAGCCGGTGGCGTCAGTGGCGTCGGTGACGTCGGTCGCGTCCGTGGCGTCGGTGGCGTCGGTCGCGTCCGTCTCGTCGGCGTAGGAGCTGACGGGCTGGATGCTGCCGCCCTCGTCACCGCTGCCGGAGAACAGGTAGCCGTAGAGGATATAGCCCAAAACGAGCAGAATCGCCACGATCAGCACGATAATCAGAATCATCAGGCCCTTGCTGCCGCCCTCGTCCTCCTCTTCCTCGTCGAATTCCTCAGGCGGCTCGGGGTCGGCGGCCTTGCGCTTTGGCGCGGCCTTTGCGGGCACCTTGCCCTGATCCTTCAGGCGCTTGGCAACGTTGCCCTTGGAAAAGCGGCCGCCCTTGACGTAGGTGTAGCCGGCCTCCCCGGCCGCGGCCGCGCTGAGCGCGGCGTCGGAGCGCGCGCTGCCGCAGATGGGGCAGACCTCTGCGGTATCGGGATACGATGTCCCGCAGACATCGCAAATAATCTTACTCATATCGTGGAAACCTCCAAATCCTTCGCGGTTATCCGCTTTTCCCCATTATAACACGGGAGAATCTTTTTTGCAATGACAAAGTGCAACAATTTCTCAGCTGAATCCAAAATTTTTTCTATGCCTATTTTTTGCTGCCGTCGAAAAAAAGGGTAGCATTCTTGGAAAGGATGTGATATAATGAGCAAAATTCAGCTGAAAGGGAGCGCTTTCCATGAAAAGACACATTCCTATGTGGATTTATGCCATCCTGCTCGCGGCCTGCGGCGGATTTTTCTTCTACTACGCGCTGGCCATCGAGCTGATCCCCACGGCCTACCTGCTGCTGGCGGGGGCGGTGATTGCGCTTTTGGCGCTGGTGGCGCTGCTGCTGAGCCGGTCCACCAAGAAGCCTTTCCGCTTCGTGCTCGGCACGCTACTCACGCTTTTTTTGGCGGCGGCTCTGCTCGCAGGCGGCTATTACCTGCGCATGACCTATCATACGCTGCACAGCATCACGCAGGTGGTGACGCAGTATACCCCCGTCGCCGTGTTTGTGCGCACCGACGACCCGGCCGAGAACCTCACCGACGCGGCGGGCTACACCTTCGCCATTGCCGCCGATACGGATCGCGACGCGGTCGATACCGCCATCGCGGATATTGAGAGCAAGCTGGAGGCCTCGATCGCCACGCAGGAGTACGAAACCTACCTCGCGGCGGTGAACGCGCTGCTTGAAGGCGATGTGGACGCGCTGATTATCAACGCCGCCTATATCGAGCTGTTGGAGGGAACGGACGAATATTCCGATATTTACGACCGGATCCGCTCACTCGAAATGGTAACGGTGCAGACCGAGGTCGAGGTTCCCGCAGAAACGCAGACGCAGGCCACTGACGCGACCGACGCCACCGACGAAACCGGCGACAATGTGGAGATTCCGGCGAACGACCACGTCTTTACCCTCTACATCAGCGGCAGCGATACCCGCTACGGCCTCAACAGCCTTGGCCGTAGCGACGTGAATATCTTAGGCGTGGTCAACACCGAGACGCATCAGGTGCTGCTCATCTCCACCCCGCGGGACTACTATGTGCCGCTGTCCATCTCCAACGGCGTGCGCGACAAGCTGACGCACGCGGGCATCTATGGCATTCAGGTTTCGGTGGACACGATGGAGCTGCTCTACGACATTGAGATTGACTATTACTTCCGCCTGAACTTCACGGGCTTCGTGAACATCATTGACGCGCTCGGCGGCGTGAGCTTCTATAATACTGCGCCGTCCAGCCTTGTCCCGGCGGGCTATGTCACCCTCACCGGTGAGGAGGCGCTGGCCTTCGCCCGCGACCGCTACTCCTACGCCTCCGGCGACCTGCAGCGCGGCAAGAACCAGATGACCATCATCAAGGCGGTGATCGAGAAGGCGCTCAGCAGCACCGATGTGCTTGCCAACTACGCGAGCATCATGGCAAGCCTCGAGGGCAGCTTTGAAACCACGGTTCCCTATTCGCTCATCGCCTCAATCGTGAGCGACCAGCTTGCGACCAATCCCAGCTGGGACATTGTCAGCTACGAGGTCACCGGCACGGGCGACAGCCAGATCCCCTATTCCATGAGCATGTACGCCTACGTCATGTGGCCGGATGAATCCACGGTCACACACGCCAAGGAGCTTATGGCTGCGGTTTACAACGACGAGATTATTTCCGAAGAATAAGGAAGAAAAAGCAGATAGGCGGCTGCCGGGTGGCAGCCGCCTTGCTTATGTTTTGCGGATGAATTTTTCCTTGCAGCGCGGGCAGGTGATGGAGATTTTTCCCTTGCCGCGCGGCACCCGCACATCCTGCCGGCACTTGGGGCAGATGAAATAGCGATGCTCGCGGTCGCGAAGACGGTCGAAAAACAGCAGGAATCTCCGGTTTTCCCGATAGCGCTTATAGGTGTTTCTGGAGAAGCAGCGGAAGGTCGCCCAGAATAGCAGCGCGTAGGAAATCGCCGTCAGCACCAGCTGCACAACGGGCAGCGCGACAAAGAACACGCTCACTAAGCACACCACCACGCCCGCGCCGAGGATAAACATATTGAGCTTATCCGTGCCGTTGCGCCCGGACATGAAATTGCGAAAGGCCGAACCGATTTTGGAAAGGAACTTGCGAAACCAAGTCATGCAATCACCTGAGAATGGATAGATTTTCCGCTCGCGGAACGTTTTCATCTATTATAAATCCAACTTTTGTGCATTTCAACTCCCCGCGGGGAATGTTTACGGAATGTTTATTTTCGGTCAAGAAAAGGGTTGCGAAAGAAAAAATCTTGTTGTATAATAGGATGGAACAACGTGGGCAAAAGCCCATTTATAGGGAGGAATATTCATGTTTGAAGAAATGATTTCAGCTCTGAAGGCCAACCCCAAGAAAATTGTATTCACCGAGGGGCACGACCCCCGCATCCTCGAGGCCGCCGACCGCCTGAAAAAGGGCGGCTTCCTGACCCCGATTTTGGTCGGCGACCCGGCGGTCGTCACCGCGAAGGCGCACGAGTGCGGCTTCGATATCGAGGGGCTTGAGATCCTTGACCCCGCGACCTACGCGGGAATGGACGAGATGGTGGAGACCATGGTCGCCCTGCGCAAGGGCAAGATGACGGCCGACGAGTGCCGCGCCGCTCTGTCCAAGGGGAACTATTTCGGCACGATGCTCGTGAAGATGGGCTATGCCGAGTGCCTGCTCGGCGGCGCTACTTACTCCACGGCCGATACCGTCCGCCCCGCGCTCCAGCTGGTCAAGACACGCAAGGGCGCGCACCTCGTATCGAGCTGCTTCATTCTCGTGCGCGGCGAGGAGAAGCTGGCGATGGGCGACTGCGCCATCAATATCTCCTATGAGGACAGCGTGGACAAGGAGGGCAATGTCACCCTCTCCGCCGCGCAGAAGCTCGCCGAGGTCGCGATCGAGACTGCCAAGACGGCGAAGGTATTCGGCATCGACCCGAAGGTGGCGATGCTGAGCTTCTCCACCAATGGCTCCGGCAAGGGCGCAACCGTGAAGCTCAGCCACGACGCTACCGCCGTCGCCAAGCAGATGGATCCCTCGCTCGCAATCGACGGCGAGATGCAGTTCGACGCCGCGGTCGCCCCCGAGGTCGGCCAGCTCAAATTCCCCGGCTCTCCGGTCGCGGGCTACGCCAATACCTTTATTTTCCCGACCATCGAGGCCGGCAATATCGGCTACAAGATTGCCCAGCGCTTGGGCGGCTTCGAGGCCTACGGCCCGATCCTGCAGGGGCTGGCCGCCCCGATTAACGACCTCAGCCGCGGCTGCAATGCCGACGAGGTCTACAAGATGGCCATCATCACCGCCGCTCTGGCATAATCGTTCCTTCACGCGCCTGCCGCTTCCCGCGGCGGGCGCGCTTTCCCCATAGACGGGAAAATCCGCTGCCCGGGAGGGCAGCGGATTCCCGCGATGGATTGGAAAGAAGAGAGGTAGAAAAGAGAAACTACGGATTGAAAGGAACCGGCTCACGGCTTCCGGAACCTTTCTGAGCATAGCTTACCGGAAAGGTTTGAACTTCAAATTTCGGATTTGCAAACGATATTCAAAAGAATTGTGAAGTTTTTATTTTTTCCGATTTTCTCTTGATTTTATTCGCCTACGTCGCTATAATGAAAGGGAAATCGGGCAAAATCGCGCCTGTTTTCGCAATATTTCAATAAGGAGCGTTATACATCATGGAAAACTTCGGATCGTACATTTCCAGATGGTTCCTTTCTGCCTCCACCAGCGTTGTTGGCCGGATCGCGGAAGCGGTGATCCTTGTCGTCATCGGCCTGATCGTCGTGCAGATTCTAGTGTCGGTGGCTAAAACCGCGCTGGAGAAATCCAAGCTCGAAAAGGCCGCGCACAGCCTGATCCTCTCGGTGCTGCGGGTCGTGGGCTATGTGCTGCTGGTGTTCATCGTCGCCTCGGCGCTGGGCATCGACATGACCGGCGTGGTCGCGCTGGCCAGTGTGCTTACCTTGGCCGTTTCGCTGGCGTTGCAGAATATGTTCAGCAATGTCGTCGGCGGCTTTGTGCTGCTGTACACCAAGCCCTTTACCAGCGGCGACTTTGTCGAGATTGCCGGGCAGTCCGGCTCGGTGGTGGAGGTCGGCATGACCTATACCAAGCTGCGCACGCTGGACAATAAAATTGCCCACATCCCCAATAGCTCCGTCGTTTCGGCCGAAATTATCAATTATACCGTCGCCGGCACCCGCCGTGTGGACATCAATGTATGCGCTTCCTATACCGAGCCGGTCGATAAGGTGATCGAGTCGCTGCGCGGCGCGGCCAACATGGACTGCGTGCTCACCGACCCCGCGCCCTTCGCCGCCGTCGCCTCGTATGAGGAGAGCACCGTCAAGTATGTGCTGCAGTTCTGGGTCAAGAGCGACGATTACTGGGCGGGCTATTTCGGCGCGCTGAACAATATCAAGGGCACCTTCCTGGCCGACGGCGTGCAGATGAGCTACCCGCACCTGAACATCCACGTCGATAAATAAATCGCAGGCGCAGGTATAGAATCCTGCGTTGGGGGCATTTTAATGACGGACAGGGAAGGCAATCGCTCCTTGCGACGGCGATGAGGGTTACATTTCCTGTCAAGGGTGCCTTCGCGGGCGCAGCGAAAGGCGCGAAAGGGGCGGATGGGACGCTGTCCGCCTGTTCATAAACGGAAAGCCGGCCGTTTGGCCGGTTTTCTTATGGAAAACTCTGAACAAATCGTCTGCGGCGTCTTGTACCGCCTTTTGCGCCGCAGACGATTTATTCAGAGCTTTCCTATACCAAAGCCCTACACGATGGGTGTAGGGCGGAATTTGACCACAAGATGCAGGATGCGCACAAAATTTGCGCCGAAATTTTTCACAATTTCTCGGGTCGAAAAAAGTTGAGCCGCGCCACCGGCTGTGCTATAATGAAAAAAAGCTTTGTAAGGGTTTGAGGGATCACGATGGCCGAAAATGAAATCCGCCTGTCGCAGGCCGACGTTCAGAAGCTTCTGGGCGCGCGCAGCGGCGACACGGCGCTGCTCTATTTGTATATCCGCTCCGGTGCGGATGCGCAGGGCGCGCGGGAGGCGCTGGGGCTTTCCGAGAGCCGCTATAGCTGCGCCTGCGCCAGCTTAAAGCAGCTCGATCTCTGGCCGCGGGAGGAGCGCGTTACCCGCTTCGTGGGCGAGAAGCCGAGCTATTCCGAGCAGGATGTGCTTCAGGCCCGCGATGGCGACAGCGATTTCCGGATGCTCACCGGCGAGGTTCAGCGCGTGCTCGGGCGCACGCTGAATACCGAGGAGCTGAAAATCCTGCTCGGATTTCTGCGCTACCTCGGCCTGCCGCCGGAGGTGGTCACGGTGCTGGTGAGCTACTGCCGCGAGCGGGCGCGCTGGCGCGGGAGCCTGCGCAATCCCAGCCTGCGCACCATCGAGAAGGAGGCCTACTATTGGTCGGAGCATGGGCTCGATACGCTCGAGGCCGCCGCGGCCTATATTCAGGAGCAGAACCAGAAAAACAGCCGCATGAGCCGCCTGCTGGAGATTTTGCAAATCCGCGGACGCTCGCTGACGCAGGCGGAGGAGCGCTACGCCTCGGCATGGCTGGCGGCGGGCTATAGCGATGAGCTGCTTTCGATGGCCTACGAGCGCACCTGCCTGAATACCGGCAGCCTCAACTGGCCGTACATGAACAAGATTTTGGAGCGCTGGAGCGCCGCCGGCTTCCGCACAGGCGCGGAGATCCTGCGCGGCGACCGCAAGGGCGGCCCCGCCGCCGAGCGGAAGCTCGATGAGGATGAGCTTTACGCCATCCGCAAAATGATGGGGGAGGGATAAGCATGGCCTACAGCGCAGAGGTGATTGCCGCTGCCCGCGCGCGGCTGGCGGAGGCCAAGGCCGAGCGGGAGGCGGAAAACCGGCAGCATCTGGCGGAGGCCTACGAGAAGGTGCCCCGCATTCACGAGATTGACCGGCAGCTGCGCGTGACGATGGCGGAGGCATTCCGCGCCGCCTTCGCCGCCGGGGAGGATGGCACGCAGGCAATGGAGCGCGTGCGCGACCGCAACCTTGCCCTGCAGCGCGAGCGCAGGGAGCTGGCGGCGCAGTATTTCGAGGAGGGCTTTCTCGACGACGGCCCCATCTGCGAGCGCTGCGGCGGCGAGGGCTACGTCGGCACGGCGATGTGCGAGTGCCTCGCCGAGCTCTGTCGGCAGGAGCAGAAGAAGGCGCTCACGCTGCTCGCCGCCGGGAAGGAGAGCTTCGGCCAGTTCCGGCTGGACTACTACCCCGACCGCACGGATGCCGCCACCGGCATGAATATCCGCGCGGTGATGGCGAATAACTTTGAATTCTGCCGCAATTATGCCTATTCCTTTACAGAAAAGTCGGAAAATCTCCTGTTTTCCGGCGATACGGGGCTGGGGAAAACCTTCCTGTCGGCCTGTATTGCCCGCGCGGTGGCTGAGGGCGGCCACAGCGTAATTTACGAATCCGCCTCCCGCCTGTTCGCCACGATGGAGCGGGCGAGGTTCAACGGCGACGAGCGCGCGCAGGCGGAGAGCGCGAAGTTTGCCGAGTGTGAGCTGCTGATTGTGGATGACCTCGGCACGGAGATGCCCAGCCAGTTTATCAACGCGGCGCTTTACGGCCTTGTCAACGACCGCCTGCTTACCGGCCGACCCACCATCGTCTCCACCAACCTGACCAGCGAGGAGATCGCCCGCCGCTATACGCCGCAGATCGCCTCGCGCCTGCGCTCGTTCCGGCGCGTCCCGTTCATGGGGGAGGATATCCGGGTGATGAAGAGCCGTGGAAAATAGGATTGGTATCCTCTGGGATCTAGACGGCACGCTGCTCAATACCCTCGGCGATTTGACGGCCTCCGTCAATTTCGCGCTCGCGGCGTGCGGCCTCCCCGCGCGGACGGAGGCGGAGGTGCGCGGCTTTATCGGCAACGGTGTGGCCGCGCTGATGGAGCGCGCGGTGGGGGATGTGTCGCGCCCGGAGGCGCTCGATGTATTTCGCGCGCATTACGAGGCGCATTGCCGCGAGAAAACCGCCCCGTATCCCGGCATTCCGGAGGCGCTCGCCGATTTGGGGGCGGAGTTCCCAATGGCAATCGTATCCAACAAGGTGGACAGCGCCGCGAAAAACCTCTGCGCCGCCTTTTTCCCCGGCGTTCTTGCCATCGGGGAAATGCCGGATTGCCCGCGCAAGCCCGCGCCGGAGATGGTTTTCCGCGCGATGCGGGAGCTTGGCGTGCGCAGGGCGGTGTATGTGGGCGACAGCGACGTGGATCTTGCGACCGCCGCGAATGCGCAGCTGCCCTGCCTGAGCGTGACGTGGGGCTTCTGCGACCGCGCGAGGCTCGCGGGCTGCGGCGCGGTGTATTTTTGCTGCGACCCGGCCGAGCTGCCGGCGCAGCTGCGGCGCATTGCCGCGCGGATGGAGGACTGAGCTTTTCAATGGCAAATGAATTTTATGCCCTTATGGGACGTATGCGCTATATCACCCGCTGGGGGCTGATGCGCAATATGGATCCCGAAAATGTGCAGGAGCACAGCCAGCAGACGGCGGTGCTCGCGCACGCGCTCGCGCTGATTCGCCGGGAGGTGCTGCACCTGCCCGGCCCGGAGCCGGATCGCTGCGCGGTGGCGGCGATGTACCACGACGCCTCCGAAATCCTCACGGGCGACCTGCCCACGCCTATCAAGTATTATAACCCTGAAATCCGCGAGGCGTATAAGCAGGTGGAGGAGATTGCGGGCAACCGCCTGCTCGACCTGCTGCCGCCGGCGCTTCGCGAGGCGTATGCGCCGCTTGTTCTGGAATCGGACGAGGAGCTTGCGCCCTACGTCAAGGCGGCGGACAAGCTCTCGGCGCATATCAAGTGCCTCGAGGAGCAGAAGGCCGGCAACCACGAGTTCGATACCGCCGCGCGCCAGACCTACGACGCGCTCAGGCATATGGAGCGGCCGGAGCTGGATTGGTTTCTGGAAAACTGCCTTGAGCCATTCACCCGCGACCTCGACCAGCTTTGAGCCGCTGCGAAAGCATGGAGGACGCGGTCACGGTGGGGAGATCGTCATGGAGATGCTCCGGCGTGCCGAAGAAACCCGCAAAAAGCCAATTTTCCCCGACTTCGCTTGACGTTTCGGGAAAAATATGCTATCATAAATCCACGCCGCTGTGGTGGAATCGGTAGACACAGGGGACTTAAAATCCCCCGGTAGCGATACTGTACGGGTTCGAGTCCCGTCAGCGGCACCAAACCAACAAAATCCGAACCCATTCCAATCGCAGACGGGTTCGGATGGTTTATTTTGAGGAGCTTGCGTCATGGAATATAGAACGTGCCCGGAGGAAGAATAGATTGGCGGCCATCGCCGCTGCCTTTCCCCAATACGCAAAGTCTCCGGGTCTGCTTGGGCATGCTTTGCCCGGGACACGATATCCCTGCATCCCGGCAGAACGACGAGCCCTTAGGCGGCAGAAAGGTGCAGCATCTCTCCGGAGGTGCTTTTCTTATGCCCATTTTGGGCCGAACCGGGAGGGATCCTCAGGCAAATCAAATGTAACGCTTGACATTACGATTAAAAAACGCTATAATGTAGTCGCTCAAGCTACATTGAAGCGGTATGCGCTGCGCAGGCGTTGGAGGTCCAAGCAAAAGAAAATCGCTTCCGGCGCGAATCGAAGCCCGGGGAGCGGGCAGAGGGAACACAGCCATGATGGAACACGACAAGCAATCGGAAAACGGCGTCAACATCCTGTACTGCGGGGACAGAAATATAGAGGATGGCCTTCTGCTCTCTACCCTGTCGCTGCTCCGGCACACGGCGCAGCCGCTGCACATTTTTGTGATGACAATGGATTTAACGCTGGGAGAGCGGAAAATTTTGCCCGTTTCTCAGGAAACCGTTCGGTATTTGAACGACTATGTCCGGCGGGAAAACCGGGAGAACTCTGTTACGCGCATCGATGCTTCCGCGTTATTCCTGGCGGAGCTGCCCGCGGCGAATCTGAGAACACGGTTTACGCCCTGCTGCATGCTGCGGCTGTTTGCCGACCGAGTCCCCGAGCTGCCGGAGCGCATCCTGTATCTGGACAACGATGTGCTGTGCCGGGGGGATTACAGCGCCTTTTACCGCCAAGATATGGCGCAGCGCGAGCTGGCCGGCGTGCTGGACTACTATGGAAAATGGTTCTTTCGAAACCGCCTGTGCCACATGGACTATGTCAATTCCGGCGTGCTGCTGCTAAACCTTGCGCGCATCCGGGAGACTGGCCTGTTTGCCCGGTGCAGGGTCATGTGCCACGATAAGCGGATGTTCATGCCGGATCAGTCCGCCATCAACAAGCTGGCGCAGTCCAAAACGCTCTGGAGCAGAGCCTACAACGAGCAGCGCAGGCTGCATCAGGACACCGTTTTTCAGCATTTTACCACCAGCTTCCGCTTTTTCCCGTGGATTCACACGCTGACAGTGAAGCCGTGGCAAATCGAACAGGTACACCAAAAGCTGAAGCTACACGAATATGATGACATTTTTCGGGAGTATACGGAGCTTACCGCAGCCATGAAAGGATACTTGCTATGAAACAGGATACCATACCAATTTTTTTCACCGTGGACGAGAGCTATGCGCCATATCTGGACTGCGCAATCCGCTCTATGATGGAAAATGCGTCCGGCGCCCACACCTATCAAATCATCGTCCTGCATGAGGATCTGACCGAGGAGAGCCAAAGGAAGCTCTCAGCCAATGTAAAGCCCCCTTTCCGGATACGCTTTCTTTCCATGAAAGATAAGCTGGCAGGCATCACAGACCGAGCCGAGAATAGATTGCGGTGCGATTACTTTACGCTGACAATCTATTTTCGGCTTTTTATTGCCGATCTGTTCCCGGAATATGACAAGGGGATTTATCTGGACAGCGACATCGTGGTGCCGGGCGATATCTCCCGGCTGTTCCGCACCGAGCTGGGGGACAACATCATCGCCGCCTGCGCTGACCGCTCCATTACGCCGGTGCCCGAGCTGGTGGAATATGTGGAGCAGGCGGTGGGAATTCCCATCGAGCAGTATATCAATTCCGGCATTTTGGTGATGAATCTGAGAAAAATGCGGGAGGTGGGCTTCTCCAGCCACTTCCTCCATCTGCTGAACACCTATCACTTTGACTGCCTTGCTCCGGATCAGGATTACTTCAACGCCATGTGCAACGGCAAAATCGTCTATCTCGACGAGAGCTGGGATGCGATGCCGCCGGAGGGCGGGGGGACAGGCGCGATCTTGGATCATCCCAACGTGATCCACTACAACCTGTTTCAGAAGCCGTGGTGCTATGACGGCATCCCCTATGAGGAATTTTTCTGGAGCTGCGCAAAGGGTTCCCCCTTTTACGGGGAGATCGTGCGCCGCAAGAGAACGTATTCGGCGCAGCAGAAGGCATCCGACCGCGCCTGCCTTGGCAACATGGTTCGCAAGGGGCCGGAGGTATGCCGGCAGCCGGTGACCTTTCGCAAAATGTGCGAAAAAGGAGAGAAAATTCGCGTATGCTAATCGGAGGCAATAAAGAGCGGGTGGTGGCCAATATGCGCGCCGCTGCAGAGCGGGGCGACTTCAACTGCAAGGTGGAGATAGACGACCCTGACCTGTCTAAGGAGGAGAGGGAAGCCATCGTCCAACACTTTCTCGACAATTACCGGACGCTTGGCTACCGGTTCTGCAATGTCTGCGCGCGGGCGCTGACGGATACGGCCACGAAGATCCTGAACCGCGACACCAAAATCGAGGGACTGGAAAATCTGGCCGGCGTGCGTGGCGGGGTCATTGTGACCAGCAACCACTTCAGCCCGCTGGACAATACCGCGGTGCGCGCAGCCATGAACAAGGCGGGCTATCGGCGGCTTTTCATGGTCAGCCAAGAAACGAATCTGGCCATGAAAGGGTGGGTCGGCTTTCTGATGAACCATGAGGACATCCTCCCGCTGTCGAATAACACCGCCTATCTGCGCAAGCACTTCGCCCCTATGCTCCACGAACGGCTGGCGCAGGGTCACGCCGTGCTGATTTATCCGGAGCAGGAGATGTGGTTCCATTACCGGAAGCCCCGTCCGCCCAAACGGGGAGCGTACTACTATGCCGCCGTCAACCGGGTGCCGGTGGTATCCTGCTTTGTGGAGATCCGGGATTTGCCGGAAAAGGAGAACGACCAGTTTTACAAGACCCGCTATGTCATGCACATCCTGCCGCCCATCTACCCCGACCCGGCCAAAAGCGACCGGCGGAACAGCGAGGAAATGATGGCGCGCGATTACCGGCAGAAGGCGGCCGCCTATGAGCGGGCCTACGGGAAAGCGCTGACATACGACTTTGACGAGGTCGATATTGCCGGCTGGATTCCGCGCCCGCCAAAGGACGCTTAGTCCGCAAAAGCAAAAAAAGAGGGCTCTTCGTTCTGCTTTTCAGCAGAGGGAGAGCCCTTGAATTATGCGAAAAATTATTTTGCCCGCGGCAGCCGTCGCGCAAACCGGGCAGAGGCCGGCGCACGGCGGACCCCGGCGCGCCCAAGCGGCGGCAGCGCCGCGGCATCATACCGGAAAACCTCCGCCAGAGCCTGCCGAGCCAGATTTTCCCCGATGAATACGACCTTCCCGGTATCCTCGGCGGGTTCTGTCAGCAGGATTTCATAGCGAGCGTCCGTCATGTCAAAGCGCAGCGCCTGCGGCCCTGCCATCAGCACCCCCTTGGCCCGGTAAACCTCTCCGAATTTGCCCCGGATCAGCTGCTCCAAGAAGCAAATCAGCTCCTCCGGCCGCTCCAGAGATACGTCGGTCATGGCGTAGGTTTCCGGCCTTTTTTCCTCGCTCTTGCGCGGGATGGGGAAGCGCTCGCCGCGGTAGCCCCGCTCCAGAAGGCCGCTCCACCAGCCGTCGTCCATGGCCGTATAATGGCGCGTCAGGATTTCCGCGCCGGGATGGATCTCCCGGAGGCGAATGCGCAGCCGCTCCATTTCCTCCGGCGAGGCGCGCTCCATCTTCGATATTATAAGGGTGTGCGCGGCGGAGATCTGGTCGGTGACAATGTCCGGGTACCGGCTCAGGCAATGGCCAAAGCTCACCCCGTCCACCAGCGCCACCGGCGCAAGCAGTCGGATGCGGTCGTATTCGATCTGCTGCAGCTGGGCGATTACGCTGCTCAGCATGCCCACGCCGGTCGGCTCCACAATCAGATATTCCGGGTCCACAGAACCCGCGATGGTCAGCACGGAGGAGGCGAAATCGCCCTTCTTAGAGCAGCAGATGCAGCCCTCTGTCAGCTCCCAGATGCTCTGCTGCCGGCTGGACTGGGGCATAGCGGCTTCCAGCAGGCCGCCGTCTATGCCCACCGGGGCGTATTCGTTTTCCAAGATGGCAATCTGCCGCCCGGTGCGCCGCACCAGCTCCCGGATGAAGGTCGTTTTCCCGGCGCCCAAAAAGCCGGATACCAGCAGCAGCTTCATGCCCTACACTTCAATCTTTACCACGGGCTTAATCAGGTCGGCCGGCTTGTCGCGCATCAGGAACAGAGCCTCCTCCAGATGCTCCCAGCCCTCAAAGATATGGGTGCTCAGGGGCGCCAGATCCAGCTTCCCGGCGGAAACCAGCGCGCCCAGCTTCTCCATCCGCAGCCGCCCGCCGGGCATCAGCCCGCCGCTGATTTGCTTGTGACCCATGCCCACGCCCCATTCGACCCGGGGAATGTCGATCACGTCGCCGGAGCCGAGGTAGTTGACGTTGCCAATTTTGCCGCCGGGCTTCAGGCACTTCACCGCTTCGGCGAAGGTTTCCACGCCGCCGCCGGCAATCACGATCTTGTCCACGCCCTTGCCGCCCGTCATGTCCAGCACCTGCTGGGAGATGGGGCCGTTTTTATAGCTGATGAAGTCGGTCGCGCCGTAGCCCTTTGCCGCCTCCACGCACACGGGGCGGGTGCCCACGGCCAGGATGCGGGAAGCGCCCCGCATATTGGCCCCGGCTACCGACATCAGACCCACCGGGCCGATCCCAATCACCAGAACGGTGTCGCCAAACTGGACGTCTGCCAGCTCCACGCCGTGGAAGCCCGTGGGCACCATGTCCGAGAGCATACAGGCGTCCACGATGTTGATGCTCTGCGGCAGATGGGCAAGGTTTCCGTCGGCGTCGTTCACGTGGAAGAATTCCGCGAATACACCGTCCTTATAGTTGGAAAATTTCCATCCGGCGAGCATTCCGCCGGAGTGCATGGAGTACCCGGCCTGCGCCTCCAGAGAATTCCAGTCGGGGGTGATGGCCGGAACCAGCACCCGGTCGCCGGGCTTAAAGTCCTTCACCAGCGAGCCGACCTCCACGACCTCGGCGCAGCCCTCGTGCCCCAGAATCATGTTGTGCCGCTCCCCGATGGCGCCCTCCCACAGCGTATGCACGTCCGACGTGCAGATTGCCAGAGCAAGGGGACGGCAGATGGCGTCCAGCGGGCCGCAGGCGGGCCGCTCCTTTTCGATCCATCCCGATTCTCCGATTTTTAACATTGCATAACCTTTCATTGGCTGATTATCCTTTCTATCCCGCAGATTTTTGCCGCTTTCCTTGCTTGACGGCAGGCGGTAGGAATACTATAGCATATCTTTCCCGATATTGCAACAAAAATATCGATATATTTTTATTTATTTCATCCGGGGGGGGGGGGAACCAGGCTTATAAATTGGCCGGGGGCGGAAAAACGGCGTGTTTTTTTACCAAAACCCCCAGGTGCCAATTGCGCCATGGCATTT
>JAJQFT010000070.1 GCA_021200975.1 Bacillota bacterium | reverse complement strand
GAGCTTCCGCAATAAGACACAAATAAGACACAAAATTACGCCGCAAGGCGTTGCGCCGCCGCGTTTTTCGCGGGCGCGACCTCCGGCGTAAGACACAAACAAGACACAAATTGCAGTGCCGAACGCCCTGTATCCCTTGGGATACGGGCGTTTGCGCGTTTTGGACTGCTTCCGTAAGCAGGAAGCAGCGCGCGGCAGGGCTTTATGCAGCGGTATGACCGTCGGATGACAGGCCTCGGAATTCCGTGCCATCCGGCGTTTGTACATATTTTGGGCCTCAGAAATGAGGTACTATTTTAAGGAGGAGTTTCACATGAGAACTCTCAAGAAGAGCCTGTGCCTTGTGCTCGCAGTCGTGATGATGTTCAGCCTGTGCGCCATCGGCGCCAGCGCGGCTGAAACCAGCTTCACCGACGACGACATCACCTATGGTCAGGCTGTAGAAGTCCTGTCCGAACTCGGTGTCATCACCGGCTATACGGACGGCTCGTTCCTGCCGAACGGCACGCTGACCCGCGCAGAGGCCTGCGCCATCATCGTCCGTCTGCTGAACATGGAAGGCGTGGAAGGCAACTCCACGTTCTCTGACACGCAGGGTCACTGGGCAGAGGATTACATCGCCTACTGTGACGGTGCTGGCATCGTCGCCGGTTATGGTGACGGCACCTTTGGTCCGGACGACATCCTGACCGGCTATGCGTGGGAGAAGATGTTGCTCTGCGCGCTCGGCTATGATGGCGACTATGAAAGCATGACCGGTGTGAACTGGACCATCGGTGTTGCAACGCTTGCCAAGAAGCTGGATTTGGAAAAGGGTCTTTCCACCGTCAGCATGAACAACAGCGTGAGCCGTGACGTGGCAGCAAAACTGGCCTATAACACTATGCTGGGTTCTGTTGTCACGTTCCACAGCAACATCTCCACCGTTACCAGCGGCGATGTGTCTGTCAGCATCAACAGCGGTGCCTATTATACCAACTATGATGGTACTGATGTTGACGCATACGATGGAAGCAACATCTTCGAAGTTTACTGGAATGCAACCGTTACGAAAGGTGAAACCGATGACTTTGGTCGTCCGTCTACCACCTATTTCATCGATGAGCTGAATTTTGAGCTGACTGTTGCAGAAGACCCTGTCGCGGTTGTCAGTGCAAGAACCAACTCTGCGACCATGGCTTCCCTGTTGAGCGGCTACAAACTGTATATCCGGGAATATGTGGATACCAATAATGATGGTATTACGGATGCTTATAGCAACACCAGCAGTCTGGTATCTATTAACAACAGCACCAAGTACAATGCATCGAGCTTGCTTTACTCCGGCGGATATGTAACGCAATACGATTCCAATGGGGATGCTTATACTGCGTTTACTGCTGGCACCAGCGTAGCATGGATTGGTACATCCAATTCTGCGGATACCGTTGCCTCTGTACTTCAGGATCTGACCGCGAACGGCAAAGTTGTGGAGTTCTATGCAAATGACAGAAGCAACAGCCAGGTAATTACCGATGTCGTGACCATCGAGTACACGGTCGGCAAGGTCACAAAGGCCAGCACCTCCGGCACTGTTACCGCCTATAGCGTGCGCTCGATTGACGAGAACACGTCTGCAACCAACTATATCGTTGACTCTTCGGACAGCAGCGCCGATACCGCGTTTGTGGCAAGCGATGTTGTGAAAGACGATATCGTGACCTATGTTGTTTCTCGGTATAACGACCACCTCTATATCTATCCGACCACCTCTGTGGAGGGCTATCTCTCCGCTTACAGCACCACCAACAATGCGAACTCCGTGACCTTGGACGGCAACCGCTACAGCGTGGCGATGGGCGTTTCCGGCGGTTCAAAGGGGCTGCTGGGTACTGCCGCCAGCAATTCGGCAGCCTTTAATGCAACCGCTGCTGCGGCAAAGTATGATTGCTTCACCGCCGTCAATAAGGATGTCACCCTGTATCTGGATCAGTACGGCTATGCGGTCTATACCGACGGCACCGGTGCTTCTGACTTCATCTATGTTCTTGCTAGAGACCAGGGCTCCAATGTTCTGGATCAAACTGCCTATGATGTTGGTATCATCGATCAGGAGGGAACCATGAGCATCGTATATGCTCAGGATGGCAATCAGCCTACCCCCAACCAGTGGTACACGATGTCTGCGGACGGTAGCTACAAGACATTCAACGATGCAAAAACCACCGGAAATTACGCAGAGGCAGATGGCACGCTGTATAACAGCAAACTGTCGAGCAGCCAGGCTACCATCATCAGCGGTGTCACCGTCACTGGCAGCGATAACGGCACAACCTTTACTGTGTCGGGTAATGTTGTTGCAAACAGCAGCATGGTGTTTATCGTCAAGTCGAACGGCAGCTACAAGGTATACAATGGCATCAGCAATCTGGCAACCTACAACAATTTGAGCGGTACTACAGCTCAGACGGTTGTTGAGTTGGAGAAGGATGATAACGGAAACTGGGATATGGGCTATGCTGTCGCCGTCTATGTGGATGCCGGTGACACCTCTGCCACCAGCTCGAACGACGAGGTCATCTACCTGCTGAAGAGCGGTGCAACCAATTACACATCTCGTGGCTATGATGAGAATGGAACCCAGTATTACACCTATGATGCAATCGTTGACGGTGTAAAGACCACGATCAGCACAAGCACAACCCTTTCAGATGATGCAACTACTGGTTATGCTCCGGGACTTTATACCTACAACACGGATAGTGATGGATATATCTCAGGTCTCAATGCAGTATCCATCTATTCCAGCACCAACCAGACTGCGGAATATAACCGCGACCTTTACATCGGCGCTGGTGAAGTAATTTCTTACAGCAGCCCGGTGCTCCAGATTAACGGCGAATCCTACACGCTGTCTGATGACGCTGTCATGTATTACATCCACGGCAACTCCAACACGGTTGAAGTCGGTGACGCTTCGCTCCTTGTCGGCACTGTGAGCATGAGCGCTACGCTCTATGTGGTTTATACCTCTGCAAGCAACCACACCATCACCGAAGTCTACTTTGATACGAATGGTGTGATTAACGAGAACTGATTTCGACCGTAGCACAAAAAACAATATGACAACATAATGTTTCAGGGGTGCTCATCCGAGCGCCCCTGTTTTTCAATTTCCGCAAGTTTCCTGTTGACAATCACGACTTGACAATCGCGTCAAGTTTGGCTATAATATAAACACAAAGAGGACGCTGCGGCAAGCGGTTGACTCCTCATAGGGTTTCGCAAAAATTAGAAACCGCTACTGTCCGAACCAGTGGCGGTTTCAGCGTTTCCTGATTACAATCGTGACAGTAAATTTGTCAAACTGAATCGTCAATG
>JAJQFT010000072.1 GCA_021200975.1 Bacillota bacterium | reverse complement strand
GACTACTTAGCTCTTCTCTGGCCGCCGGGATTCTTGTTGGAAGACTTGTAATACCCCATAGCGGCGGGAGATACGCCCAACGCACGGCAGCGTCTGAGCACGGGCTGCATATTTTTAGCCATAACGCAAATTTCCTCCTAATGCGAAATCAGACACGGCGTCTTTTGGGGGGACGGCAGCCATTGTGGGGGATGGGCGTGACATCCTTGATGAGAACCACTTCCAGCCCAGCGGACTGCAGCGCGCGGATCGCGGCCTCGCGTCCCTGACCGGGGCCCTTGACATAGACCTCCACGGTCTTGAGGCCATACTCCATCGCAGCCTTGGCAGCCGTTTCCGCCGCGCTCTGCGCAGCAAAGGGGGTGGATTTCCGCGAGCCGCGGAAGCCCAGACCGCCGGAGGAGGCCCACGAGAGGGCATTGCCTTCCAGGTCGGTGATGGTCACCATCGTATTGTTGAAGGAGGAACGGATATGCGCCGCACCCTTTTCAACGATTTTGCGCTCACGACGGCGCTTAACGACTTTTTTCGTATTTTTCGTAGCCATAGCAGTTCCCCCTTACTTCTTCTTATTCGCAATGGTCTTCTTCGGGCCCTTGCGAGTGCGCGCGTTGGTCTTGGTGCGCTGGCCGTGCACCGGCAGGCCGCGGCGGTGACGGATGCCGCGATAGCAGCCGATTTCCGTCAGGCGCTTAATGTTCATAGCGGTTTCGCGGCGCAGGTCGCCCTCGATGCTGTAGTTGTGCTCGATGGCGTCGCGCAGCTGCGACTCCTGCTCCTCGGTCAAGTCCTTAACGCGGGTGTCAGGATTGATGCCGGTCTTGGAAAGAACCTCGCTCGCGCGGGTCGGCCCGATGCCGTAGATATAGGTCAGCGCAACTTCGATCCGCTTGTCGCGGGGAAGGTCGATACCAGAAATACGTGCCATATTGCTTTTGCTTCCTCCTTAGCCTTGTCTTTGCTTGTGCTTGGGGTTCTCGCAAATAACCATAACGCGGCCCTTGCGCTTAATAATCTTGCACTTCTCGCACATGGGTTTCACAGACGGTCTTACTTTCATACTGTTTTAACCTCCAATTTGTTATCGTTTACTTCTTTCTCCATGTGATCCGACCCTGCGTCAAATCATAAGGAGACATTTGAACGGTTACCCTGTCACCGGGCAAGATCTTGATATAGTTCATTCTAAGCTTGCCGGAAATGTGTGCCAGGATGCGGTGGCCGTTGCCAATGTCCACGGAGAACATGGCGTTCGGCAGGGCATCGGTTACGATGCCTTCAATCTCGATTACGTCATCTTTTGCCAAGTTTTTTACCCTCCCAGGTCGTTCGCTTGCATGGTCTTGCTCAGGTAGGCAAGATCCCTTCGTAATTCGCTGTTTAGCACCTTGTCGCCATTTCGTAGCTTTTCGGCGACTCTGGTCTGCGGGCGAAGGACTTCCTTCAGGTGCCGGACGTTTTTCCGCTTCGGCTTCTCGATGCGGCGGTCCTTGCCGTTGACAAGCTCAACATACCCGGCGCCTACGCGATAGACGTAGTATAGCTGCCCGGCGTCGCGCCCGCGGAGGGACTGCACCACATCGGCAATGCGAAATGATGGTATTCGGTCTGGCTCCATATATCAAAATCCTTCGTTGACGGTGAGTATTTCCGGCTCGCCGTCGGTGATGCGTACAGTATTTTCATAGTGGGCGGATAGCTTCCCGTCGGCTGTGACAGCCGTCCAGCCGTCCTTGAGCACCCGAACGTCTGAGACGCCCTGGTTCACCATCGGCTCGATGCAGATTGTCATGCCCGGGAGAAGCCTCGGCCCGTGGCCGGGAGCCCCATAGTTTGGAACCTCCGGCTCCTCGTGCATCTGCGTGCCTATGCCGTGACCTACATAGGCGCGCACGACCGAAAACCCGTTAGACTCCACGTACGTTTGTACTGCGTGGGAGATATCGGACACCCGGTGTCCGCGCGTCGCAAAGGCAAGCCCCTCGAAGAAGCTCTGCTTTGTAACGTCAATCAGCTTCTGCGCCTCGGCGCTGATTGAGCCGCAGGGAAAGGTCGCACAGCAGTCGCCGTGGTAGCCGCCCCATTTTGCCACAAGGTCAACCGTCACGATGTCCCCGTCCCGCAGGACGTACCGTCCCGGGATTCCGTGAACCACCGCGTTGTTTACCGAAATGCAGGCACTTGCGGGATAACCGTTGTAGCCAAGGCAGGCAGGCTCCGCACCCTGCGAGAGGATATAGTCATGCACCGCCTTGTCGATTTCCTGCGTCGTAACGCCAGGCCTTACCATTTGCCCTGCCAAAGCACGGGCCGCCGCGGCAATTTTACAGGCCTTACGCATGGAAGCAAGCTCCCGTTCGTTTTTTAGTGTGATCATGCCTGCACCCCAAGCACCCGAAGGATGGCCTTGTTGGCGTCCTCGATGGGCTGGTTGCCCTCCACCAGCCGCAGCAGCCCGAGCTGACCGTAGAAATCCTTGAGAATCTCGGTCTGCTCATGATAGACCTGCAACCGGTGGCGCACGGTTTCAACGGCATCGTCCTTGCGGATATACAGCTCGCCGCCGCACGCATCGCAAACGCCTTCGCGCTTTGGGGGATTGGCGGCGATGTGATAGGTCGAGCCGCACTTCGAGCAGATTCGCCGCCCGGTCATACGACCCTCGATCACCGCGTCGTCAATCTCAATGGAAATCACATGGTCGATGGCGATTCCCCGCTCAAGCAGGGAGCGCGCCTGCGCCAGCGTGCGGGGCACCCCGTCAAGGATGTAGCCGCGCGCGCAGTCCGGCTGGCTCACCCGCTGCTCGACAATATCGAGAATGACATCGTCTGGCACGAGAGAGCCCTCGTCCATGATCTTCTTCACTCTTATGCCCAGCTCAGTACCGTTGGCGGTCGCCTCGCGGAGCATATTCCCGGTAGATATGGCGGGGATTGAGAGCTTTTTGGAAAGCAACTCGGCTTGTGTCCCCTTTCCGGCGCCGGGCGCGCCCAGTAGGATCAGATTCATCCTGCCAACCTCCTTTTAATCGAGGAAGCCCTTGTAATTGCGCATAATCAGCTGCGTCTCAAGCGCCTGCACAGTCTCCAGCGCAACCGACACCACGATGATGATGGAGGTGCCGCCGATGGAGAGGCTCGTGCCCGCGATATCGCCGACAATGATGGGCATCAGCGCCACAATGCCGAGATAGACCGCGCCGAACACGACAATCTTGTTGATCACCTTCTGGATGAAGTCCGCGGTGGGCTTGCCCGGGCGGAAGCCGGGGATGAAGCCGCCGTTCTTCTTCATGTTGTTGGAAATCTCCACAGGGTCATACTGGATGGAGGCATAGAACCAACTGAAGAAGAAAATCAGCAGGAAGTAAACCAGCGCATACACCCAAGTGTCCGAACTAAAGATGTTCACATACACCCACGAGCTCGTCCAGCCGCCAAAGGTGCAGATTGTCGCGGGCAGACTCGTGATGGACTGCGCGAAGATGATGGGAAGCACGCCCGTCATCGCAACCTTGATGGGCAGATTGGTGGACTGGCCGCCATAAATCTTCCGCCCGACGACCCGCTTGGCATACTGCACGGGGATGCGGCGCTCAGCATCGTTGACAAATACGATGAGCACAAGCAGCGCAGCCACGCCGACGCAGAGCAGAATCGTCCACCAGCCGAAGCCGGAAATCATGCTGCTTACCCCGCTGGGGATGCGCGCGACGATATTGGCGAACAGGATCATGGAGATGCCGTTGCCGATACCGAACTCGGTAATCTGCTCACCCAGCCACATCGCCAGGCAGGAGCCGGCGGTGAAGGTAAGGACAATCACAAGCGCTGCAACAATGCCATTGACAGAGCCGGCATCGATGAAGCCATAGTTGTTAATCATCACATAGTACGCCCAGCCCAACAGCAGGCCAAGGCCAACGGTGGTATAGCGGGTGATTTTGTTGATGGTCTTCTTGCCGTCCTCGCCGCCTTCCTTGCTCAGCCGCTCCAGCGCGGGAATCGCCACGCACAGGAGCTGAATGATGATGGAGGCATTGATGTAGGGCTGGATGCCCAGCGCCATCACGGTCGCCTCCGAGAGCGCGGAGCCGGACATGGCGTTGTACAAGCCCAGAATGGTGGTGGTCAGGTTGCTGTTGAAATAGCTTTCAAAGGTATCACTCACGAACGGCACGGGAATGACGTTCGCGATGCGGTACAGCAGTAGGATCATCGCGGTGAAGATTAGCTTCTTGCGAATCTCCGGAATGCGCCAGGCATTTTTAAGTGTAGAAATCACTTAAACCACCTCGGCCTTTCCACCCGCCTGTTCAATTTTCTCCTTGGCGGAGGCCGAGAATGCCGCCGCCTTGACCGTAAGCTTCTTGGTAAGGCTGCCGTTGCCGAGCACCTTCAGGCCGTAGGGGCACTCGGGAATCAGACCCTTTTCGATCAGAACGGCCGCGTCGATGACATCGCCATCGGCAAAGCCATTGAGGGCAATCACGTTGATTGCCGTCAGGGGCTTAGCGAAAATGTTGTTGAAGCCGCGCTTCGGAATCCGGCGGGCCAGAGGCATCTGGCCGCCTTCAAAGCCGGTGCGAACCTTGCCGCCGGAGCGGGCCTTCTGGCCCTTGTGACCCCGGCCGCCGGTCTTGCCGTTGCCGCTGCCGATGCCGCGGCCCTTGCGCTTACCGACCTGGGTGGAACCCGGGACGGGAGAGAGTTCAGAAAGTTTCATGTGGCGAGCCTCCTTATTCAACTTCAGTTACCTGCAGCAGATAGCCAATCTGGGCAATCTTGCCGCGGGTCTGGGTGTTGTCCGGCTGGATCGTGACCTGGCCAATCTTGCGAAGGCCGAGGGAATGCGCCGTGGCAATGTGCTTTTCCAGACGGCCATTCAGGCTCTTGACCAGCTCAATCTTCAAATTTGCCATGCTGAAAAGCCCTCCTTAACCAACGATTTCTTCCACGCTCTTGCCCCGAACGGCCGCGACCTGCTCGGGAGAGCGCAGTGTGGTAAGCCCCGCCATTGTGGCCTTGACCACGTTCTGCGGGTTGTTGGAGCGCAGGCATTTTGCGCAGATGTTCTTGATGCCGACCGCCTCCATCACCGCACGCACAGCGCCGCCGGCAATCACGCCGGTGCCTTCGGGCGCGGGCTTCATGAGCACGGTGCCGGCGCCGAAGATGCCGATGACATCGTGGGGAATGGTGTTGCCATCCAGGGAAATCTTGACCATATGCTTCTTCGCATCCGCGATGCCCTTGAGGATTGCCTCGGAAACCTCGGCTGCCTTGCCCATGCCGTAGCCGACCGTGCCCTTGCCGTCGCCGACCACAACCAGAGCGGAGAACTTCATGACCCGGCCGCCCTTAACGGTCTTGGAAACGCGGTTCAGGTAAACGACCTTCTCAATCAGCTCGGAAGCTTCGCTGTTGTTCTTATTATAAGCCATTTGTGTTCCTCCTCACCCTTAGAAATCCAGTCCGCCTTCGCGGGCACCCTCGGCCAGAGCGGCGACGCGGCCGTGATAAAGATAGCCGCCGCGGTCGAACACGACCTGCTCGATGCCCTTGGCCTTCGCGCGCTCGGCAACGATCTGGCCGACCTTCTTGGCCGCTTCGCAGTTGCCGGTTTCGCCCTCGAAGCTCTTTTCCAGGGTGTTGGCGGACGCGAGCGTCACGCCGTTTACATCGTCAATCACCTGCGCATAGATGTTCGCATTGCTGCGGAACACGTTCAGACGCGGGCAATCGGGCGTGCCGGAGATTTTGCTGCGCACGCGGACATGCCGCTTCAGGCGCATTGCATTCTTATTGACCTTGCTAACCATTTCGGCACACCTCCATTACTTCTTGCCACCGGTCTTACCAACCTTGCGGCGGATGACCTCGGTAGCATACTTGATGCCCTTGCCCTTGTAGGGCTCGGGGGGACGCTTGCTGCGCACCTCGGCTGCAAACTGGCCTACGGCCTGCTTGTCGATGCCGGTAATCGCAAATTTGTTGGGAGCGTTACGCGGATCGCACTCAATCTTGATGCCGGGAATCTCCTCGATAATCGTATCGTGGGAGAAGCCGAGCTTCAGAGTCATCTTGCCGTTATCGTAGGACACGATACGGTAGCCGACGCCGTTGATTTCCATATCCTTGCGGAAGCCGTTCGTCACGCCCTCCACCATGTTGGCAATCAGCGTGCGGGTCAGGCCGTGCAGGCTCTTGTGAACGTGCTCCTCGTCAGGGCGGTCAACGATGACCTCGTTGCCCTCGACCTTCAGCAGCATATCGGGGTTGAAGGTCTGGGTCAGCTCCCCCTTGGGGCCCTTCACGGTTACGACATTGCCCTCGGCAATGCTGACCGTGACGTTTGCCGGGATGACGACCGGCTTTCTACCAATTCTTGACATTCTGTGTTCCTCCTTACCAGACAAAGGCGAGGACTTCGCCGCCGATATGCAGCTTGCGAGCCTTCTTGTCGGTCATAACGCCCTGAGAGGTGGACACGATGGCGATGCCGAGGCCCTTGAGCACCATGGGGATCTCATCCGCGCCGGCATAGACGCGCAGGCCGGGCTTGGACACGCGGCGCAGGCCGGAGATGACCTGCTGCTTCTTCGCCAAGTATTTCAGGGTGATGTGGATGACGCCCTGGTTGCCATTGTCCACGATGGAGTAGGCCTTGATATAGCCCTCCTCCAGCAGGATTTGCGCGATGGCTTTCTTCAGGTTGGAAGCGGGGACGTCCACAGTTTCGTGTTTTGCCGAGTTCGCGTTCCGAATTCGGGTCAGCATATCTGCTACGGGGTCGGTGATTTGCATGATAATAATCCTCCTGTATCGAAGTTACGGGCTAAACCCGTGAAGGCTCGGGGGTATCCGGGGAATGTGAGCGGCGGCGCCGCTCCATCTTCCCGGGACGAACCGAACCTTAGTTCCATTTTAATTCCGTGAACCCATTACCAGCTGGCCTTGCGAACGCCGGGGAGCTGGCCCTTATACGCGAGCTCCCGGAAGCAGATGCGGCAGATGCCGTAGTTGCGAAGGTAGGCGTGGGGTCTGCCGCAGATTTTGCAGCGGTTGTAGCGGCGGGTGGAGTACTTGGGCTCGGCCTGCTGCTTGATAATCATCGATTTCTTTGCCATGTTGTTTCCTCCTCAATCAAGCGGTGAAGGGAGCGCCGAGCAGCGTAAGCAGCTCCTTGGCTTCCTCGTCGGTATTGGCCGTGGTGCAGATGCAAATATCCATACCGCGGATCTTATCGACCTTGTCGTACTCAATTTCGGGGAAAATCAGCTGCTCCTTCAGGCCGAAGGCGTAGTTGCCGCGGCCGTCGAAGCTCTTGCCGCTGATGCCACGGAAGTCGCGGACACGGGGCAGGGCGACGGAGAACAGCCGGTCGAGGAACTCATACATCTTCTCGCCGCGCAGCGTGACCTTCACGCCAACGGTTTCGCCCTCACGCACCTTGAAGTTCGCGACGGACTTGCGCGCCTTGCAGGTGATGGGCTTCTGGCCGGTGATGGTGGCGATATCCTTGCAGATGGCCTCGATTTCCTTGGCATTGTTCTTGCTCTCGCCGCAGCCGACATTGACAATGATTTTGTCGAGCTTCGGGATTTGCATAACGCTCTTGTAGCCGAATTTCTTATTCAGGGCAGGAGCGATTTCGCTGGTGTACTTTTCTTTCAATCTTGCAGCCATAAAATCGAACTCCTTTCTCAGATTTCGGCGCCGCACTTGCGGCAGATGCGGGTCTTCTTATCGCCGTCGAGCTTGAAGCCGACGCGCACGCCCCGGTCGCACTTGGGGCAGTAGAGGGCAACCTTGCAGACGCGGATGGGGATCTCGCGCTTGATGATGCCACTCTGCTCTCCCTGACGGCGCGCCTTGGTGTGGCAGGTGGCCACATTGACCTTCTCGACGATGACCTTGTTCTCGCTGGGCATGGCAGTAAGCACCTTGCCCTTCACGCCCTTGTCCTTGCCGGACAGGACGACGACGGTGTCGTTCTTCTTAATGTTCATGCTTTGGCTCCTCCTCAGATAACTTCGGGAGCGAGGGACAGGATTTTCATGAAATCCTTGTCGCGCAGCTCACGAGCCACCGGTCCAAAGATGCGGGTGCCGCGGGGATTGCGGTCGTCCCGGATGAGGACGGCGGCGTTCTCGTCGAAGCGGACGTAGATGCCGTTATCCCGGCGGATGCCGCGCTTGGTGCGGACGATCACCGCCTTCACCACATCGCCCTTCTTGACGCTGCCGCCGGGCTGCGCCTTACGCACGGAGGCAACAATCACATCGCCGATGTTGCCATACTTGCGCTTCGAGCCGCCCAGCACGCGGATGCAGTGGATTTCCTTGGCGCCGGTATTGTCGGCGACCTTCAGATAGCTTTCTTCTTGAATCATGGTATGCCGACCTCCTTACTTCGCCTTTTCGATGATTCGGACAAGGCGCCACCGCTTATCCTTCGACAGGGGGCGCGTTTCCATGACCTCTACGGTGTCGCCGATGCCGCAGGCGTTCTCCTCGTCGTGGGCTTTCAGCTTGTAGGTCCGCTTCATGGTCTTTTTGTACAGGGGATGCTGATAGCTATCCTCCACCGCAACGACAATGGTCTTGTCCATCTTATCGGAGAGGACCTGACCGATTCTGGCCTTGCGGAATGCTCTTTGTTCACTCATCTTCGCTTAACCTCCTCAGCGCTCGATCTGCTTCTCGCGAATAATGGTCTTGATGCGGGCAATGTCCTTGCGGACGGCGGCGAGCTTCATCGGGTTGTCCAGCTGGTTGGTAGCGTGCTGCATCCGCAGCATGAACAAATCCTTCTTCAGCTCATCGAGCTTCTTATTCAGCTCTTCCACGGACTGGCCGCGGTAGGTTTTCAATTCCTTTGCCTTCATCAGGATTCACCACCGTTCTCACAGACTTCCTTGGCGATGATGCGGGTCTTGATGGGCAGCTTGTGCTGCGCTAGGCGCAGAGCCTCGCGCGCAACGGATTCCTCCACGCCGCCAATCTCGAACATCACCTTTTGGTTCTTCACAACCGCGACCCAGCCTTCCGGCGCGCCTTTACCGGAGCCCATACGGGTGCCGAGGCCTTTCTTGGAATAGGGCTTGTCGGGGAAAATTTTAATCCAGACCTTGCCGCCGCGCTTGGTGTAGCGCGTCATGGCGATACGCGCAGCCTCAATCTGGTTGCCGGTGATCCAGCCCGGCTCGAGAGCCTGGATGCCAAATTCACCGTAGGAAACGTAGTTGCCGCGGGAGGCGGTGCCGGTCATGCGGCCGCGCTGCACCTTGCGGTACTTTGCTCTTTTGGGCATCAGCATTAGCGGTTGCCTCCTTCTTTGCGATAGTTAGGGCGGTCGCCGCTCGGGCGGCGGTCACCGCCTGCGTTGCGGCGGTCGCCATTGCGGCGGTCACCGTTGCGGCGATCTCCACCGCGGCGATCGCCGTCGCGGCGCTGGCGGCGCTCACGCGGAGCGGGCTCCGGCGCAGCGGCGCGCAGGGTGGTGTTGAGCACCTCGCCCTTGTAAATCCAAACCTTCACGCCGATACGGCCATAGGTGGTAGCAGCCTCCGCAAAGCCGTAGTCGATATCCGCGCGCAGGGTCTGCAGCGGGATGGTGCCCTCGTGATAGCTCTCAGAGCGGGCGATTTCCGCACCGCCCAGACGGCCGCCGCAGGAGACCTTGATGCCCTTGGCGCCAAGGCGGGTGGCCTGCTGCATAGCCTTCTTCATCGCACGGCGGAAGGAGATACGCTTCTCGAGCTGCTGGGCAATATTCTCAGCCACGAGCTGCGCGTTCAGGTCGGGAGAGCGAATCTCCACGATGTTCAGCGCGACCGACTGGCCAAGCTTCTTCTCCATCTCCTGGCGCAGCTTCTCGATATCGGCACCGGCCTTGCCGATGACAACGCCCGGACGCGAGCAGTTGATGTTGATTTTCACCTTGCCGTTCGTGCGCTCGATTTCAATCTTCGCGACGCCGGCGGCATAGAGCCTCTTTTTCAGATACTTGCGGATATTGTAATCTTCTACGACGAGGTCGCCGACCTTGTCCTCCCGGGCGTACCAGCGGGAATCCCAGTCTTTGATTACGCCGACCCGCAGTCCATGGGGATTAACTTTCTGTCCCATAGCTACCTCCTGATTAAGCCTTCTCGCTCACACCGATGGAGATGTGAGTGGTTCTCTTGAGAATACGGACGAATCCACGGCGGGAAGCAATGCGGCCGCGCTTGAGGGTGGGGCCGGGATTTGCGACGCAGGTGGAGATATAGAGGTTGTCCGCGTTCAAGCCGTTGTTGTTCTCAGCATTGGCCACAGCGCTCTTGAGCAGCTTACGCATCGGCTCACAGGCAGCCTTGTTGGTGGCGTTCAGGTAGGCGGCAGCGGTCTTGACATCCTTGCCGCGAATCATGTCGCAAACGAGCTTGACCTTGCGGGGGGACATGCGGACGTATTTCACATGTGCAAAAACTTCCATTTCCGTACCTCCTTACTTCGCGTTCGCGGTTTTGCTGCCGGAGTGGCCGCGGAACGTCCGGGTTGGGACGAATTCGCCAAGCTTGTGGCCGACCATATCCTCGGTGATATAGACGGGAACATGCTTGCGGCCATCGTGCACAGCAATGGTGTGACCGACGAAGGGAGGACAAATGGTGGAGGCTCTCGACCAGGTTTTCAGGACCTTCTTTTCACCGGCTTCGTTGAGCGCCACAATGCGCTTATACAGCTCGGGGGCTACGAAGGGGCCCTTTTTGACACTTCTGCTCATTGCATTTCCTCCTTACTTGCTGTTCCTGCGCTTGACGATGAACTTGTTGGTGCGGTTCTTCGTCTTGCGGGTCTTGTAGCCCATAGCAGGCTTGCCCCAGGGGGTCACAGGGCCGGGACGGCCGACGGGCGCGCGGCCCTCGCCGCCGCCGTGGGGGTGATCGTTGGGGTTCATGACCGAGCCGCGCACGGTGGGACGGATGCCCATGTGGCGCTTGCGGCCGGCCTTGCCGATGTGGACGTTCTCATGGTCGAGGTTGCCGACCTGACCGATGCACGCGGTGCAGTTGATGGGGATATAGCGAACCTCGCCGCTCGGCAGGCGAACCTGGCAGAGCTTATCCTCCTTGGCCATCAGCTGCGCGGCAGCGCCGGCGGAGCGAACCAGCTGCGCGCCGTGGCCGGGCATCAGCTCGATGTTGTGAATCACCGTGCCGACGGGGATGTTGGCCAGCGGCAGGCAGTTGCCCGGCTTGATATCCGCCGAGGCGGAGCTGAGCACCTGGTCGCCAGCCTTCAGGCCGTAGGGCGCGAGGATATAGCTCAGCGCGCCGTCTTCATACTGAATAAGGGCGATGAACGCGCTGCGGTTGGGGTCGTACTCGATGCGCTGCACGGTAGCGGGCACGTCCAGCTTCTGGCGCTTGAAATCGATAATGCGGTACTTTTTCTTGTTGCCGCCGCCCTGGTGGCGGACGGTGATGTGACCGTAGCTGTTGCGACCGGAATGCTTCTTGAGGGTCTCAACCAGGCTGCGCTCAGGTTTGGCCTTTTTATCCACACCGTCGAAGCCGGAAACCGTCATGTGCCGACGTGCCGGGGTGTAAGGCTTAAAAGCTTTAATTGCCATGTGCGTTTTCTCCTTTATTGAGATTGGTTTAGACCATACCCTCGAACAGCTCGATGGTCTTGGAGTCCGGGGTCAGGGTGACGATTGCCTTTTTGTAGGCGGCGCGGCGGCCGGCGGGAGCCGCTCCCTGCCGCTTCATCTTGCCCTGCATGCGGATGGTGTTGACCTTGGCAACCTTGACGCCGAAGGCCGTTTCGACCGCGGTCTTGATTTCGGGCTTATCCGCGTCGATTGCGACCATGAACACATACTTCTTGTCCGCGACCGACTCCATGGACTGCTCGGTGATGACCGGGCGGCGAATCACGTCAAATGCGTTTCTCATGCGAATACCTCCTCGATCTTTGCCAGCGCAGCCTGGTCAACCACCAGCTTGCCGGCATTGAGCACATCGTAGGTGTTCAGCAGGTTGGCGAAGGTGACCTCGCAGCCGGGGATATTGCGGCCGGACTTGACAACGTTCTGATCCACCGCGGCGGTGACGACGAGCGATTTGCCGCTGGCGCCCACGGCGCTGAGGAACGCGGCGAAGGTCTTGGTCTTGGGCGCATCCATGTGGATGGAATCGATGACGATCACGGCCTCCTCGCTCGCCTTCGCGCTCAGCACGCTCTTGAGCGCCAGGCGCTTGGTTTTCTTGTTGAGGCTGTAGCTGTAATTGCGAGGCTTCGGGGCAAAGACGACGCCGCCGTGCGTCCACTGGGGCGCGCGGGTGCTGCCCTGGCGGGCGCGGCCGGTGCCCTTCTGCTTCCACGGCTTGCGGCCGCCGCCGGAAACCTCGGCGCGCGTCAGAGCGGACTGCGTGCCCTGGCGGCGGTTGGCCAAGTGATTCTTGACCACCTCGTGAACAACGCTTTCATTCGGCTCCACGCCAAAGATGCTATCAGGCAGTTCGATCTGTCCAACCTGCTTGCCGGACATATCCAGTACTTTTGTAAGCATGATTTAAGATCTCCTTTCTTTAGCTTCTCGCGGAGGCCTTCTGCGGGTTGCGGCCGGACATCTTCTGCGGGTTCTTGCTGATGTCGGCGCCGGCCTGCTTGACCTTGTTGTTCTTCACGGTATTGCGCAGATACACAACGCCGCCCTTGGGGCCGGGAATCGCGCCCTTGATAACAATCATGTTCAGCTCGGGATCGACCTTCACCACATCCAGGTTCTCAATGGTGACCTGCTCGTTGCCCATCTGGCCCGCGCCGATCTTGCCCGGGAAAATGCGGGACTGGTGCGAGGACGCGCCCATCGAGCCGGCGTGACGGTGTACAGGGCCGCCGCCGTGGGTCATGGGGGTGCGGCCGGCGCCGTGGCGCTTGACAACGCCCTGATAGCCGTGGCCCTTGGAGATACCGGTGACATCCACCTTATCCCCTGCGGCAAAGGTATCGGCCGCGACAACGTCGCCGACGTTCATATCTGCCGCGTTCTCGAGCTTGAACTCCTTGAGGTACTTTTTCGGAGCGACGCCCGCCTTCTTCAGGTGGCCGGCCTCCGGCTTGCTGAGCTTGGACTCCTTGACATCGCCATAGCCCAGCTGGACGGCGGAATACCCGTCCGTTTCTTCGGTCTTCTTCTGCGTGACGACACACGGGCCGGCTTCCACGACGGTTACCGGGATCACGTTGCCGTTTTCATCGAAGATCTGGGTCATGCCCACTTTCTTTCCGATGATGGCTTTCTTCATGGTTTGGTTCTCCTTAATAATAGGTTATTGGTTGACGCCGCATTGGGTACAGCCGCCAACATGACCCGTCCGCCCGATGCCAGACAGTGCGGGCTACTGCAACCTGGGTTGGGGTTACAGCTTTATCTCAATCTCGACGCCAGCGGGAAGATCCAGGCTCATCAACGCCTCTACGGTCTTCTGGTTGGGGTTGAGGATATCGATCAATCTCTTATGGGTTCTGCGCTCAAACTGCTCGCGCGAATCCTTGTTGACGTGCGGGGAGCGAAGGATGGTGACGATTTCCTTCTTGGTGGGCAGCGGGATGGGGCCGGATACGGTCGCACCGTTGCGCTTTGCGGTTTCGACGATTTTGGCCGCGCTGGAGTCGATCAGCTGGTGATCGTAGGCCTTCAGCCGGACGCGGATGGTTTGGTTTGCCATTGTTTTTCCTCCTTGAGAAACGTACTCAGTTTCGAGTTCCCTGGGTACGGTCGAATGTATCTATCCGTGCCGCCGTGCGTATCATTCCGGGCCATGAAAAATGGCCGACAAGAGCCGACCGTTTCCCCTGCCCCGGCGATATACGCCAGCACGACAAGAGCCATTCAGCCGCCCGATGACCGGACATACTCCACAGAAGTTACCGCCCCGCCGGGGCGCAATCTCCTGCTTCATCGCATTGCCTGCGCGCACTTAGCCCGCAAGCCCAGCTAGTATACCACATGCGCTGAAAATTGTCAAGGATTATTTTGGGGATTTTTTCGCAAAATTCCTAATAAAAATGGGCAGAGCGGTCAATCCGCGGCGTATACGCTCGCCAGGCCGAAGTATTCCTCCATCGTAATCCAGTCGCCGCCGTTATAGAGCGTCTGCGCAAGCTCCTGCCCGACATAGCGCAGGTGCCAGCTTTCGTACTTGTAGCCCGTCTGGTCGCTCTTTCCCTCCGGATAGCGGATGATGAAGCCATAGCGGCAGCAGTTCTCGTTTACCCAGATGCCCTCGGCGGTATTGGTAAAGGCGGAGCTGATGGAGTTCAGGTCGAAGCAGTAGCCGGTCTGATGCTCGGAATGCCCGGCGCGCGCGGAATAGGTATCCGCCGCCGCCTGCCCATCTCTGGCAACATAGTTGCTCCAAAGCATGCCCTGATAGCTGTAGGAGCGGTAGCCGGAGCTGATGTAAATGCTCAGCCCCTCGGCCGCAGCCGCGGCCTGTAGCTGCTGCCACGCCTCCCACGCCTCCAGCACCAGCCCCTCGTTGGATTTCTGGACGCCGTCCAGCGCGGCCTTTGTGCCCTCAGGGACATAGTCGGCCGGCAGGGAGTAGGTCTTATTGACGAGCAGGTAGCCGTCCACATATGTCACGCCGTCGATGATCTCCACCACCGCGCCGGTTTCCGTGCGGCCTTTCAAATACGAGATTGCGGAGGTATCGCCCAGCGCGCTCTGGTCGAGAATTTCCAGCTCCGGCTCCGTCGCCTCCGTTTGCGCAGCATCGGTGGCCTCCGGCTCGGTTTCGGTGGTTTCCGCTTCGGTTTCGGTGTTTTCCGCTTCGGTCGCCGCACCGGCACTCTCCCCGGGCACGGATTGCGCCGAATCCAAATCGTCGTCGCTGCCTGTCCGCCCCGGGGCGTTCGCAAGGATGGCAGCAATCACAATCAGGGCCGCGCCAATCCAAACAATTCTCTTTCTTTTCATTGTTTTCTCCCGCCGTGCCGCCGATTTTCCCGCGGCGCTTTGTCCCGCCTACAGCACCAGCAGATACTCGATGCTGATTACGCTCTCGTCTTGCAGGATGATTACCAGCTGCGTATCGCCAAGCGTGTAGGTAAGCGCGGTGCCATCGAGCGCATAGTCCTCCCCATACAGCTCCGTCACGCGCGCAAGCGTGTCGCCGAGCGCCAGCCCCTCCGGCGTGGTCACATTGGGGTCGAGCAGGTAAATCGAGTAGATGGTTTCGCCGCTGCCGTCGTCGAAGGCAGTCAGCTCAAAGGTTTCGTAGGTATACACATTGTCCGAGCCATCCACCGCGCAGCTCGGCACAGTATAGGTGGAAACCGGCTCGGGCAGGGCGCTGCTGTCAAACGCTTCGCCCGGGGTAAGGGTCACGCCCTCTGCCTCAAAGGAAAAGGCAGCGGCGGCAAGGGAAACATTGTTTTCCTCGGCCTGCTCGCTGAGCGTCGGCTCGCTTGCCTCGGCGCTTTCCTCCTGCGCGCTGCTGGCGCGGGTGATGACCTGCTCGTCAGCAGGGTCGCTCTGCTCGCCGCAGGCCGCAAGGGACAGGAGCAACAGAGCCGTCAAAATGGTGAACATCTTCTTCATGGGCAATCTTCTCTTTCTATACTATTAAAATTCTATCTGTCATTGCGCCGCGGCCAAATCGTACAGCCGCAGTTTCTCGTCGTACTGCGCCGAAACGGCCGCGTCAACGCGGTAATCCGTCAGCGCATATTCCTGCGCGAGGATCCCGGCGAAGTAGGTCGATAGCTTCGTCGCGCCGGAGAGGTTCAGGTGCAGCCCGCCGTCGTAGGTATCGGTCGAATAGTCGATGCCGATGCTGTCGGCGACATCGAGGAAATTGTAGAAATTCAGCCCATTGGTGGCGGCGTAATCCTCTATCTGCGCGTCGTACTCCTCATACCAATAGGGGTAAAGGCTCGGCGCCTTGATGAGCACCAGCTGCGCGCCATGCTCCTGGCACAGCAGGCGGATCCGGTCGAGATACTCCCAGCAAATCTGCTCAAAGTCGTAGCTCGCCAGCACATGCTTCGTCGGCAGCGTCCCCGCCGGGTTGACTGCCTTGTTCATCTGGTAGCCGCTGTAGGTATTCGCCGGGGTTTCCAGAAAGTACAGGAAATCCTCCTGCGTCAGCTCGTCGAAGCGGGAGTGGTAGCGCAGAATCGGGAAAAGGTAGGAGGCAAAGCTGTCCTCCTCCGTCATGGAAGCGAGGATGATGCCCACCTTGGCCGACGACCAGCGCATATTGTCGATGGTCAGGCGGTTATAGGCCTCGCTTACCGGTTCGCTGTAGCGCATGGCATTGACGTTGAGCACCACCACCTTCGGCGTTTCATAGGCGAAGGTTTCCTCGAGAATGTAGTACGACTGCCAGAGCAGCTGCTGCGGCGTCCCGCGGACGTAGGCGGTGATGCCCGCCTCGCGGTAAAGCTCCATCGGCGAAAAATTCGCGTAAACCTCGCAATCGCCGACAAAAATCACCTCATGCCCGCCGCTTTCCGCGTAATACTGGGAGATCATGCTCCCCTCGGTCAGCGTGGTCGCGTATTTCGGCTCGAGCAGGCGGGTAAGCAGCGCGAGCGCAACGCAGAACGCGAGCAGCACCAGCGCGACGGAGCCGACGGTTTGGAATGCTTTTCTTTTCTTCACGTCCCGCTCCCCCTAAAACCGGCTGTAGATGAAATCCTGCGCCTCGAAGCCAATCCCGTACATCCCCAGCACCAGCACCGCCAGCGCCAGCGCCACGATGACGGCCGTGCGCGCAGCGGGCGCAGCCGAGGCAAATCGCCGCGCAAGCGGCGCGCGGAAGAGGTCGTGCCCCCATAGCAGAAGCGCGCAGCACAGGAAGGCCAGCCATTCGCCCGCATTCAGCCCAAGGTTCTCGATGTTGGCGGCAAGCTCGCCATAGTTAAAGGTCGTGACCAGCGAGGCGATGCTCGCGAGCGCTGTGCGGGAATCCGGCCATATAAAAAATGACCACAGCAGGCTCATCAGCAGGAAGGTGAGCGCGCAGTTGAGCGCGCGGAAGCGGGTCTTGAAGCGCTCGCCGCAGGCGACGAAAATGCCGTTAAGCAGCCCCCACAGCAGGTACTGCGACCCGTGCCAAAGGCCAGAAACGAGGAAGGTGACAATCCCATTGAGCACCTTGCGCACCTTGCCCCGGCGGTTGCCGCCAAGCGGAATGTAGATGTAGGTGCGCAGCCACGCGCCCAGCGTGATATGCCAGCGCCGCCAGAACTCGGCAACGGACTGTGAAAAATAGGGCGCATCGAAATTCTCGCTCAGGCGAAGGCCGAGCATCCGCGATACGCCCAGCACAATATCGACCCCGCCGGAAAAATCCGCGTAAATTTCCACAGCGTACAGCAGCATCGCCAGCAGCGCATACGCGCCGCGGTACTGCTCCGGCGCGGCGGAGATGCTGCCCACGACCACGCCCGCCCGCGCCGCAATGGCGAGCTTCTTAAACAAGCCCCACATGAGCCGCGCGCCGCCCTCAGAAATCGAGTCCCAGCTGATTTTTCGCGCGGCAAGCGCGGCCTTCATGCCCGGGTAGCTCTCAATCGGGCCAAAGAACAGGTGCGGGAAATAGCTCAGGTACAGCCCGAAGGCGAGCACGCTGCGCTCCGGCTCGTACTTCCCCTGCGCCACGTCCACGGTGTAGGAAATGCTTTGCAGGGTGAAGTAGGATAGGCCAAGCGGCGCGGCAATGCCCCAGCCCGCGAGCGGAAGGAACCGGGCGCCCAGGAGCGCGGCAGCATTGAGCGCGATCAGCGGCCACATCAGCCACCGCCGGCGCGGCAGCAGCAGCCCCACGCCGTAGGTAAGGATCCCCACGCCCAGCAGGTAGGCCAGCGCGCCCATGCCATAGCGCGCATAGAGCGCGAGGCTGCACAGTAAAATCCCAATTTCTGCTGCCATAGACATCCCTATTCGCACGAGGGCCACGCGGAGTGGTCCCATGTGCGCCCTTGGAGCGTTTCCAGCCGCTGCGCGTCGCTCATCAGGCTATACTTGGTATGGCGGACGCCGGGCGTCGCGTCAATATGCTTCCAGCCGCCGTCGATTTTCACGATCAGCCAGTAGTGGGTCTTGTCCGTCGTCCAAATCAGCTGGCTTTCAATCCCCTTTAAGTCGAAGATGGCCTTCATGCACAGGGCGTGGACATAGCAGTTGCCGGACTTATTGGTAAAGCCGTACCAAACCGGGTCGTCCCCGCCATAGCTGTGCGAATAGCTGATTGTGGAGCGCACATAGTCGCGGATTTCCTCCGGGTCATCGCTGAGCGTGGCGGCAATGGAGGCAACCAGCGCCTGCGTATCCTCGCTGTCGTGCGAAATGACGACCTTGCGCTGGGCGGTGGCGACATTTCCGGAGGAATCCTTGGCGGTGTAGGTCACGTAGTAGGTGCCCATCACGCCGTACTTCACCGCGCTGTCATCGTAGGAAATGGCGCAGCTTCCGTCCACCGTGTCCGTCGCGGTGACGCCGGAGAGGTAATCGGCCGAGCTGCTGCTTTTCGAGAGCGTGATGGTGCTCAGCCCCGAGAATGTCGGCGGCGTATCGTCCTTCTTCTCGGAGAGCAGCGCCTGCGCGGTCGTCACGTTGCCGCTGCTGTCCACCGCCTCGATGGTCACCGTGCCGCCGCCCTCAGGGATCTCGCCCACGATTCGCAGCTCCACCTCGCCGGAAATGTCGGAAGCGGAAACGACAAAATCCTCCAGCGTGACGCTCCCCAAATCCTTGGCGTAGACATATACATCCTGCACCTCCAGCTCCGGCGGCGTGGTATCGGCCACCGTGACGGTGCAGCTTTCCTTCTTCCCGCCGGAGGAGCTGACGAGCGTGTACTCCCCCACGCCGGAGGCGTTGATTTCGTCAATCAGCCGCTGGTCAACCAGCCTTTCGCCCTTGCCGGGCACAAGCAGCACGTCCTCCTTCGTAAGCGTGTCGCCAAGCTCCAGCGTGACGCTTTCGGCCAGCCATGTGTAGCAAAGCAGGCAGGTCTGCTGCACGCGGTTGCCGCTCGCGTCCTCCACGACCACGGTCAGCTCGCGGTCGTTAAATTTCCGGATTTCGCCGACCTCCTCGGCAAAATAGGCGACCGTTTCGGCATAATCCTCGACGCTCGCGACAAAATCCGCCGCGTCCGGCACATAGCCGACGGTTTTCACCAGCGTGTCAATAAATTCCACCTCGGGCGCGACCGTGTCGACAACGTGCAGCGTCACCGTTTCCTCCCGGCTCCCCTGCGCGAGCGTGATTGCGTAGTCGCCCGCGCAGCCGATATCCACGCTTGCCACATCCGTGACGAAGCGTGCCTTTGCGGCATTGCCGCGCGCGGTCAGGAAATCCGTGATGCTGACCGTGTCGGTGCCCAGCTCGATGGTAACGTCCTGAAATTTCGGAAGCGAATCGTAGCGCGCAATTGCCCCGATAACCGCTGTGCACAGCAGCGCGGCAGCCACCACTATGCAGGCAATTCCCCGCTCACTCTTTAGAAAGGCCTTCATAATCTAGTTTCTCTCTTTCTCTGTGTCTATCTGCGTCGCTATTCGGCAATTACATAGCCATCGGCATCGAAGGCATACTCGACCTCGTCAATGGCGGCGGTGCAGGCGGCGTAATAGCTGCCGTCGGCCAGGCGATAGCGCCAGCCACCGTCGTCCGCCGTCCATCCCTGCACGCTCACGCCGCTGGTCACGGGGGAGATATTCAGCGAATTGAGCGCGTCATTATCCTGAAAATGCCACCACTCCGAGCTGAGCCCCGTGAAGCCCGCCGATATCATGATCGACGAAAGGGTGTCGGCGTCGTAGGTATTCTCGCTCAGGGCGGAATAGTGGCTCAGGTCGTGCAGGGAGGTCTGCATGGAAATCTCCTCGCCGGTTTCCAAGTTTTCCATTGTTAAATCCATCGCGATGCCCAGATTGTGCTTGGAGTAGCCCGCCGCGAGATAGTAATTGAGCGTGTAATTGCCCAGCATGATCTCGGCATAGGTGAGCGGCACCTTGGCCTCCACCTCTGTGCCGTCCTCCAGCGTGCCGGTAATCACCGTCTGCTCCGGCAGGTTCAGGCTGCTGATGGGCACGCCGGTGTAGGTTCCGTCGGGCAGCACCTCCTCGAGCAGGGCGGAGGCGATGCTATACAGCCGCGTGGTCGCCTTGTTGGGGCGGAAGGAATCGTAGATTTTCAGGCGATAGCCAAGCTCCTGTGCGGTCTGCGCCGCCACAAGCAGCTTGCAGGCCGCGGGGTACAGCAGCGGCACGAGGAAGCTGCCATCGGCCAGGCAGACGTCCTCGTAGCCGGTGATGACCGTGCCCGTCACGGTTGGAATCTCAAATTCATGCACCATATACAGCGAGTCGTAGCTATTGGTGATGTTGTAGGCGCAAAGCTCGCCAATATACTCCGGCAGGTTAATCATGCAGTAATCGCTCGAAATATAGCACAGCTCGCCGTCGAGCCGGATGCCGAAGGCGCCCTCCGCCTCGGCCAGCACGCAGTAGGCCTGCATGGCGGTCGCCGTTGAGACCTCCTCGGTCATCTCCGGGTCGGCGTAAGCGGTCAGGTTCCGCACCGGCCAGATGGTCGCGTAAATCACGCTCTGCTGCGTTTCGATGCTGAGCGTTTCGGAGAAGATGCCCTCCCCCGCCTCGCCGCCGAGCGCTGCGATTCGATAGCTGTAGGTATGGAAGGCCGCCAGATGCTCGGTGGTATAGCACATTTCCTCCCCGGCGGCGCGGGTGGCCACGGTGATCCACTCGCCGTCGTCGTCCTGCCGCTGCACGGCGAAGGTTTCGCCCTTGGTCTGCTGCCATGTGAGGGTGTAGACATTGTCGCCCTCGTCGGCCGCGGCGGCATTCAGCTCGCAGCCAAGGAAATTCTCCTCGCAAAGGCTCAGCTGCGCCGAGATCGGGCCGGTATAGGCAATGCCCTCCTGCTCGCGCGCGGCGTAGAAGCCGATGGTGATCTCCTCCCCTGCCTCCGGGATGGGCAGGAGCGCATCCTCGCCAAAGGCGAGGCTCCATTCGTCCCCGTCAACCTCCGCCAAGAGCTGCTCAATCTCGCCATCGATCAGCAGGCACACGCAGCATCTGTCGCCGGGCAGCAGCGCAAAGGAAACGGAAAGCGTATCGGCCTCCACCTCCCAGCTGAGCGAATCGACCAGCGGGGTATCGAAATTCAGCGCCGCCTGCAGCGGCGTTTCGCAGGCGATCTGCGTCTGCTCGTCTGCCGCCAGCGTGTAAGCCGTCACGCGCAGCAGGCACTCCCCCGCGCCGTCGAGCGCGCGCAGCGTGCAGGCATTCTCCGGCGTATCCGCGCGGTAATACAGCACCGATTCGTCCGCCGTGCCGTCGTCCCCAAGCGGGAAAACCTCCACCAGATAGCCATCGGCATTCTCCGCCGCCGTCCAATCGAGCCGCACCGTCCCGTCCGCCAGAGCCGCGGCGGAAATCGAGCCGTCCCCGGATGTGGTGAACACCGCTCCTTCTTCGCTTCTCGGCCACTTAAGGAAAATCGCGAGCGCGATGAGCGCGGCCAGAACCGCCGCGAGGATGTACACCGCAGTAATATTGCTTCTGCGCCGTCTGCGCCGCCTGCGCCGTATAGGCGCCGGCCTGCTCTCCTGTGCCGATTCATCCATTGGAAACGCCTTCTTTTCCATTTTATTAACAATATTATACTGCCAATACAAAAAAAGGGTTCTATAATAAATGTTGGGGTCAGGTGTGAGCCTGACCCCATGAATCTGAAAA
>JAJQFT010000118.1 GCA_021200975.1 Bacillota bacterium | reverse complement strand
CGCTTATTCTCTATGGCGACGTGACCTATTATTTTACGGAAGATGGCGAAACGGTCGAAAGCTACGAAAACCGCCAGCTCGTCGCCATCAACGCCGTGGACATACCATCATCAACTCGGTAAACAGCTAAAGCTCTGCGGTCTTTTCCTTTTCTTCCGCGCATTTCGCAAATTGTCGCCCGGCAGGCGACCAAATCGGGCGTGAAAACCCGTATACTATGGCTGTAAGGGAAAACCCAAGCAGCCATATTTTTTATCGGAGGTATACAAGCATGAAAAAGAACCCGACAGAAATCGTCTTTATCCTCGACCGCAGCGGCTCGATGCGCGGGCTGGAGGAAGACACCATCGGCGGCTTCAACGCCATGATTGAAAAGCAGAAGCGCGCCGAGGGCGAGGCTCTGATTTCCACCATCCTATTTGATAATCAGAGCGAAGTGCTGCACGACCGGGTGCGCCTGCCGGAAATTCTTCCTATGCGGCGCGAGGACTACACCGTGCGCGGCTGCACGGCGCTGCTGGACGCCATCGGCGGCGCGATTCACCACATTGGGAACATCCATAAGTACGCCCGCAGCGAGGACGTGCCGGAGCACACGCTGTTCGTCATCACCACCGACGGCATGGAGAACGCCAGCCGCCGCTACCGCAGCGAGCAGGTCAAGCGGATGATTGCGCGGCAGAAAGAAAAATACGGCTGGGAATTTCTCTTCCTCGGCGCGAACATCGACGCGGTGGAAACGGCGCGCAGCTTCGGCATCGGGGCAGACCGCGCCGTGAACTATCACAGCGACAGCTGCGGCACGCGGCTCAATTACGAGGTGCTGGGCGAGGCAATCTCCGCCGTGCGGTGCAGCGCGCCCCTGCGCGCGGACTGGAAAAAGCGCATCGACGAGGACTACGAGGGACGCGGGCAGGACGCAACGAAAAGGTAAATTCCCCGCATATTCATGAAAATATTGCTTGACAAAGCCTGCCAAAGGAGGTATATATAGGATGCGGTCTTTCGCACAGCGCCGCAAATTCTTCTAAAGTGAGGAAACAACATGAACAAAATCCGAATTGTGACAGACTCCGCCTCGGAAATTCCCCAGCACAATCCCCATGGCATTCGGGTGCTGCCGATGACCATCCGCTTTGGCGACACAGAATACCGCGACGGCGTGGATATAACCCAGAAGGAATTCTACGAGAAGCTGATTGAGAGCGACGAGATGCCGGTAACCAGTCTGGTATCCCCCGCGCAGTTCAGCGAGGCTTTTCAGGCGGCAGCGGATGCCGGCGAAACGGTAATCGCCATCACCATCTCCAGCGCCCTCTCCGGCACATGGCAGTGCGCGGCTCTGGCCGCGGAGAGCTTTCCGGGTAAGGTCTTTGTGGTGGACAGCCGCAATGTCACGATTGGCGAAGAAATTCTCGTGCTGCGCGCGGTAGAGCTGGTGCGCGAGGGGCTGGGCGCGCAGGAGATTGCCGCAGTCTTAGAGCAGGAGAAGGAGAAAATTCACCTGCTGGCGGTTCTAGACACGCTGGAATACCTGAAAAAGGGCGGCCGCGTTTCCGGCACGGTGGCCTTCGTAGGCGGGATGCTGGCAATCAAGCCGGTCGTCGCCGTGCAGGACGGTACCGTTGCAATGATTGGAAAGGCACGCGGCTCTAGGAATGGCAACAACTACCTCATTAAAGAAATTGAAAAGACCGCCGGTGTGGATTTTTCCAAGCCGATTCGTCTGGGCTACACCGGCCTGACCGACGCTTATTTGCAGAAGTACATCGCCGACAGCCGCCAAATCTGGGAGGGGCACGAGGACGCGCTCGCAATCTCGATGGTGGGCTCCACCGTCGGCACCCACGTCGGGCCGAACGCCATCGCCGTCGCGTATTTCGCGAAATAAGCTCTCCAAAAATAAAACGAGCCGAGGCTGCCGCATTTGCGACCGCCCCGGCCTGTTTCTTTTCTGCCGTTTCGCTTACTTGAGCCCCTGCTCGTAAGCCTCGATCATTTTCTTGACCATCTGGCCGCCCACAGAACCGGCCTCGCGGGAGGTCAGGTCGCCGTTGTAGCCGTCCTTCAGGTTGACGCCCACTTCGCTGGCGGCCTCCATCTTGAACTTGTCCATAGCCTCGCGCGCCTCGGGAACATTGAGCTGGTTGTTGTTCGTCATTGCTGTTCTCTCCTTTTCTGTCGTTTTCCGGAAAGCCTGCCGCCTTCCATTGGAAAACGGCGTTTTTCTTTCCGCAAGCCTATCTTTTCCCGAAAAGCCCTGCATATCAGCGAAAAATAGCGGAAACGCATACAGTTTTTGGCACGGATCCGGTCAAATTTGCAGCGCATCCGTTTTCACGAATTATTTACAGTTTCCTCATTCGTAAGGCACAGTTTCTTCTGTAAAATAAGGCAAGAAAATTCAAAAACCTGCATGGGAGATGCTGATTATGAAACAGAAGCTTCGCGCCTTCTTCTCCGGCCGCAACGGAATGGATTCGCTTTCGGTGACCATCTCGTGGGTGAGTGTGATTGTGCTGCTGATTTCCATGTTTGTGGGGGTCGCATGGCTGCAAATGCTGCTCTATCTTGCCGCGCTGGCCGGAATCGTCTATGCCTATTTCCGCGCCTTTTCCCGCAACGTCGGCAAGCGGCAGGCGGAAAACCTCGCCTTCCGTGCAGAAACCGGCCTTATTCGGCAGCGCTGGCAGCAGCGCAAGACGCACAAATTCTACCATTGTCCAAAATGCCGAACCATTCTACGCGTCCCGAAGGGAAAGGGGAAAATCAGCATCACCTGCCGCTGCTGCGGCGAAAAATTCATCCGAAAGACGTAGGTGAAGCCCTATGCGTGACCCATACAGCGTGCTGGGCGTATCCCCGGGCGCATCCGAGGAGGAAATCAAGAAGGCCTACCGCCGTCTGGCAAAGCAATACCACCCCGACCTGCACCCCGGGGACGAGGAAGCTGCGCGAAAAATGCGGGAAATCAACGCGGCCTACGAGGAGCTTCAGAACCCCGCCAGCCGCAACGCTGAGGCTGACCGCCGCCAGAATAACACCCCGCCCTACAGCTCCTATGGCTCCGGCACATCCTCCGGCGGCGAGGGGCAAGCGGATTACGACCCCTTCGACGTGTTCCGGCAATGGCCGAACTACGGCCGCAGCCGTCGGCGTCCGCTATTTGTATACATCATCATCGGCTTCCTGCTGCTCAACCTGCTGCTGAGCGTGCTCAGCTCGCTGTTCTTCCGCCAGAGCGCCTACAGCAGCTACCCCTATTCCTACGGATCGCCCGGCTATTCGCAGGGTGACGGGATCAATCCTTTCGGCAGCTGGGGCAATTCGCAGTCCGGCGGGGATGCCGAGAACGCTGACTAATGTAAGGAGCATCGCTATGTCAAAAATTATCGGAATCGATTTGGGCACAACCAATTCCTGTGTCGCCGTGTTTGAGGGCGACGAGCGCGTGATTATCCCCAACGCCCAAGGGGAAAGAACCACCCCCTCCGTGGTAGCGTTTGCCAAGACCGGGGAGCGATTTGTCGGCGCGGCCGCCAAGCGGCAGGCCGTCACCAATCCGGAGCGCACCATCCGCTCCATCAAGCGGGACATGGGCACTGACCGCAAAATCCGCATTGACGGCAAGACCTACACCCCCGAGCAGATTTCGGCCATGATCCTCCAGCAGCTAAAGACCGACGCGGAGAACTATCTCGGCGAACCGGTTACGGAGGCGGTGATTACCGTGCCCGCCTACTTCACCGACGCCCAGCGGCAGGCCACCAAGGACGCGGGCGAGATCGCCGGGCTGCACGTTCAGCGCATCATCAACGAGCCGACCTCCGCTGCGCTGGCCTACGGCGTGGACAAGGAGGAGCCGCAGAAGATTATGGTCTACGACCTCGGCGGCGGCACCTTCGACGTTTCGATTCTCGATATCAACGACGGCGTGATCGAGGTGCTGGCAACCTCCGGCAACAACCGGCTGGGCGGCGACGACTTCGACAAGTGCGTGTGCGATTATCTGCTCAAGGAATTCAAGCGCCAGACGCATATTGACCTGAGCAAGGATTTGGCCGCCATGCAGCGCGTGCAGGAGGCGGCGGAAAAGGCCAAAATCGAGCTTTCCGCCACGGTTTCCACCGAGGTAAACCTCCCCTATATTGCCGTGGGCAAGGATGGCCCGGTGCACATGGAAATTCCCCTGACACGGGCAAAATTCAACGAGCTGACCGGTCACCTCGTTGATGCGACCACGACCCCGGTGAAGAACGCGCTATCCGACTCCGGGCTAAAGGCCAGCCAAATCAGCAAGGTGCTGATGGTCGGCGGCTCGAGCCGCATCCCCGCGGTACAGGAGGCGGTGAGGGCCTTCATCGGCAAGGAGCCGTTCAAGGGCATCAACCCGGATGAGTGCGTCGCGCTGGGCGCCTGCCTGCAGGCGGGCGTGCTGGCGGGCGCGGTGAAAGGGCTCCTACTGCTGGATGTCACGCCGCTGTCGCTCGGCATCGAAACGGTTGGCGGCGTATGCACCCGGCTGATTGAGCGCAATACCACGCTGCCCATCACCAAGAGCAAGGTTTTCTCCACCGCCTCAAATTTCCAGACGGATGTGGAAATCAACGTCCTGCAGGGCGAGCGGCCGATGGCGAGCCAGAACAAGAGCCTCGGCAAATTTCGCTTGGGCGGGATTCGCCGTGCGCCGCGCGGTGTGCCGCAGATTGAGGTGACCTTCTCCATTGATGCCAACGGCATCGTGAACGTATCGGCCAAGGATCTCGACACCGGCAAGCAGCAGGCGATTACCATTCAAGGCTCGAGCAATATGTCCCGCGAGGATGTGGAGCGTGCGGTGCGTGAGGCGCAGCAGTACGCGCAGGAGGACTCCCGCACCAAGGACGAAGCCACCGCGAAGGACAACCTTGACCAGATGATTTTCCGCGCGGAAAGTACGAAAAAGCAGCTCGACAAGGAGCGCCGCAAGGAGCTTGAGGAGGTGCTCAAACGCGCCAAGAAGGCCTCCCGCCAGAAGGATACGCAGCAGATGATGCGCTGCACCGCGGAGCTGGAGAGTTTGCTTTCCGTGACCAACCCGGGTATGTAATCGGGTCAAAAGGCAAGAAGCGCCATACAAAGATAGAATTATTCGCGGGTCGGCAAAAAGCCGGCCCGCGATTGTTTCTTTTGCTGGGAGCTTTACTTAGCGGTGACGCTCACGACGGTGCTGTAGCCTCCGTAGGTTCTGCTGCCATCCACTACCGAATAGGCGCGAATCTTATAGTAGTACGTCTTGCCACTGGTAAGGCCATTGTTGCTGTAGCTCGTGGTCGAGCCGCTCGTGATGGTCTTGACAATGGAATAGGTGCCGTCCTCGCTGTCCGCGCGCCAAATCTGGTACCCTTCCGCACCGTCCACCGCGTTCCACGCGAGCTTCGCGATGCCGGTGGAATAGCTGGCAGCCGTCATGGTCGTGCTGCCGATATACAGGGTCGTGACGGCGCTCACATCGGAATACGCGCCAAAGACCTTCTGGCCGTTAACCGTCGCGTAGGCACGAATCTTGTAATAATACGTCTGGCCAATCTCCAGCCCATTATTGCTGTAGGCCGTCGTGTCGCCGGAGGTGATGGTCTTTACAATCTTGTACTCACCGTCCGCGCTGTCCGCGCGCCAAATCTGGTACCCTTCCGCGCCGTCTACCGCGTTCCACAGCAGTCGCACGCGGTCGGTCGCGTTGGCGTACACGCTCGTGAAGGTCGCGCAGGCGGGGGTGTAGCAGGTGCCCGAGAAGGCCGAGCAGCGCTTGCTGCCATCGTCGCACAGGGTATAGGCGCAGACCTTATAATAATATGTCTGCCCAAGGGTCAGGCCGTTATTGGAGTAGGAGGTGGTGCTGCCGCTGGTGATGGTTTTCACAAGCGTATACTCGCCGTCGGCGCTGGTGGAGCGGTAAAGAAGGTAGCCGTCCGCGCCATCGACCGCCGTCCAGCTAATTTTCACGCGCGCCTGCGAGGCCGTAGCACCATCCTTGTTGGCATATACGGAGGTGATGGCAGGCGTGCCGAGCGCCTCGCTGCCGGTGGTATAATAGGTCGTGTAGGAGCCGGTGGCAGCATAGAGGTGGACAGGCTGCTGCGTATTGGTATAGCAGCGGAACTGCTTGGACGAGGCGTTGAATTGCAGCACTCGGGTAGTCGTACCGACATTGGTAATCACCAAATTCTCGCTGCTGCTATCGTAGGTAATCGTCCACCGGGCGGCATCGCTCACGCTAGAGAGCGTCGTGAGGCTGTTGCTCGTGCCCTGATAGGCCAGATACTCCCCGCTGTTTGCCAGAATGGTATAGGTATCGCTGCCACTGTCCTTGGCGACAGTGAAAATATAGGTGTCGCTCACGCCGGAGAGAAGGTCGCCGGACTTGGTAATGCCGCAGGTGCTGAGCAGCTGGCTCGCGCCGCCGGCAGCCGTGCCGGTATTATCGCCGTTGAGCACATATTCGTCACCGCTGGAGGAAACGATGCCGGTAATCACATATACGCCGCTGTAATCGCTGCTGGAAGTAGTAACCGGGCTATAGGAAATGACCGCGCCGGAATCGTCGCCCTGCGAATCACGGTAGGAATAGAGGGCATAGAGGGTATCATCGCCGTCGAGCGTATAGCTCGCGCCGGGCTGCAAATAGCTTGGTGCGGTCTGGGTGCTGTCCACCGTTGCGGTGCTCCAGCCTAAGAAGGTGTAGTCGTCCGGGGTGGTAGCGGTGGTGGGCAGCGTCACCGTCTGCCCGATGTAGCCGCTGAGCACGGTATCCACGCTGCCATCGGCCATCAGGGTAAGGCTCGCCGCCTGCTGGGCGGAGAAAATCACCGTAACCGTGCAGTCAGAGCTCATGTTCGACACCGTGATGGTGTTCCCGCTGACGCTCACCGAGGCCGAGCCGGAGGTGAGGGTTGCGCCGGAAACGTAGTAGCCGTCCGCCGGGGTAGCCGTGATGACATTGCCCGAAACGGAAACGCTGCCATAGGCCGAATTATTGACAAGTGCGGTGAGCGTGAAGGTACTCCCCGACATCGCCTCACCGGAGGGGGTAACCAAATCATCGGGTACCTCCAGCCCAAAGAGCAGCCATGCAAGCTCCGGATAGTCGACAAATACGTTCCGGTTGCCCTGAATGGCCTCTACGGCATCATTATGCCCCATCTCCCACTCGTCCACAGGGTCCTCTTGGCACCATTCGAGCAGGGTTTGCAGGCTCTCGATGACCTTCTCGCCGTCGTTGCTGCTGCCGGAATCGTTGCTGGGCAGGCTGGAGGAGCTGACATCCTCAAAGAGGTTCGGCTGCCCCCAGCGAACGTAGACATACAGAAGGGTGCGGGCAACGTCGCCCTTGATATCGTCGTTTACCTCCACCAGATTCGCGGAGCTGGAATAGTACAGCACCGTGCTGCCGGAGAAGCTCGCGGTGGAATAGCTGGTGAGCGTATCTACCACGTTGCCAAAGGTGTAGTTGCCGCGCTTGGAATTGATGGTGGAATCCTCCGGGCGGAGGTTATACAGGTCGCTGCCGCCGTTGGTCTGCTGGAAGGAGGCGTGGCTCTTCGGCCAGACATGCTCCCGGGAGGTCGTGCCGGAGGGCGCGGCGTCGGAATAGATGTAGGTGATCGTACCGCTGGAATCCTCGCAGTCTGTATAGGGGTAATAGGTGGTGAGGCTGCTGTAGGACAGGATTTTCGTCTGCGTACTCGCCATCAGGCTCTGCAGTGCCTGATAGAGCGCAGAATCCATCGTGCTCAGGCCCGATGTTGAGGTGCCGCCGGTGAGTGAGGAAAGCGACGCATAGGTATACGAGCCAGTGTAGTACGCTTCGGCGCTGCTGCTGAGCGAAGTGGCCGTAACGTGCCGCGTGCCCGAATTGTAGGTGTAGGAGCTTGCCGCCAGCGTGCAGGGGATCGCGGAAATCACCAGCACCAGCACCAGCACACAGGCCAGCACCCGCTTTTTAACAGACTTCATTAAGGATACCTCCAGATTTTCAGAATGGGGAAAGGGAAGCCCGGGCGCAATCGGCAAGCGCGGATCGTGCCGAATTGCTCGGGGCTTCCCTTTTATTGTATCATGGACTTTGCCGCTTTGCAAGCGGAAACTGAAAAAAAGCGCGGATTTTGTCGGCGCGCTCACGCCAGTCTTTCAAACACCGGGCTGTATTCGATGGGCGCATCGACGCTGACGGTCTGCTCGCCGCTGAAAATCTCGCCGGTAGAGGTGAGCTTCCACATCCCTGCCGGCAGATAGACCTCCCGGCGGAAGCAGTTACACCGCAGAATCGGCGCGACGAGGTACTTTTCGCCGAACATATACTGGTCCTGCAGCTCCCAGCACCTCGCGTCGTCCGGGAATTCGTAGAACATGGCGCGAATCAGCGGCGAGCCGTTCTCGTGCGCCTCGTCGTATAGATGACGGATGTAATCGTGCATGGAGATGCGGATCTCGTAGTAGTGGCGCATGATTTTATAGTTTTCCTCGCCGTAGCTCCACAGTTCGTTCGGCTGGCCGGTATGCAGGTAGCCGCCGCCCCAGTCGCGGTCGTCAAGCGCGGGGATATTGTAAGGCCCGCGATCCCCGTGCATCCGCAGCACGGCGGAATAAACCGCGAACTGATACCAGCGGATAAGCAGCTGCTGGAAAGCCGGGTCGCCCACATCCGTCGTCATGAATCCGCCGATGTCCGTCGTCCACCATGGGATGCCCGCAAGCCCCATATTGAGCCCGCATTGGATTTGGTCGGCAAAAGCCTCGAAGGTCGAGGGCACATCGCCCGACCAGACCACATTGCCGTATTTCTGGGAGCCTGCCCACGCGCAGCGAAGCAGGTTCACAACCGGCGCATCGGAGGCCTTGCGCATCTCATCATAGAATACACGGCTGTACATCTGCGGGTAGAAGTTTGAGCAGCTCAGCGCGGGGCCCGCGCTGTAGCGGTAGTTTTCGAAGTCATACACGCCGTAGTCCGGCTCGGAATTGTCCAGCCAGAAGGCATCGATGCCGAGGTCATAGTAGTTTTTCTTGCAGACCTCCCAGACATACCTGCGCGTTTCGGGGTTAAAGGGGTCGATCTCGACGCAGTCACCCTGATAATCATAGGTCTGCGCCGCGCCACGCTCGGTGCGGATGAGCAGCCCGCGCTCGAGCATGGGATAGAAATTCTCGCTCTTGCGGTCAACGCTCGGCCACACCGATACAATCACCCGGATGCCCATAGAATGCAGTTCGTCCACCATCGCTTTCGGGTTGGGCCAATAGGTCTTGTCGAATTTCCAATCGCCCTGCACGGTCCAATGGAAGAAGTCGATCACGATCTGGTCGATGTGGATGCCCTCCTTCTGGTACTGCCGCGCGACGGTCAGCACCTCGTCCTGCGTGCGGTAGCGCAGCTTGCACTGCCACAACCCCATCAGCTCCTCGGGGAAGCGGTCGGCGCGGCCGGTAGCGGCGGTATAATTGGCAAGGATCTGCTTGGGGTTGTCGCCGACGGTAAGGAAGTAGTCCATTTCCTTGGTGGAGCGGGCAATCCACTCGGTCATATTGCTGCCGAAGGTGACGCGGCCGACAGCCGGATTGTTCCACAGAAAGCCATAGCCAAGATTGGAAACGTAAAATGGCACGGAAATCTGCGAATTACGCTGCGCCAGCTCCAGCACGCAGCCCTTGAGGTTCATCTGCTGCTGCTGATACTGCCCCATTCCAAAGATTTTCTCGCCCGGATTGGCCTCGAATTTGAGGTTCAAGGCAAACTGGTCGCCGCCGATGATCCCTTTCCACTCCCGATTGACGATTTTCAGGCAGCGGCTCTCGCGAGAAATCGTGCCGCCGTAGGAGCGGAAATATTCGCGCAGGCAGAGCGCCCCATCGCGGTAGAACGAAATCACGCCCACGCGGTTAACCACGGCCTTGACCCGCCCATTCGTAATCGAAGCCCATGGCATGGGCGTGGGCGAGCCGTTGCCGTCCCATTCGTCCTCCTGCCAGAAGGCAATCTCGCCGGTGTGCGGCTCGACCCGTTCGGTCAGCGCCCAGACGTTGCCTGTGAAGCTCCCGAGCATGGTCGCGCGGACGCGCAGGCTATCCTTCCCCCACGGCTCGATGCGCAGGAGCTCGCCCCCGGTGCGGCAAACCAGCGCGCCGTCAACATTCTCAAATTGCATAGTATTCTCCTTTGCGGTATGGATTTCTCCCGCAGGCGGGAGGTAAAACGTTTTCTTCCCTCCTATCATACACGAAATCGCGAAAAAAGCAAGGGGTTTGGCATTAATTTCAGCGAAATTTTTGCACAAAAATCGGCTCCCGTTTTTGGCAATTCCGGCAAAAAAGCGGCGGCTCCGCGCGGGAGCCGCCTGTGGAAGCTCGGAATGCCCCGGCAAAGGCGGTGTAAGACACCGCGGACGGTTTGTTCCGCTCTTCCCAATATTTGTGCGTTTATGAGGCGATGGCCGCAAGGATAGAGCGCATCAGCTCGTCCCGCCCGGTTCCCTTCTCGGCCGAGAAGGGAATGAGCGCGCAGCTGTCCGGCAGCGCCAAATCCTCCCGGATGGTGCGCAAATTGCCGGGGATTTCGCTTTTTTTGCAGCGGTCGATCTTATTGGCCGCCACCGAGTAGGGGCAGCCGGCATCCTTGAGCCAGTTCACCATTGTGATGTCGTTTTGTGTCGGCGCGTGGCGCGCATCGACCAGCAGCACCGCAAAATCGACGCGCCCGGCGGCAAAATACTGCTCCATCAGCTTCGCCCAGCGCTCCTTCTCGCTCTGCGGCACCTGCGCGTAGCCGTAGCCGGGCAGGTCGACAAAATAGCAGCCATCCACCAGAAAATAATTGACGTGCACGGTTTTTCCCGGCTTGCCACCGACCTTGGCGATCTGCTTGCGCCGTAGCAGGCAGTTGATTGCGCTCGACTTGCCCACATTGGACTTGCCCAAGAAGGCAATCTCCGGCAGCCGTGTTTTTGGAAACTGCTCCGCGGAGGCAGCGGAAAGCAGAAACTCCGCTTTTTGTACGTTCATAGCCACCTCATTGCCGGATGCTGGGCTTGGACTTTGCCGGCGTAAGCTCCTCGGGAATCGGGCGCAGGAGCATCGGGCCCGCTGCCTGCGCAACCGGGCGGTTGAGCGCAGCATCGAGCACAGTATCGACGGTCGAGGCCGTAATAAAATTGAGAGACTTGCGCACCAGCGGGTCGATTTCGCTCAAATCCCGCTCGTTATCCTTCGGGATAATCACGGTGGATACCCCGTGGCGCAGAGCTGCCATCGTCTTTTCCTTCAGCCCGCCAATGGGCAGCACCCGCCCGCGGATGGAGATTTCGCCTGTCATGGCATAGTCACGCCGCACGGTCGCGCCAGTGAGCGCGGAAACCATCGCGGTGCAAACCGTGACGCCTGCGCTGGGGCCATCCTTCGGCACAGCGCCCTCCGGGAAATGGGCATGGATATCCTTGGTCTTGTAAAAATTCTCCTCCACGCCCAGCGCCTTCGCGTTCGCGCGGATATAGCTCAGCGCGGCATGGGCGGATTCCTTCATTACGTCGCCGAGGTTGCCGGTGAGCTCCAGCTTGCCGGAGCCATCCATCACGTTCACCTCTACCTCCAGCGTTTCGCCGCCGACGCTCGTCCATGCGAGGCCGGTGACAAGCCCAACCTGGTCGCAGGCCGGGATGCGGTCGGGCAGATACTTGCGAACGCCGAGATACTTCTCCAGCGACGTGCCGGTTACGGTCACGCGTGTGGGGGCATCCTCGCTGAGCAGCTCCATATCCGCCTTGCGGCAGATGGCGGCGATGCAGCGCTCCAGCTCGCGCACACCGGATTCGCGCGTGTAGCAGCCGATGATTTCGCGGATGGCATCGTCCGTCAGCCGCAGCTGCGCGCGGCGCAGGCCGTGCTTCTTCAGCTGCTTGGGCACAAGGTGCTCCTTGGCGATCATGCGCTTCTCCTCATCCGTGTACGAGCCAAGCTCAATGACCTCCATGCGGTCGAGCAGCGGGCGCGGCACGGTATCGAGCGTATTTGCCGTGGTAATGAAGAGAACCTTGGACAAATCGAACGGAATCTCCAGGAAATGGTCGCGGAAGGTCTTGTTCTGCTCGGAATCGAGCACCTCGAGCAGGGCGGAGCTGGGGTCGCCGCGATAGTCGGTTCCCATTTTGTCCACCTCGTCGAGCAGCAGGACGGGATTGTTTGTTCCCGCTTGGGTAAGCGCGGTGAGGATTCTGCCGGGCATCGCGCCGACATAGGTCTTGCGGTGGCCGCGGATATCCGCCTCGTCGTGCACGCCGCCAAGGGAGATGCGCGCAAGCTTCCGGTTCAGCGCGCGGGCGATGGAATAGGCGATGCTGGTCTTGCCGACGCCCGGCGGCCCCACTAAGCAGATAATCTGCGGCGGCAGCTGCGGCGCCATCTGGCGCACCGCGATGATTTCCAGGATCCGCTGCTTAACCTTCTCCAGCCCATAGTGGTCCTTCTCCAGCACCTTGCGGGCGACCTCCACATCGACGCGCTCCTTCGTCGCCGTGTGCCACGGCAGCTCGAGCACGGTATCGATATAATTGCGCAGTACGGTCGTTTCCGACGAGCCAAAGGGCTGGCTCTTGAGCCTATCCAAATCCTTCAGCACCTTGGCCTCGGAATCCTGCGGCAGGGAAAGGCGGCGGATTTTCTGCTCCAGCTCCTGAAACTCGGCATCCTCATCCTCGCCCAGCTCCTCGCTGATGGCCTTCATCTGCTCGCGCAGATAGTAGTCGCGCTGCTGGCGGTCGATATTCGCGCGGGTCTGCTCTTCGATATCCGCCTCGATATGCAGCATTTCAATCTCCTGTCGCAAAAGCCGCAGGGTCGTTTCCAGCCTGCGGGTGGGGTTGCGCTCGCCCAACAGGCGCGCCTTTTCGCTGTAGTCGATGCTGGAATTCTGGGCAATGCAGTCGGCCACGAGGCCGGAAGAATCGGTCGTAAGCATCAGCATCTGCACAAGCTGCGCCGGATGCTCAGCCGCCTCCAGATATTCGGCGTAGATGGCGTTCGCCTCCCGCCGCAGCGCCTTGCCGCGCAGGGAATCGGGCTCTTCGCGGTCGGGCAGCGGCTCCACCGTGCCGTCCATAGACGTCTCGCGCGCGCTTAAATCGACCAGCCGCGCGCGATTGAGCCCCACAACCAGCGCGCGGGAGGGCTCGCCCTTTGCGCGAAGCACCTGCTTCACCTGCGCGATGGTGCCGACCTTGTACAAATCGGCCTGCGTGGGATTTTCCACGGTGATGTCCTTCTGCGGCACCAGAAAGACCAGCTGCTTTTGCTGCATGGCCTCGTCGAGCGCGTTGCAGGAGCGCTCGCGCGTTACTTCAAAATGCACGGTCTGCCCCGGGAAAATCACAAGCCCGCGCAGCGCCAAGACCGGCATAGATTGCATTTCAATCGTTTCGCTCATGTTTCGATACTCCTTGTTCGCTTAAACTGCGAAAAGCGTAGGAAAGCAAGAGGGGGCAGTCCCCTACCCCCTCCAGTCGTGTCATTTTGCTTTGACCGCCACTTTGGTGCCCTTTTCCTCCCGGAGAATCAGCGGCTCGCCGCCGTCCACCGCCGCAGGCGTGATTACCACCTTGCGGATGCTGGGGTCCGAGGGAATTTCGTACATGATTTTAGTCATGGTGGCCTCCAGAATGGCCCGCAGGCCGCGCGCGCCGATTTGGCGGTCGAGCGCCTTTTGCGCCACGGCCTCAAGCGCCTCGCTCTGAATTTCCAGCTCCACGCCGTCCATCTCCAAAAGCTGCGCGTACTGCTTGGTAATGGCGTTCTTCGGTTCGGTCATGATGCGCACCAAATCGTCCTTGCTCAGGCTCTGCAGGGTGGTAATCACCGGCAGGCGGCCAATCAGCTCGGGAATGATGCCAAATTTCAGCAGGTCGCGCGGCTCAACCTGCGCGAGCAGCCTGCCAAGATCCCGGTCGCGCTTGCTCTGCACCAGCGAATCGAAGCCAATAAAGCTCTGCCCGACGCGACTTTCAATAATCTTATCCAGCCCGTCGAACGCGCCGCCGCAGATAAAGAGAATATTGGTGGTATCCAGCGGGACGGTGGACTGCTGCGGGTGCTTCCGCCCGCCCTGCGGGGGAACGTTCGCAACCGTCCCCTCCAGGATTTTCAGCAGCGCCTGCTGCACGCCCTCGCCGGAAACATCCCGCGTGATGGAGGTATTCTCGCTCTTGCGGGCGATTTTGTCCATCTCGTCAATATAGATGATGCCATGCTCGGCGCGCTGCACGTCGAAATCCGCCGCCTGCAGCAGCCGCAGGAGGATATTCTCCACATCGTCGCCGACATAGCCGGCCTCGGTGAGGGTGGTCGCGTCGGCGATGGCAAAAGGCACATCCAACATCTTCGCAAGGGTCTGAGCAAAGAGGGTCTTGCCCGAGCCCGTAGGGCCGATGAGCAGAATGTTGCTCTTTTGCAGCTCTACATCGGATTCGTCGCCGCAGCGGATGCGCTTATAGTGGTTATACACCGCCACAGACAGGGAAATCTTTGCCTGCTCCTGGCCGACAATGTAGCCGTCCATAAAGGCTTTGATTTCCCGCGGCGTGGGCACGCGGCCATTGCCGCCGGCCTTGGCGGGCTTCTCGTCGAGGTCGAAGTTCTGCTGCAGCAGCTCGCTGCAAGCCTGCACACAATCGCTGCAAATGTAGACGCCCGGCCCGGCGATCAGCCGCTCAACCTGTGTCTCCCGCTTGCCGCAAAAGCTGCAGCGGATCCCCTGTTCTTCCTTTCTTGCCATGAACGCTCCTTAGTGATGCTCCAGCACGCGGTCGATCAAGCCGAAGGAAAGCGCCTCCTGCGCGGTCATGAAATTGTCGCGCTCGCAGGCGGCCGTGACCTCCTCCACGCTCTTCCCGGTGTTGGCGGCAAGGATCTGGTTCATCCGCTCCTTGATGGTTTGCAGGCGCTTCATGTGGATGGCCATATCGGTAATCTGCCCCTGTGTACCGGCGGAGGGCTGGTGAATCATAATTTCGGCGTTCGGCAGCGCCATGCGCTTGCCCTTTGCGCCCGCCGCGAGCAGGAACGCGCCCATCGAGGCCGCCATGCCCACGCAGATGGTTGCCACATCGCAGTGAATATACTGCATGGTATCGTAAATCGCCATGCCGGAGGTGACCGACCCGCCGGGGCTATTGATATAGAACTGGATATCCTTGTCGGGATCCTGCGCCTCAAGGTAGAGCAGCTGCGCCACCACGAGGGAGGCCGTGGTATCGTTGACCTCCTCAGACAGGAAAATAATGCGGTCGTTGAGCAGGCGGGAGAAAATATCGTAGCTGCGCTCTCCGCGGGAGGTCTGCTCCACAACGTAAGGTACTAAGCTCATAAAAGCTACTCCTTTCATAGAAATGCTCCGCAATATAGGTGCAGAACATTGTAACCGGCGAAATGGGATCTTATTCCTCTGCCTTTGGCGCCGGCGCGACGGCGACAGCGGAATCGGCAATCACCCGGATTGCCTTGCGGGTCTTCAGGCTGTGCTCGATTTCCTCGTCACTGACCATCGACTTAACCTTCTCGGCCTCCATCTCGTAGGCCGTTGCAAGCTCGGTATACTCGGCTTCCTTCTCCTCGTCGGAAACCGTGATATTCTCCAGCTCAATAACCTTCTCGAGCATCACGTTCTCCTTGGCCTGCTTCTCGGCGCCGGTGCGGAAGAGGTTGCGCAGGGCGTTGACATCGCCGCCGACCATCTGGGCGTACTGCTCAACCGTGTAGCCGCTCATTTGCAGCTGATAGGCGAAGCGCTCCATTTGGTTGTCCAGCTCGGCCTCCACCAGCGCCTTGGGCATATCGACGGAAGTATTCTCGGCGGCCTTGCTCAGGCAGGCAGCCTCAAAGGCCTGATCCGCCTCCTTCTGCGCCTTTTCCAGCTCCTTGGCGCGGATATCGGCCTTCAGCTCCTCGAGGGTGTCAAATTCGGAAACATCCTTGGCAAACTCGTCGTCCTGCTCGGGCACGAGGGTGATGGTGACCTTATTGCAGCGCACATGGAACACCACGGCCTTGCCCGCCAAATCGGCCTGATAATCCTCAGGGAAGGTAATATCGATGTCCTTCTCCTCGCCCGCGGACATTCCGACCACCTGCTCCTCAAAGCCGGGGACGAAGGAGCCGGAGCCCAGCTTCAGGTCGTGGTTCTCGCCCTTGCCGCCGTCGAAGGGAACGCCGTCCAGAAAGCCCTCAAAATCGATGTTGGCGGTGTCGCCCATCTCGGCGGGGCGGTCGGCTACCTCGGTGGAGGCAACGTTCTGCGCCATGCGGTCCAGCTCGGCCGCGACCTGCTCATCGGTAACAGTGACCTCCGCCTTTTCGACCTCCAGCCCCTTGTACTGGCCCATCGTGACCTCCGGATACAGCTCGGTGGTCATGGTCAGGGTTGCTACGCCGTCGTCCGAAATCTTCAGGTCGGTGAGGCTCGGCTGGCCAATCGCCTTCAGCTCCTGGTCGACCACCGCGGCCTTGTAAACCTCGGGGAAGATTTCCTCCAGCCCGTCCTCATAAAATACATGCGCGCCGTAATACGTTTCAATCATCTTCCGCGGGGCCTTGCCCTTGCGGAAGCCGGGCAGCAGGATGTCCTTGCGCTGCTTTAAGTAGGCCTTGTTCGCGCCGGACTCCATCATTTCGTGGTCAATTTCAACAACGATGGTGGCCACGTTGCCATTTTTTTCAATGCTCTTGACTTCCATGTTAACTTTTCCTCCGTAATAGCGCTGCCTGAGCAGCGAAATAGGTACTCAACCGTGATATTCTATCAGAAAACGCAAAGATTGTCCACTCTTTTTTTCAAAATTTCCGATTATTTCATATTTTCGGAAGAAGCGGGGTCAATCGAGGATTTTAACGGGGCGGAAATTCAGCTTATCCGCCGAAAGCAGGTGATATTCGATCCCGTCCAGCATTCCCTCCTCCGCCATGCGGATGCTGCCGCCGTGCAGGTGGCCATAGTAGCAGGTTCTCACGCCGTAGGCGTGCAGCAGCTCCAATATCTCCGTGCAGCGGTAGCCACGGTAGCGCGGCGGATAGTGCAGGAAAACGAGCTTCGGCAGCTGCCCCGCCGAGCGCAGCGAGGCCTCCAGCCGCAGAAGCTCCCGGCGGAACACCTTGCCGTCGTGCTCGCCGGATTTTTCCTCCTCATAGAACCATCCGCGCGTGCCGCACAGGGCAAAGCCGCCGTATACAAAGTGATTGTTGTGCAGCAGCTCCATGTCGGTGAAACCGTTGCTTTCGCAGAATGCGCGGAATTTCGCCGCCGTGCTCCACCAGTAGTCGTGGTTGCCCTTGAGCAGGATCTTTCTGCCGGGAATGGCGTTGAGGAAGGCAAAGTCCTCCCGCGCGCTGCACAAATCCAGCGCCCAGCTCAAGTCGCCCAGCAGCACGGTGGTATCGCCGGGTGCAATGCAGCCCAGCCCCGCGCGAAGCTTCTCCATGTAGCCGACCCATGCGCCGCCAAATACATCCATCGGCTTCGGCGCGCCCAAGCACAGGTGCAGGTCGCCAATCGCGTACAGCGCCATCTAGGGCTTTTCCTCCTGCAGCAGCAGCACGGGGCGCGCGCCGCCGCGCCGGATGCGGCAATCCTGATAGCCGCTGTAGCCCATCGCGGCCGCTATGCCGAGCGTATATCCGGTAGCCTGCTGTACGCTGCGCATCACCTGCTCGGCGCGCGAACGGCTCACGCAGGCACAGAATACCTGCTCGCGCAGCCTCTGCACACGCTCCTCGGACAGGGTATAGGCCTCGCGCGCGGCGCGGAATTGCTCCGCCTCCGCTGCGCCCAGCAGCAGCCAGAGCGCAAGCGATATCTGCTCGGCATTGGCCGCGTCCGGGCGCAGCTGCCCGCGGTGCAGCAGCGCCCACACCTCGCTTCCCTCCGCGCAGCCGTAAATCAGCCGCCCGGCCGGCAGCCCCATCCGCTTGGCAAGCATTGCGGCACACAGCCAATACAGATCCTCTCCCGGCAGGATCAGCTCCGTCGTTTCGGCGGCCAGCGCCGAATACTGTCCAAACAGCACCGCTATACGAATCGCGAGCTTCGCGCAGGGCGTCGGCTCAGGGTCGGTGGCATTCGGGCAGAGCTGCGCAAAGAGCAGCCGTTCCTGCTGGGAATAGCTCTTCCCGCCGTCGAAAAGCTCCACCACCGTAAGCGACCTGCCGGGGCGCAGCGTACGGATAGCATAGCGTCCTAAGCAGCGCTCAATATCCCAGCCGGAGAGCTTGGAATCGAGCAGGAGCGCCAGAACCCGCGCCATCGCCCAGCCAAAGGTCAGGCTTTGCAGCTTTTCCAGCTCCTCGGGCGGCAGCGGGCCATCCGGCTTTGGGATGCAAAGCTCCCGCCGCTGCACCGCCCAGCCGACCGAAACGGTTTCCCCCTTCATTGTCAGATAGTACACTTGTCCAGCACCTCCAGCGCGTTGTCCCAGAAAATCCGGTGCAGCAGCGCGTCGTCCACGCCCCGCGCGCGCAGCGCGGCGGCAAATTTCGGGTAATCCTGCACCCCGGCAAAATCCGCAGGGAGTACGTCGCAGCCATCCAGGTCGCCGCCCAGCGAGATATGCCTCCCGTCCGGGTCAAGCTCCAGAAAATGCAGAATATGGTCGCAGCAGGTATCGAGCGTGACGTTTTCGCCGATAAAGAAGGCAAACATATTGAAGCCCGCCGTGCCGCCCGTTTCGCAGATTGCGCGGAACATATCGTCCGTCAGGTTGCGGGCGCAGGGATGGACGGCGCGGGAATTGGAATGGGAGGCGATGATGGGCTTTTCCGTAATGCGCATGATGTCCCAGAAGCCCTCGTCTGAAATATGGCTCACATCCACCGCGATGCCCAGCCTTTGGCATTGGCGGACGTATTCCCTGCCCAAGTCCGTCAACCCGCCGCCCGTGACATTTGAGCCGGTGAGCGGATTTTTCTCATTCCAGCCGAGCGTCGAGGCGCGGAAGCCGATGGCGTGCAGCTGCTCAAGCATCGCCGGGTCAAAGCCGAAGCCCGCCGGCCCCTCGATGGTGAGGATGCCGGACATTTTCCCGGCGGCGTAATTCTCCCGCACCTCCGCAGCCGAATAGGCATGGCGGATATAATCGCTGTTTTTCTCCATCTGCAAAATGGCCGCGTCGAGCGTGCGGCGGAAAATTTCCTCCACCGACTCGCCCGCGGGCAGGTTCTCCCAAGTGGTCGTAAAGCAGGCGAAGCACTGGCAGTAGCCGTCGAGCGTAGCCGCGCGCTCCAGGTCGATATGGCCGTCGTTCCGGCGCAGGGTAGAGGCGGGATGCCCCGGCCCTCCCGCGAGGTTCAGGGCGGTGTCACAGTGAAAGTCAAAAACCGGCAGTTTCATTGAAAAGCATCCTCCAAATGGTTGATTACAGGTTTCTCGGTTTGCAGTCCCTCCGGCGCGTAGATTTCCACCACGTCAAAGCGGGGCTGCAGCCCGGTGGGGTTCTGGGCGAGATAGAGCGAGGCGGTTGCGCGGATGCGGCTGCGCTTGCGCGCGTCCACAAATTCCCGCGCAGCGGCAAACGCCGCCGTTTTTCGGAGCTTGACCTCCACGAATACGAGATTCTTGCGATTGCGCACAATCAGGTCGATCTCCCCGAAGCGGCAGCGGTAGCCCGCCGCAACGAGCGTGTATTTCTTCCTGCGCAGATACTCGGCGGCCAGCGCCTCGCCCCACGAGCCTGCGAGCTTACTTGCGCCCATAGAATTTTTTCAGGAAGCTCTGGCGGTGAATCGGGCAGGCACCGAGCGTCTCGAGCGCGGCGTAGTGCGTGCGCGTGCCGTAGCCCTTGTGAATCTCAAAGCCATAGCCCGGGTATTGCCGCGCCATTTTTTCCATGTACTCGTCCCGGCTGACCTTCGCGAGGATCGAGGCGGCAGCGATATTCGCACTCAGCGAATCGCCCTTGACGATGGTTTTTACGGGAATGCCAAAGTCCGTTTCGCGGTTGCCGTCAAGCAGGATATAGTCCGCCCTGCCGCCAAGCTGCTCTACCGCCCGCTTCATGGCAAGGAAGGTTGCCTGCAAAATGTTGATTTCATCGATTTCCTCGCTGCTTGCCCAGCCAATCCCGTAGGCGATCGCGCTGCTGCAGATGACGGGGAACAGCTCCCGGCGGCGTCTGTCGGAGAGCTTTTTGCTGTCGTTCAGGCCCGGGATTTCCAGATAAGGCGGCAGGATCACCGCCCCGGCGCATACCGGCCCGGCGAGCGGCCCGCGCCCGGCCTCGTCCACGCCGCAGATTTGCTCCACGCCCTCGCTGTAGAGCGCAGCTTCATAATCCCATAGATTCATATTCGATTCCTCACGGCTGTTCAAGTGTAAAGCGCCCCAGCTTCCCGCTGCGGAATTCCTCCAGCAGCACCTGCGCCATGCGCTCGGTGTTTACTTCCCCGCCGGCAAGCAGATAGCCGCGCTTGCGCGCCGCCAGATCCAGCAGCTCCCAGCCCGGCGTCTGTGCGGCGGCGGTGAGCGCGTAGCGCCCGCGCAGCGAATCGGGGTAGCGCTGCCAGAGCAGCTCCAGCAGCCCGCTCGCCAGCTCCTCCATATCGAGGATGCCGTCCTTCACCGCGCCGGTGTAGGCGAGCAGGCGCCCCACCTCGGGGTCTTCAAATTTCGGCCATAGAATGCCGGGCGTATCCAATAGGAGCAGGCTCTTATCCACCGCGACCCATTGCTTGCCGCGCGTGACGCCGGGGCGATTCTCCGCTCTCGCGCTCCTGCGCCCGGAAATCTGGTTGATAAAGGTAGACTTCCCAACATTGGGAATGCCCACCACCATAATGCGGCACACCGGGCTCATGCCCTTGGCCGTGCTGCGGGCGATTTTCTCCTGCATCGCCTGCGCCGCCGCGGCCGGGAAATCCGCGATCCCGCGGCGGGACTTGCAATCCGTCGGCACGGCAATCACGCCCTTCTCCCGGAACGCGCTCACCCAGCGGCGGCAAAGCGCCGGATCGGCCAAATCCATGCGGTTGAGGATTACGATGCGCGGCTTATTCGCGCACAGCTCGTCGATATCCGGGTTGCGGCTGGCGCGGGGGATGCGCGCATCCACGATTTCGCACACAGCATCCACCTGCTTCAAATCCGCCTCGATTTGCCGGCGGGTTTTCGTCATGTGGCCGGGATACCACTGAATTTGCTTGCCCTGCGCCATCTCAATCCACCAATCCAATGCGGCTGAAATCCCAATCGCGCGGATCCGCCGCCGTATTTGTGCCGGGGAAGAAGAGGAAAACCACCTTCCCCAGAATCTCCCGCGTATCGATCTGCCCAATCTGAGTGGAGCGGCTGTCACGGGAGTCGTTGCGGTTGTCGCCCATGACGAACACGCAGCCCGGCTGCACCACCTGCGGGAAGCTCTGCCCCTCCTGCAGGTAGGTCAGCTCCTTCACATAGGGCTCGTCCAGCGCGACCCCATCGACGTAAACAATACCGGCCTCAAAATCGATATCCACAACCTGATTTTCCGTAGCAATCACCCGCTTGACGATTGGCGTGCCGTTCTCAAAGGACTGCTTGCTCGCCACAATAATGTCGCCGGGCTGCGGGTCGGTATAAAAAAGGTTGCCAACCAGCAGCAGGTAATCACCATTGTAAAGCGTGTCGTTCATCGACGTGCCGGAAACCACCACCACCCGGAACAGCAGCAGGAACACCACCACGATGCCGGCAAGCAGAAATACAAAATCGTGCAGATAGCCAAGCGCAGCCTTCTGCCAAGGCTCCTTCGGTGCCTTGCCCTTCTGCTCGCTCGGCGGCTCGGGGGCGGTGGGTTCCGGCGGCTCGGGGGCGGTGGGTTCCGGCTGCTGCTCATCATGAG
>JAJQFT010000014.1 GCA_021200975.1 Bacillota bacterium | reverse complement strand
AGGTTCATAAATTCATTCTGCCGAGTGTCCAACTTGCACTTGCAATTTGCGAAAACAAAAATTACACTGAACAGAAAGAAACGCACAGTCCGACGGTAAGTGTGGTAATAATCAAAGCGAAACTGCGGAAGAGAACCAAGACGATTTTGGTTCCCTTAAATAGAAAATTCAGATGGAAAATGGGTGTGGCTCCTCAACAGGTGGTGTTTGAATCAATCGGAGAGAGAGGAGGAGGTAAAGCCGGTCGTCCATATTGTCCAAATCTAAATCTATAAAACGCATAATTCGTTCCAAACGCACCAAAAAAGTGTTGCGTTTAATATCTAACCGCCTTGCGGTTTCGGATGCGTTCAGACCGGTGTCCAGAAAAATACGCAGACTATCGCAATAAGAAACAGATGCGTTTTTGTCGTGCTCCGCCAAACGCAGGACACAGTCAGCGCAGACCAGTCGCCACGGTAGTATACTGCAGCCATATTGCAAAAAATGTTCCAATGTATAGGATTTGAAGTGAGAGAGCAAGGGAGCGCTCGCCATATGTCCTTTGGATTTCAGTGCAAATTCTGCCTGCCGATAGCAGTATTTCAAATCATAAAAATCTGTAAACGGATTACTACATCCTGCGGTAACATTGTATTTTTTCAATAGCGTTTCGATTTCCTGAAAAAGCGAATCCACCGTTTGCTTGGGGCGATTTGTACATAGCAGGACTATACGAGCGTTGAACAATACACTGACGGAATCTGGCAGGGCGCGTTCCAACTGAAAAGAAATATACTGTTCTGTCAAGCTGGAGTCCCAGCATGTACAAATCAGACAATAAAGGCTCTGGTCTTCCTGCAATTTGGAGAGTGGGCTGACTGTTTTTAGATGTATGATTTTATCGTCACTGTGATCTTTTCCGGTCAGATACTCCAAGAGCGAGTCACGCCGCAAATTACGGCCACAGCCGGAAAAGGCAGAGCGTGTCAGCGCGGCTTCCAAATAACGAGCCATATGCCGGATCAGTGCTCCATCCTGCGGCAGGAATGACCGACGTGTGCTGATGACAACAAGCCGTCCGGCGGCGGTGCTTCCGCTGAAAAGATTCAGAAAATAATATTCCAGTTTTGTTCCTTCGTCTCGGAAATAAATCAATTCCTTTGCATAAAAGATGGATTCGCTGCTCTGTTTATCTACGCGGAGCAGAAAATCCGGATCAAAAAATTCTCGCTTATTCCCTCCGGAAAGTCCGGAAACCCGTGTAATTCCTGCTTGCGCCAGATAAGAAAAACTATTGTCATGCACACTCATCGCATTTCCAATCACCGAAAGGCTGTCTGCAAGGTATGCTTCCAAAGGCGCATCCTGAAAAATCAATTCCTTCAGGGCACTATCCCATTGGTTGTAACGGTCAAAAATGTCGGCAACAAGATCAAATAATGTTGCAATATCTGTGTCGCCTACAGTGATGATGGAGAGATTATTGCACATACTGATATTTTTGCCCGGCATTTGCGTTGTGATCAACAGGCATGGGCCATTCGGCGCACAGTGAACTGGGAGGTGTTCAAGCGGTGCAATATAGACTCGATTTTGCTCGATTGTAAAAGAACTGGGATAATAGTGTGGATATGAAAGCAATAACTCATTGTCATTTTTGTTTCTTTTTCGCAGCATTGCCCCCGGTACCGATTCCTGCAAGGCGGCGTAAATCAGGTTGATGCTAAGTTTCATCAAATTGTCCTCCTTTATTTCTGGGGCTACATTTTTGTAGGGCTAGTATAGCACAAAAGCTGGGGAATTACCACCTTCTTTTTTGGTGATTTTCGTGATAAAATCGACACAAAAGGAAAGAAAATTCTGGCGGTAGCGACAAAGAAGCTAGATAAATTTTGAACTGTCCCAAAGGCGAGGAAATGTAAAGAAAGCAGGTGAAAGAATGGCGGAAACAATTCTCCGCGTAGAAGGGATACACAAACGCTTTGGCCCAACCATCGCGCTGAACGACGTATGTTTTACCCTTCGGCGCGGCGAGGTACACGGACTGGTTGGGGAAAATGGCTCTGGGAAGTCCACGCTTTCCTCCATTATTGCCGGTATACAGCAGCCGGACAGTGGAAAAATGGAACTGCTCGGTCAGTCTTACCAGCCAAAAAATGCATTGGAAGCGCAGGCGGGCGGCGTTTCCATGATCGTACAGGAGATGGGAACCGCCAGCTCCATTAGCGTGGCAGAAAACATCTTTCTTGGCAATGAGGGGCAATTTTCCAGCGGAGGTTTTATCCGGAAAAAGGCGATGATTGCTGCGGCACAGCAGGCGTTGGATACAGTTGGCGCTGGGAATCTATCTGCTGCTCTGCCCGCAGGTGCGCTGGATCCGGAGGCTCGCAAAATTGTGGAAATCGCAAAGGCTATGTACGCACAGCCAGAAGTCCTGATTGTTGACGAAACGACGACAGCACTGACGCAGGAGGGACGGGAACTGCTCTACGATTGTATCAAAACCATGTGCAGTTCCAATCGCGCGGTCATCTTGATCTCGCATGATTTGGACGAGATTCAGACCGTATGCAGTACGCTGACCGTGCTGCGCGACGGAAAAATCATCGGTTCTCTGGACAAAGACGAATTCAGTTCCAAACGGATCCGTGCTATGTTGGTAGGACGCGAAGTGACAGGCCATCTTTACCGCGAGGATTACGATGGCAGTTGTAAGAAGGAAACAGTGCTCCGCGCAGAACACGTTTCCGGTAATTGGCAGATAAATGATGTCAGCTTTTCCCTGCATCGCGGGGAAATATTGGGCATTGGCGGTCTGTCCAGTGGCGGAATACATGAGTTGGGGCGGCTTTTGTTTGGCATTGACCGCCCGCGCGTTGGCAGCGTGTCCCTGCCAGATGGAACAAAGATTACGAATCCGGCCATAGCCGTTAAGCATGGAGTCGGCTATGTGTCCAAGGATCGGGACAATGAGGCCATTATGCTCGGTGCTTCCATCCGAAATAATCTGGTGCTGCCGTCTCTGGCTCAAATGGCGCAGAAGAAGCATCTGATTGCAGATAAGTGCGAAAAAGAACTTTCCCAACAGCTTATTGAAAAAATGGAAATCAAGTGCAATTCAATGGAGCAAATGGTACAAAATCTCTCCGGCGGCAACAAGCAGAAGGTGTCCTTTGGCAAATGGATCGGCTGCGGCGCACAGCTTTTGATTTTGGACTGCCCAACGCGCGGCATTGATATTGGCGTAAAGCAGGTGATGTATCGGCTGATTTATGAGCTGAAAGAGCAGGGCTTTTCTTTCATCCTTATCAGCGAAGAGCTGCCGGAACTGATAGGAATGTCCGACCAGATTCTGATTTTGAAGGATGGCGGTATAGCAGGGGAATATCCGCGCAGTCAGACGCTGACAGAACACGACCTGAT
>JAJQFT010000029.1:17830-22033 GCA_021200975.1 Bacillota bacterium | reverse complement strand
GTATTTTTGCTTTGTTACGATGAGAATTGAGGTGTCCAAAATTGGACACCTCCTTTGCAAAATTTTTGAATTTCTGCGATTTTACCAAAGAGAATGGAGCAAAATTGTGCAGTCTGCTGCTATCTAAGGAATTTACCCCGGGGCACTGCCGCTCGCGGCAGTTTGGAAATCACAGCATCGTCCACATGGTTCTTCCCCAAAGTCTTCCATACCTGAATAACCAGCACACTCATTGCAGACATCCCAGATATCTCTTTGTTGCTTCTTTGCTTAAATTCGATGGTGGTGTTGCCAAATGGTAAAAGCCAGCAAGATTTCTCCTGCTGGCCGTGATTGCTATAAACTTGCGGCGCATGCTACTCTTTCAGCGGTCACTGCCAACTCCGCTGGGTGATTTCGTGCGGTAAAAGGATACCGAACGGCGGGGCGAAACCGTTCGGCATCTCCTTTTTCCCTGCGGCAGGAATACACGTAAGCGGCTTTTTACCGGGCTCTGTCGCCCGCGGCAGCTTACGACGCGGCGGCAAGCATATTCTCAATAAAAATCCCGTAGCCAGTGGTGGGATCGCCCACCAGCACGTGCGTCACCGCGCCGACCAGCTTCCCATCCTGCAAAATCGGACTGCCGGACATCCCCTGCACAATTCCGCCGGTGGCCTCCAGCAGCGCCGGGTCGGTAACCTTTAGGAGGAGGTTTCGCCCGGAGCGGTTGGCCTTTGGATAAATTTTGAGAATTTCCACAGAATATTCCCGTGCCTCGGTGCCGCTGACCGTGCAGCGCACCGTCGCCGCGCCGGTATGGATCTCCCCTGCCGAAGCGGCGGAAATCTCCTGCGCACCCTCCGGCGCGCTCGCCGTGCCAAACACGCCCTGCCCGCGGTTTTCCTGCACCTGCCCAACCGGCGTATCCCCCGTGAGCGCGCCGAGAAGCTGCCCGGGCTTACCGGATTCGCCCTTGCGCACCGAGAGTATCTTCGCGTTGTAAACCTCCCCGCCCGTTATGGGCAGGAGCTTGCCCTGCGCATCGTTGACGCCGTGCCCCAGCGCGCCGAAGCTGCCGCCGGACTCGTCATAATAGGTTGCTGTGCCCAGCCCCGTAACGCCCTGTCGCAGGAACAGCCCAAGCTTCGGGCCGTCGGCCGTGATTTGCGGCGAAACGCGGAGCGTTCTTTCCTCGCCATCACGGGAAATCCGCAGCTCCACCGTGCCCTTGGATCGCAGCAGCGCGTCGGCGACATCCTCGCCGCGGGCAATCTCGCGCCCGTCGATGGAGAGCAGCTCGTCGCCGGGCTGCAGCCCCGCCTCTCGGCAGGGCGCGCCGAGCGCTTCATCAATGGCCGCTACGCTCACCCTGCCCGTGAAAAGCTCCAGCCCCACCGCGTTGCCGCCAAGCGTCAGCGCCTGCGCCGGAGCCGCGAGCGCGGCACAAATCCAACATCCAATCAACAATATTTTCAATTTCTTCATGCTTCGCATCCTCCTTGCTGCACGCTTAATATTCCATCGCGAGCGGTTTGTAACCGCTGAAAAAGCCGAGAAATGTGGGGAAAATCGGAAAAGTTAACAATTTTTATCCGCCAATTTTACCCATTGACAAAGTAGGTAATTCGTGGTATGATTTACCCAGAAAACAAGTGGGTAATTGCCCACGTGAAATACCCCAGAAGGAAGGATCCAATATGCAGGTTTATGCGGATAATGCCGCTACCACAAAAATGAGCAAAACCGCCATCAACGCCATGCTCCCCTACATGGAATCGATTTACGGCAACCCCTCGAGCCTTCACAGCGTCGGCCAGCAGGCCAAGGAGGCGCTGGAGGCCGCGCGGGAGAAAATGGCCGCCATCCTCGGCTGCGAGCCGCGGGAAATCTATTTCACCTCCGGCGGCAGCGAGGCGGATAATCAGGCGATTCTGTCCGCCGCCCGTACTGGCGCGCGCAAGGGGAAGAAGCACATTATCACCACCGCCTTTGAGCATCACGCCGTGCTGCACACGCTCAAAAAGCTCGAAAGGGAGGGCTTTGAGGTCACTTACCTCGACGTGCGGACGAACCACAACATTACCGCCCAGCAGGTGCAGGACGCGCTGCGCCCGGATACCTGCCTCGTAACCGTGATGTACGCCAACAATGAGATTGGCTCCATCCTCCCCATTGCGGAAATCGGCGCCATCTGCCGCGCTTCCGGCGTGCCCTTCCACACCGACGCGGTGCAGGCCGTCGGGCACGTGCCCATCAACGTGCACGAGCAGCAAATCGATATGCTCAGCCTCTCGGCGCACAAGTTCCACGGGCCAAAGGGCGTTGGCGCGCTGTACTGCCGCCGCGGCCTGCTGCTTTCGAGCCTGATTGAGGGCGGTGCGCAGGAGCGCGGCAAGCGCGCCGGCACGGAAAATGTTCCCGGCATCGTTTCGATGGCGGCCGCCCTGCAGGAATCGGCAGACCACATGGAGGAAAACGCAAAAAAGGTGAGCGCGATGCGCGACCGGCTGATTGCCGGGCTGAGCCAAATCCCGCACAGCGCGCTCAACGGCGACCCGGTGCACCGCTTGCCCGGCAACGTGAGCTTCTGCTTCGAGGGCATTGAGGGCGAGAGCCTGCTTCTGCTGCTCGACGCGAAGGGTGTTTGCGCCTCCTCCGGCTCGGCCTGCACCAGCGGCAGCCTCGACCCGAGCCATGTGCTGCTCGCCATTGGGCGGGTACACGATGTGGCGCACGGCTCCCTGCGCCTTTCCCTGAGCGAATACAACACCGAGGAGGAAATCGACCACATTTTGTGCGCCGTGCCCGAGGTGGTGCGCTACCTGCGCAATATGTCCCCCGTTTGGCGCGACCTGCAAACCGGCAAGCGGGAATATATCCTCTGAAAATCAATCAATAAGGAGATTTCGATTATGGCACTATACTCTGAAAAAGTGATGGATCATTTCACCCACCCGCGCAATGTCGGCACGATTGAGGATGCCTCCGGCGTGGGTGAGGTCGGCAACGCCAAATGCGGCGACATCATGAAAATCTATCTGAAAATTGAAAACGACATCATCGAGGATGTGAAGTTTGAAACCTTCGGCTGCGGCAGCGCGATTGCCTCCTCCTCGATGGCGACCGAGATGATTAAGGGAAAATCCATACACGAGGCGATGCGCCTGACCAACAAGGCCGTGGCTGAGGCGCTCGACGGCCTGCCTGCGCACAAGATGCACTGCTCGGTGCTGGCGGAGGAGGCCATCAAGAGCGCTCTGCTTGACTACTTCCAGAAGAACAACATTCCCTACGACGAGAATGACTTCCCCAATAGTGAGCACGCGCCGCAGTGCGAATAAGATGATCGTATCCACCAAGGGTCGCTACGCGCTGCGGGTAATGGTTCGGCTGGCACAGCGCGGCGGAGACGCGCTGACCCCGCTCAAGGAAATTGCCGAATCGGAGCAAATTTCGCAAAAATACCTCGAATCCATCATGACCACCCTCTCCAAGGCGGGCTTCGTGGACGCGGTGCACGGCAAGGGCGGCGGCTATCGCCTGAGCCGCAGCCCGGAATCGTACTCCATCGGCTCCATCCTGAAGCTGACGGAGGGCTCGCTGAATGTCGTTTCCTGCACAGCGCAGGGCCCGGCCGCCTGCTCGCGCAGCGAATGCTGCAACGCGCTGCCCATGTGGGAGCGGCTCGACAAGATGATAGACGACTTCTTCGAGGGAATTACCCTCGCGGATTTGCTTCAAGAAGCCTGAGGAGCCTCGGGATCCATCGTCTGCGGTGTCTTGCGCCGCCTTTTGCCGGTTTATTCCGCGCTTCTCTAAAAAATCGGGTGGATTGCCAAGCGGCAATCCACCCAACTTTTTGATAGGAGGCTTATTATTTATCGATTTCGTAGGAAAGAATCGCGCCGGTAGCGGCGTTGATTTCGTACTCGTACTCATAGCCGCCGCAGTCAAACTCGATTTCATAAACCTGCACGCCCTTGTCTGTATCCAGCTCGCATTTATATTTGGTAATGCTGTCGGCGCTCACACCCGCGTGGCTCAGCGCAGCGGCCTTGGCAGCGGCCTCGCCAACCAGGGCAGCGTCGGAGACGCTGCTGCTCGCCGCGTCGTCGTCCAGCTCCTTCTTGCCGGAAATCACCGCGCCGGTGGCGGCGTTGATTTCATACTCGTACTCATAGCCGCCGCAGTCAAACTCGATTTCATAAACCTGCACGCCAT
>JAJQFT010000029.1:0-17730 GCA_021200975.1 Bacillota bacterium | reverse complement strand
TACTCGTACTCATAGCCGCCGCAGTCAAACTCGATTTCATAAACCTGCACGCCATTGTCCGTATCCAGCTCGCACTTGTAATTGGTAATGCTGTCGGCACTCACATCCGCGTGGCTCAGGGCGGCGGTCTTGGCCGCGGCCTCGCCGATCAGGGCAGCGTCGGAGGCGCTGCTGCTCGCCGCGTCGTCGTCCAGCTCCTTTTCCCATGCGACGACCGCGCCAGTGGCGGCGTTGATTTCATAGTCGTATTCATAGCCGCCGCAGTCAAACTCGATTTCGTAAACCACGATGCCATCGTCCCGATCCAGCTCACATTTGTAATTGGTAATGCTGTCGGCGCTCACGCCCGCATGGCTCAGCGCGGCGGCCTTTGCCACATCCTCACCGATGAGGGAATCCGTGCTGGAAATGACGGAGCTTGCCGTAGTATCGTCGTCCACATCCTTCTCCCACGCGAGAACCTCGCCGGTGGCGGCATCGATCTCGTACTCGTATTCATAGCCGCCGGTATAGAAGCTTATGTCATAAATCATTGCATTGTGCTTCTGCTTCAGCTTGCTCTCGTAGCGGGTAATCCCGTCCGCACTCACGCCCGCGTGGCTCAGCGCGGCGGCCTTCGCCTCGTCGGCGGTGATGGCGGCGTCGGCAGCGGATGCGGCGCCCTGCTTATTATCCTTCTCCGATTTCATAATTTCGCCGGTAGTGGCATCCATCTCATACTCGAACTTATATTCCGCGGTCTCAAAATCCACCTCGTAGACCAGCGTGCCGTCCTCCATGTCGAGGTCGATTTTCAGCGCAAGCAGGTCGGCCTCGGCAATCCCGGCATCCTCCAGCGCGATGGCGGTGGCGGCCTCTGTGCCGATATAGCTCTTGTCGCTGGCGGTGCCGGAGGCATCCACGCCCTCCAGATTCTGCCCGCCGGAAACGCTGAGCAGATTCAGCTCGTTGATGGTGAGCCCCACAAGGTCTTCAAAGGTATAGCGGCTATTCTGGCTTACGATGGTCTGAATCAGCTGCGCCTTGCCCACGGAGATGCCGTATTCCTCGGCCAGCGCGGTCAGCTCATCGGTCTTGCTCACGGTCTGGCTCAGTACCGCGCCCGTAAAGGAATCGGCGCTAAACAGCTCGTTGACCTTCGCGGTCAGCTCTGCCTGAAGCTGGGCACATTTTTCGGGGTCGCTGTTCTCCACGCTGATGAGGATGGAGTTGGCCAGCTCAGAGAGGTAGCCGTTGCGCAACATCGAGCCAATCAGGGCGTTTACCGCCACATCCAAATCGTTGCCCTCCAAATCCATATCCCCTAGGATAATCTCGCCGTCGGTGTTCAGGGCTTCTACAGATAGTACGGTTTCATTTTTATTGAGCCGAAGCTCCAAGCTGGGGTTGACATCCAAAGATACGACAGAGCTTACGGTATTGACGCCAATGTAGCCGTAGACTCCCAGTCCCAGGCCAAGAACCAGCACCAGGGCGGCGGCCAGGGAGGCGGCTCGTACCCACAACGAGCGAGGCTTTTTAGTGTTGATAACGGTCATGTTTATCCCATTTCCTTTCTGCTGTTCGCATTGGGAGAGGACAGCATCCAGGACATCTGGCGTGGCGTTTTCAAAGGCCCGCTTGAGTTTTGCTTCGGTTTCCCGGTTCGTCATGCCATGCTCTCCTTTCTAAATTTTCCTTCAATTTTTTCAGGCTTCTGCTGTACTTTGACAGCACCGTTGGCAGGGGCATATCCAAGAATGCGGCGATTTCCCTGTGCCGGAAGCCGGCGACCGCGTGGAGCACCACGATCTGCCGCTCATCGTCCCGCAGGCGGCTCAGGCACTGGGTCAGAAGAATTCGGTCGTCGATATTCGTTTCGCAGCTTTCGGACAGGGCGGCGTTCCAATCCTCATCGGTCAGCTCAGCCGTCTTGATCTTCTCCCGCAGGCGCATCATGCAAAGGTTCCGGGCGATGGTGAGAATCCATGCCATCAGCTTGCCATGCGAGCGGTAGCTCCCGGCGCAATCGTGGATGCGCAGGTAGCAATCCTGCAGGACATCCTCAGCATCGTGAACATTCTTGAGGATCGAAAGAGCAAAGGCATAGACCGAGGCGCTGGAATGGTGATATAAATCTGCCAGAGCGTCGCGATCGCCCTTGGCAATGTCGGCAATATAGCCATCCAGCAGCTTCGCCGATTCTTTTCCGGTGGATTCCGGGAAAGTATTGTCCATGTTGTTTGCCCCTTTCACCTGTATAATGCACAGCGCCGCCATTTTATTGCAGCCGGTTGAAAAAAATGAAAAAATTTTTTCCGGAAATGGGATTTCCGCGCTCTGCGTCTATTATAGCATCATTTTTCAGATTTACAAGCCATTTTCTTCCGCGCACGCGCGCGAAAAAAGCGAAAAATCCCTCTTGTATTTTGCGGAATTTGGGGGTATAATAGAGAAAAATTGTAGGAGGTACTTTTCATGGCCGTCAAAATTGAAAAAGAAACCATCATCGGCGGCATTCTGGACATCGCGCCCCAGTCCGCGCCGCTGTTTTTCGCCATTGGGATGCACTGCTTAGGCTGCCCCTCGTCCCGCGGCGAAACCGTGGAGGAGGCCTGCATGGTGCACGGCATCGACTGCGACGCCTTCCTCACCCAGCTCAACCATTTTCTGGAGGCTTATGAGGCGAACCCGCAGGGCTCGGTGGTTGCCGAATAGCGCAGCATAACGTCTGCGCCCTTTTGCTACGGACGATTGCAGATGCCGCCTCCCATCCGGAGGCGGCCGTTTTTTTGGAGGAACTATGACCATTCCCCTCTCCCCGCGGCTGCGCGCCTGCGCCGCCTTCGTGCGCCCCGGCGCGCGCGTCGCGGATATTTGCTGCGACCACGGCCACCTCGGCCTCTACCTGCTGCAGGCCGGGATTGCCTCGCAGGTCTACGCGGCGGATATCGCACCGCTCCCGCTGCAAAACGCGCGAAAAAATGCGGAAAAGCTGGGTTTATCGAATCAAATTCAATTTTTTCTATCCGATGGGGTGCTTTCGCTCCCCCGCGACTTTGACACCCTGCTTTGCGCCGGGGTCGGCGCGGATACGATAATTTCCATCCTCGGCGCCGCACCTTGGCTGCGCAACGGGCGCTGCCTCATCGTGCAATGCCAGTCCCAGCGCGTGCGCCTGGCGCGCTGGCTGAGCGCGCAGGGCTACCGCGCCGCGCGCGAAACCGTGGTGCAGGAAGGGAAATTTTTCTACCCTGTCGCGGAGCTTTCCTACGCGCCCGGCGCGCCGCTCAGCCCCGGAGAATGCCACCTCTCCCCCGCCCTGCGCGCAAGCGGCGCGCCCGCTCTCGCACCCTACTACCGGCGTATTCTGGCAAATCTGGAAACCACCCTGCACGGGCTCTCGCGCGGCGGCGACGCGCAGGCGCTTGCCTTCTATACCCGCGCTTGGGAGGAATTGCAGAGCTGGAAAGGAGAAATATTATGTTAACTACTGGCGACGTTCTGCACTATCTCGATACCCTCGCGCCACCGTACATGAAAATGGACTGGGACAATGTCGGCCTGCTTTGTGGAAGCCGCACCCAGCCGGTGCGGAAAATTCTGCTCGCGCTCGACCCCTTCGAGGGCGCGACGCGCGAGGCGGCGGACTGGGGCGCCGATCTGCTCGTGACCCACCACCCGCTGCTCTTCCACCCGGCGAAGGCAATTACCGACGAAACCGGCGTAGGGCGCACCATCCGCCTGCTGATCTCACACAACATCAGCGCCATCAACGCCCACACGAATCTCGATTGCTCCCCCACGGGCGTCAACTTCGTGCTTGCGCAGACGCTCGGCTTGGCGGATATCGCCGTGATCGCGCCGCAGGTCACGCCCGAGGGCGAGGACCGGGGGCTGCTGCGCATGGGGCTTGTGCCAGAAATGCCGCTGGCAGACTTTCTTCCCCTTGTACGCGGGAGGCTGGGCTGCCCGGGGCTGCGCTATGCCGCGGGCGGTCGGCCGGTGCATCGCGTAGCGGTCGGCGGCGGCGCGTGCGCGGACGAGCTGGCGGATGCCTTCGCCGCCGGCTGCGACACCTTTGTGACCGCCGATGTGCGCTACAACCAGTTCTGGGACGCGCACGACCTTGGCATGAATTTAATCGACGCGGGGCATTTCTGGACGGAGAATCCGGTGATCCCCGCTCTGGCGCAGCGGCTGCGCGCGCAGTTTCCCGAGGCGGAGGTTCGCGTTTCCCAAACGCACACCGACTGTATGCGCTTCTACTGCTGACCTTCCCCCTGCCGATGCAGTCGGATTTGGGGAAGCTATCCGAAAAGGAATGCGGAAATTTCTGGGCAAACCGGAAATTTCCGCATTTTTTCTATTCTTTTGGGCATACTATTCCACAACTGTACCCGCCCCGGGGCGAAAGGAGGAGCGGACGTAAATCGGAATCCGATACGCCTTCGCCATCTCTACGCTGCGCAGGTGCAGCACCTGCGCGCCCGCGCGGGCGAGGTCAATCATCTCCTCGTAGCCAATGCGCTCGAAGCGCTTGGCCTCGGGGAAAAGGCGCGGGTCGCGGTCATAAACGCCGTCTACATCCGTATAAATTTCACAGCGGTCGGCGTGCAGGAGGGCCGTCAGCGCCACCGCCGTGGTATCTGAGCCGCCGCGGCCAAGGGTCGTGAGATTCCCTTCGCCGTCCAGCCCCTGAAAGCCCGTAGCGACCACGATTTTCCCCGCCGCCAGCTCCTGCTCGATACGCGTGCTCTCCAGCCGCAGGGGAACCGCGTCCGCATAGTGGCCATCCGTCCGCAGAGCCATCTGCCATGCGTTCAGGCTTACCGCCCGCTGCCCGAGCGACTGGAGCGCAAGCGCGAGAAGCGCGGCGGAAATCTGCTCCCCTGCGCCGAGCAGCGCATCCTGCTCCCGCGCGGAAGCGGCGCAGGGAAATTCCTGCCCAAGCTTCGCGAGCCGGTCTGTGGTATCCCCCGGGGCGGACACCACCGCAATCATCTGGTTTCCCTCCCGCGCGGAATGCGCGATGCGACGGGCGGCGTTCTCGATTCGCTCCCGGTTCGCCAGCGAGCTGCCGCCGAATTTCTGGACGATTCGCACCTTACCACCTCCGAAACATTCTACGCGGCGCAAGCGCGAAAGGTGCCGAAAAAAATCCCCGCCCTTTCGGGTGGGGGGGGGAATCGATTGCACCGGGCTACCCTGCCAAGATCTGCGAGCGCAGGACGCCGTAAATCTCGTTAAAGCTGTCCACCAGCTCCTCGAGCGGGCGGGAAACATTGCGCGTTTCAGCGGAGATGGTAACGATGGCCGTGCCATCCGTAGGGCGGATGGAATTGATAGTCAGGATATTTGCGCCCGACTCGGCGAAAACGTTCAGCAGGTTCGACAGCAGCCCCTGCTCGTCTCGCAGCATGAACTGGAAGGTCACCACCCGGTCGTGCATCATGTTCTGCAGGGGGGTAATCGCATCCCGATATTTGTAGAACGCGCTGCGGCTAATCCCCACCGCTTGGGTGGCATCGTTGACCGCAGCTGCCTCGTGAGAGGAGAGCAGGCGCTTGGCCTCCGCAACCTTCAGGAATACCTCGGGCAGAGCCGAAGCTTCCACAATATAGTATTTCGCATCCAGACTCATAACCAGCCTCCCGAAGCTTTTTTTCGCCGGGAATCCCGACCGCTACCTCTATTTTACCATAAATTTGGAAAAAAGCAACCCTTTTTCGCGGGAAAAATGCACAAAGAAAGGAGCCATCATGCCGCAGGAAAACCGCCGGAAACTAGTGATTTTGCTTGGCGCAGCCGCCGCGCTGTGGATTTTTCTGCGCTACTGCCTAAGCTTTTGCCTGCCGTTTCTGCTTGCGCTGGGGATAAGCCTCGCCGCCGAGCCGCTGGTGAAGATCCTCGAGCAGCGCCTGCGCCTGCCGCGTGCCGCCGCGGCGGCGGCCGGGATGAGCCTGTGGCTATGCTGCGCGGTGCTGCTCCTGCTTGCGCTGGCAAGCCTCGTGTGGCGCGCGCTTGGGCTGCTGGCAGGCATTCTGCCCGACGTGGAGCAGACCGCGCTCGACGGCATGGAGCTTGCCGAGGAAAAGCTGCTCGCGCTCACCTATGAGGCGCCGGAGGGGCTGCAAAGCACCCTTCAGCACACCGTGACAAGCCTATTTTGCGACGGCACCGCCCTGCTCGACGAGGCCTCGGGAAGCCTGCTGCGCCTGCTCTCCGGCGCGGCTGTGCAGGTATCGAACCTCGGCTTCGCCGCGCTCACCTGCGTGCTGGCGAGCTATATGTTCTGCGCGGCAGGGCCGAAGCTGCGCGACCGCCTCCGGCGCAGTCTGCCGGATGGCCTCCCCGAGCGCGCCGCGCCGGTGCTCGCGCGCTGCAGGCAGAATCTGCGCAGCTACCTGATTGCCCAATGCAAGCTGCTGGGCGTGACCTTCGGCGTGCTGATTGTCGGCTTCCTGCTGCTGCGCATCCACTATGCCGCCGCGTGGGCGGCCGCAATTGCCGCCGTGGACGCGCTGCCGATTCTCGGCACAGGCACGGTGCTGCTGCCATGGTGCGCGCTCTGCCTTTTCCGCGGCGAAACGCTGCGCTGCGTCGGCCTGTTCGCCGTGTATGTGCTGGTGAGCGTGCTGCACACGGTGCTGGAGCCGCGCTTTCTGGGCAAGCAGCTTGGCGTGCCGCCGCTGTTTACCCTGTTCGCGCTCTACGCCGGGTGGAAGCTCTGGGGCGTTGCAGGGATGCTGCTTTTTCCCCTGCTGGCCGTTACGCTCTACCAGCTCCTGCGCGGGGAGGAAAAATAAGCGCATAACGGGAGGTCTTCCCCAAAATAATCGTTGCGAAACACCCGCAAGTTTGCTATAATAAGAAGAAAAAGAAAAAATGGATGTGTTTTGCTTTGCGGTATGGAGTTTGGAAGGTGCGCGCGCCGGAGCCCGGCGCGGTCAATGCGCTGGTGAAGAGCGGGTACTCCCCGCTGGGCGCGATGGTGCTTGCCGCGCGGGGATTGGACACCGCAGCCGCCGCGCGGGCAGCTGTGCGCTGCGACGCGCCGCTGCCGGATCCCTTTTGCATGACCGACATGGCGCTCGCCGCCGGGCGGGTGGGGCTCGCCATGACAAGGAACGAAAAAATCGCCGTATTCGGCGATTACGATGTGGACGGGATTACCGCCACCTGCCTGCTGGCGGATTTCCTGCGCCGCAACGGCGCGGAGGTTGTGACCTACATCCCTGGGCGGCTGGAGGAGGGCTACGGCCTGAACCCGCTGGCCATTCGCACCCTGCACGAGCAGGGCGTGAACCTGATTGTAACGGTCGATTGCGGCATCACCGCCATCGCGGAGGCTCTGCTCTGCCGCGAGCTTGGCATCGACCTCGTGATTACCGACCATCACGAGTGCAAGGATTCTCTGCCGGATGCTATCGCCGTCGTTGACCCCCACCGGCCGGACGGGGGCTACCCGCATAAGCTGCTCTCGGGCGTGGGCGTGGCGTTCAAGCTCGCCGCGGCGCTTTGCGGCTCGCAGGAGCAGATGCTGGAGGACTACGCGGATCTCGTCTGCCTCGGCACGGTGGCGGACGTGATGCCCCTGCGCGACGAAAACCGGGTGTTCGTTGCCCGCGGTCTGGAGAAGCTGAAGGCCACCCGCCGCCCGGGCATCGCCGCGCTCATGCGCGAGGTGGGCCTTGTGCCGGAGAATGTAAACGCCACCGCGATTGGCTTCACCCTCGCCCCGCGCATCAACGCCGCCGGACGCATGGGAAAAATCGATTTGGCTGTGGAGCTGTTTCTTACCGACGACCCCGAGCGTGCGGAGATTCTCGCGAAAGCGCTGTGCGACCTGAATCGCGAGCGGCAACGCGTGGAGGCGCAGATCTACCAGCAGGCCGTTTCTATGCTGCCGCAGGGCGATTCGCCGGAGGCCATCGTGCTTGCCGACGACGGCTGGCATCAGGGCGTGGTAGGCATCGTCGCCAGCCGGCTGGCGGAGGAATACTGCTGCCCGGTCTTCCTGATTTGCTTGGACGGGGAGCACGGCAAGGCCAGCTCGCGCAGCTACGGCGGCTTTAACCTCTTTGCCGCGCTCACGGAGCTTTCCGGCCTGCTGGAGGGCTTCGGCGGGCACGAGCTTGCCGCGGGCTTTACCATCGCCCGCGAAAAAATCGACGAATTCCGGCAGGCGATCTGCCGCCTCGCGGCCGCCTACTATTCCGACGGCGCACCGCGCACCGTGCTGGACGTGGACTGCGAGATCCCACCCGAGCTGCTTACGGTGAAAAATATCGATTCCCTGCGCGTGCTGGAGCCGACCGGGAACGGCTGCCCCAAGCCGGTGCTGATGATGAAAAATCTGCGTGTGGAGCGCATCAGCATGGTTGGCAACGGTCGGCATATGCGCCTGCGTCTCGCCGCAGGCTACGAGCATCTGAACGCCATTTTCTTCTCGATGGACGCGCAGACCGCCTCCATCGAGCCGGGCGACATCGTGGACGCGGCGTTCTCGGCGCAGGTCAATGAATTCCGCGGCGAGCGCACGGCGCAGATGACCCTATTGGACCTCCGCCCGAGCTGCGTGGCCGAATGCTCCCCGGATGCAAGCGGCTACCGCCAGCTGCGCGAGGGACGCGCTTCCCCCGCCGACGCCGCGCGCCTGCTGCCCGACCGGGCGGTGCTGGGGCACATCTGGCGGTACCTAGCCGCCGCAGGCCCGTCCATATCGGAAGACCCGGTATGCCTTTGCCGGAAAATTGTGCGCAAATCCGGCGCGCCGCTCAGCCTTGGGCAGATGCTCGCCGCGCTGGATATTTTTGCCGATGTCGGTCTGATTGCCGTGCAGCGGCGGCACAAGGCCATCACCATTACCGTTCTTCCCGCCGCCGGGAAGGCGGATCTGCACAATAGCCGCACCATGCAGCTGCTGCTGCGCGCGAAAGAGAGCTGAAAAATATGGAAACCTTTGAAGAGCATTATGCTTCCCTGCATACGGCGCTGGAGCAGCATCTACCCGGCGCGGACATGGCGCTGATTGAAAAAGCCATCCGCTACGCCGACGACAAGCACCGCAGCCAGCTCCGCAAGGACGGCTCACCTTATATCATTCACCCGCTGGCCGTGGCGCAGATCGTCGCCGAGATGGGGCTGGACACCGATTCCGTCCTCGGCGCGCTGCTGCACGACTGCATTGAGGACACCGACACCAGCCACGAGGAGATCGAGCGCCTTTTCGGTACGACCGTGGCGGAGCTGGTGGAAGGCGTAACCAAGCTGACGCGCGCCAACTTCTCCACCTCCGAGCAGGAGCAGATGGAGAATCTACGCAAAATGTTCATGGCCATGTCCAAGGATATCCGCGTAGTGCTGATTAAAATTGCCGACCGGCTGCACAACCAGCGCACCATGCAGTACCAAACGCCGGAAAAGCAAATCTCCAAATCCCGCGAGACGATGGACGTGTACGCGCCCTTGGCGCACCGGCTGGGTATGCAGCGCATCAAGATGGAGCTTGACGACCTTGCGCTCAAATATCTGGACCCCGACGACTACCAGAAAATCACCGACCACCTCAACGCCCAAAAGGAGCAGGACGAGGCCTTCATGCGCTCCATTCAGGCGCAGATCACCGAGCGGCTGGCGAGCGTGGGCATCCACAACACCACCTACGGGCGCATCAAGCACGTCTACTCCATCTACCACAAGATGCAGGTGCAGGGCAAGTCGCTCGACGAGCTGTACGACATCTACGCCTTCCGCGTGATTGTGGACACGATTCCCGACTGCTACAACGTGCTCGGCCATATCCACGACCTGTTCAACCTCGTACCCGGGCGCTTCAAGGACTATATCTCGACCCCGAAGCCGAATATGTACCAGAGCCTGCACACCACCGTAATTGGCCGGCAGGGCATCCCATTTGAGGTGCAAATCCGCACATGGGAGATGCACCAGACGGCGGAATACGGCATCGCCGCCCACTGGAAGTACAAGCAGGGCGGGCAGGGCTCCGGCGACGAGAAGGATTTTGAATGGGTGCGCCGCCTGCTGGAAAGCCAGCAGGATACCGACGCGGAGGACTATGTCGAATCGCTGAAAATCGATATGTTCGACGATGAGGTTTTCGTTTTCACACCCAAGGGGCGGGTGGTGAGCCTGCCCACCGGCTCCACGCCCATCGACTTTGCCTATGCCATTCACTCCGGTGTCGGCAACGCCATGATCGGCGCAAAAATCAACAACCGCATCGCAAATATCGACGCGAAGCTGACAAACGGCGACATTGTGGAAATTCTCACCTCCAAATCCGCCAAGGGGCCGAGCCGCGACTGGCTCAATATCTGCCGCTCCAATCAGGCGCGCACCAAAATCAAGCAATGGTTCAAAAAGGAGAAGCGTGAGGAAAACATCGTGCATGGCCGCTCAAGCTTCGAGGCGGAGATGCGCCGCGCCGGGCTGCCGCCGGCTGCCCCGAGCGACGACGAGCTTTCCCCCAAGCTGCTCAAAAAGCTCTCCTTTGACAGCTGGGACGACCTGTACGCCGCCATCGGCTACGGCGGGCTGACCGCCACGAAGGCCGTCGGACGCATCCGGGACGACATTACCCGCGCGCTGCGGCAGAAGGAGGAGGAACGAACGCCCAAGCCGCTGCGCGTGGAGGAGCCGGTTCGTCTGAACCGACACGCCGTCAACGGCGTGATTGTCGAGGATATCGACTCGTGCATGATCAAGTTCGCCAAATGCTGCACGCCCGTGCCGGGCGACGCGATTGTGGGCTTCATCACCAAGGGCTTCGGCGTATCCGTCCACCGGGCGGACTGCCCCAACACCGCGCACCGCGACGACCCCGCGCAGGCGGCGCGCTGGGTGCGCGTGCGCTGGGCAAATCTCGACGAGCAGCCCTTCGACACCACCCTTGAGCTCGACTGCATCACCCGCGACGGGCTGGTGCTGGATGTCGCAACCGTCATCAGCACTGCGCACGTGCATCTGAAGGAGCTGAACGCCAAGGATTTGCCCGGCAACAAGAGCATCGTCACCGTTCGCTTTGAGGTGAAAAACGTCGGCGAGCTGGAATCCATTCGCGCGAAGCTTCTGAACATCCGCGACGTGATGGGCTCCCGCCGCGGGCAGAACTGAGGGTGCCCGAAGCCAGCCGCCGCGGCAGATTGCCGCTGAATTCAGCAAGGAAGCTCGTAAGCAAATCGTCTGCGGCGTATTGCCGGTTTTTCAAAGCTTCCTTAACCTTTTCACAAGAATCTGGAGGAAACCCTATGAAAAGCATTCCATTAGACAACTTATCAAGCAAGGGCAGCCAGGTATTGGCGCTTGCGAAATCGCTGGGCGACCCGAATAAGGACTGCGTTGTTTCCCGGCGGGATCTGGCACTCGGCGGCGCGGTCTGCGCGCTCTCGGGGCTGCTGATTGGCATTTTCCTCATCCCCGCCAAGGAGATGAACATTGGACTCGTGCAGTCTATCCACCCCGCTCCCAAGCCGCCGCGCAGCAAAAAGCCCTGCGGCTGTGGCAAGCCCGCGCCCGAGGGCGAGGATGCGCCGGAGGAGGAGCCGCCCGCCAAGGGCAAGAGGGGCTGCGTATGCGCGCAGTCCTGACGCGGGTAAAAAGCGCCTCGGTTTCCATCGGCGGCGAGGCTGTGGGCAGCATCGGGCAGGGCTTTCTCATCCTGCTCGGCGTTGGGCCGAACGATACCGAGCGGGAAAGCCGCTATTTGGCGGAAAAATGCCTGAGTCTTCGCATTTTTGAGGATGAAAATGGGAAAATGAATCTCGGGCTGGACGCGGTTGGCGGCGAGGTGCTTGTGGTCAGCCAATTCACGCTCTATGGGAGCTGCCGCCGCGGCCGCCGCCCCAGCTTTGCCGAGGCTGCCGACAGCGCGCTTGGAAATCGGCTCTACGAGGACTTTCTGCGCTGCTGCGCCGCGCTCGGCTTCCCGCCGCAGCACGGGCGCTTCGGCGCGGATATGCAGGTCGCATCCGTCAACGACGGGCCGGTGACGCTGCTGCTCGATACCGAGCAGCTGATGGACACCCCGAGGAGGAGCAAATGAACATCCGCGTTCTGACGCTCGGCCACCTTGCCGAGAATTGCTACCTTGTCGAAAATAGCGGCTGCGTGGTGATTATCGACCCCGGCTTCGAGCCGGAGGCCGTGCTCCGCGCCGCCGGAGAGCGAAAAATCGAGGCGATTTTGCTCACGCACGGGCATTTTGACCATGTAGGCGCGGTGGAGGCGCTGGCGGAAAAATGCGGCTGCCCGGTGTGGATGCACCAGGCGGACTACTCGCCCGGACTGCACCCGATGCGCGAGGCGCTCTACCCGCTGGCCGACTGGCCGCGGGAGGTGATGCTCTGCGAGGAGGGCGACAGCATCTCCGCCGCCGGGCTCCGCTTTCAGGTTCTGGAAACGCCGGGACACACCTGGGGCAGCGTCTGCTATCGATGCGGCAGCGCCCTCTTTTCCGGCGATACCCTGTTTGCCGGCTCCTGCGGGCGCACGGATTTACCCGGCGGCTCGCCGGAGGCGATGCGCCGCAGCCTCGCGCGGCTGCGGGAGCTGCCAGGCGACTGTACCGTGTACCCCGGGCACGGCGACGCCACCACGCTCGCGCGCGAGCGGCAGGAAAATCCCTACTTCTGATTGGAGAAGCGCATGAAGCTCACACTTTTGGGTCATAGCGAGCGCTACTGCGTCGAGCAGCTTCAGCTCGCGCTCTTCGCGCGCGAAACGCCCGGCGAGGCCGAGAGCGCGCTGCACCGCGGCCGGGTCTGGCTGACCGCCACGGCAAAAATTACCATCGGCGGGCAAACCACCCGCGCCTCGCGGCGGCTGCGCTGCAGTGAGGAAAGCGTGCGCCTGCGCCGCCGGATTTTGCAGCAGGCCTACTACCTCGCTGCGCTGCCGCACCTGCCGCAGCCGCCCGCCTGGGGCGCGCTCGCGGGTGTGCGGCCGACCAAGCTCTCCACACGCCATCTGCTCGCGGGCGGCACGCGCGAGAGCGCCGGCAGGGAGCTGCGCGAGCTGTATTTCGTCACGCCGGAGCGCTGCTCGCTTGCGCTCGATTGCTCCGAGAGCACGGTGGCCGCGGTTGCCGCCGCCGAGCCATCGGACATCTCGATGTACATTGGCATTCCCTTCTGCCCCACCCGCTGCGCCTATTGCAGCTTCGTCAGCCGCAGCATCGGCAGGAAAACCGAGCTTTTGGCGCCGTATCTCGATGCTTTAATGCAGGAAATCCGGGTAACCGGGCAGCTTTTGGCCGCCTCCGGGCGGCGAATCCGCACGCTCTATATCGGCGGTGGGACGCCCACGACTCTCTCGTGCGAGCAGCTGGAGCTTCTGCTCGCCGCCATCGGCGAAAATTTCGACCTGAGCCGCTGCATAGAATTCACCGTGGAGGGCGGGCGGCCGGATACGCTAAGCCCCGAGAAGCTCAACACACTCGCGCGCGGCGGGGTCAACCGCATGAGCATCAACCCCCAGAGCATGTCCGACCGTGTCCTGCGCGCCTGCGGCCGCCCGCACACGGCGCGCGACGTGGAGGGCGCCTACCGCTGGGCGCAGCAGGCAGGCTTCGAGGCCATCAACATGGACCTCATCGCGGGGCTGCCGCAGGATGATTTCGACGGCTTCCGCCGCTCGCTGGACGCGGTCGCCGCCCTCGCGCCCGCCAACATCACCGTGCACACCCTCTCGCTGAAAAAGGGTGCGGACTTGTTTGAAAGGCCGGATTCTCTCTCCCCCGCCGCCGAAATCGCGCGGATGGTGGATTTTTCCGAGGCCACGCTGCGCGCGCTCGGCTATCGCCCCTATTACCTCTACCGGCAGAAATATATGGCGGGCTCATTTGAAAACGTCGGCTGGCAGCGCGGCGGCACGAGCTGCCTGTACAACATCTATATGATGGAGGAGGTACACAGCATCCTCTCGCTCGGCGGCGGCGGAATGACAAAAATCAATCTGCCCGGCGGCAGGCTCCGCCGCTTCCACAACCCCAAATTCCCGGAGCAGTACCTGCAGGCGCTGCCGCAGCTGCTCGACGAGAAGCAGGAAATCTTTTCGCTGCTGGGCGAATCGCCCGAAAGGAACGAACATGGACACTTTGATTGCAAACGCTACGATTGTGACGATGAATGATCGCATGGATGTGCTTTTTGGCGCATACCTTGGCATCGAGGACGGAAAAATTTCCTATATCGGCAAAGAGGCCCCGCCGCTGCCGCCCGGCACGGTGATCGACGGCACGGGAATGGTGCTGCTGCCGGGCCTAATCAACTGCCACACCCACCTTGCCGCCAGCATCCTGCGCAATTTCTGCGACGAGCTTTCGCCCTCTGAGGCGCTGGAAACGCAGCTGCAGCGGGAGGACAAGATGGACTCCAAATGCGCCCGCGCGGCGGCGACGGTCGCCGTCGCGGAATGCCTGCGCTTCGGTGTTACGAGCGTTTCCGACCTGTACTACTACCCCGCCGCGACCGCCGAGGTCATTGCCGAGAGCGGCATGAAAGCAAATCTTGCGCTGTCGGCCTATCGCTTTATCGACGCGAGCGAAGAATTTGACTTTGAAACCGACGAGCAATGCGCCGAGCTGCGCCGCGTGGCAGAAAAATGGAACGGCTACGACGGCGGGCGCATCCGCATCGACTGCGGCATTTTTGCCGAATATACCAGCAATTATAAGCTCTGGGAGGGGCTGGTGGGCTACGCCGCCGAGCAGGGGCTCGGCTTCCAGCTGCACCTGTCCGAGAGCGAGCAGGAGCGCGACGGCTGCATCGAGCGCACGGGGCTTGCCCCGGCCGAGCTGCTCGGCTGCCACGGCGTCTGGAATGTTCCCGCCGCGGCCGCCGGGGGCGGCGCGCTCACGGCCGAGGAAATGCGCCTGCTTGGCAAAAAGAGGGCTTCGCTGGTCTACTGCCCCATCTCCGCGCTCAAGCGCGCCCTGCCCGAGCCGGATGTGCCCTCATGCGCAAAGGCGGGCATCAACGTCGCGCTCGGCACAGACGGCTGCGTGGAGTCGGGCAGCCTCGACCTATGGGAGGCGATCCGCGCCGCCGCGCTCTCGAGCCGCCGCAGCGGCACACTGCTCCCGGCCTCGGCCGTGCTGATGATGGCAACGCTCTGCGGGGCGCGGGCGCAGGGGCGCAGCGCCGAGTGCGGGATGCTCAAGCCTGGCATGGATGCCGATTTGGTGGCCGTAGACTTCTCCGCGCCGCACCTGATTCCCTGCCACAACGTGCTTGACGGCCTCGTATACTGCGCCAAGGGCGGCGATGTCGCGCTCACGATGGTGCGCGGCAAGATTCTCTACCGCAGCGGCTCCTTCCCCACGCTGAACCTCGCCGAGGCCGTGAACACCCTGACATCCTACGCCATCCCTCGCGTGTTCACCGAGCCGAAGGCTTAAATCTTGGAGGCAACTATGGCACAGCAATCCAAAAAGCAAAATTTCCTGCAGGGCACGGCATGGCTGGCCGCCGCCACCATCCTCGTGAAAATCATCGGGGCATTCTACAAAATCCCTCTCGGGAATATTATCGGGGACGACGGCTTCGGCTATTTCTCGACCGCCTACAATATATATAATGTATTGCTGATTATCTCCACCGCAGGCCTGCCCGTGGCGATGAGCCGCATGATTGCCCGCGCCTCCTCGCTGGAGCAGTACAATCAGGTGCGGCAGATTTACCGCACCGCGCGCAATATCTTCCTTGGGCTGGGCATCGCGGGCAGCGTGCTGATGGTGGGCTTCTGCCGCCAGCTTGCCAGCTTCTACAACCAGCCCGACGCTTGGGCGGCCATCGGCTGCTTGGGGCCCTGTGTGCTGCTGATTTGCATCATCTCCGCCTTTCGCGGCTTCTTCCAGGGGCAGAGCAATATGCGCCCGACCTCCCTCTCGCAGGTGCTGGAGGCCTTCATCAAGCTCACGGTTGGCATCGTGGCGGCGATCGCCATCCTCCGCTTCACCGATAGCATCCCCCTCGCCGCAGGCGGCGCGATTTTGGGCGTGACGGCAAGCTGCGCCGTCTCCGCGCTGTTCCTGTATTCCCTGTTCCGCCGCAGCTATGCCGAGCTTCCCGCGGGGTCGGATACTGCCGATTCCTTCGGCAGTACCGCCCGCGACCTGCTTGCGATTGCCTTCCCCATCACGATTGGCTCCGCCATTTTGCAGGTATTCACCTCGCTGGAGGGGAAAATCGCCCTCGGGCAGCTGCTGGAAATGGGCTACACCGACGATGGCGCCGCGCTCTCGGCCGATACAATGTGGGGCATTTATAACAAGGCCTATACCATCTTCAATTTCCCCTGCGCGCTGATGACGCCCATCACCATCAGCATCATCCCCTCCGTAACCGCCCTGATTGCCACGGGCGACAGCGCCGGCGCAGCCAAGACGGAGGAATCCGCCATACGCGTGACGAGTCTGATTGCCATGCCCTGCGCGGCGGGACTTGCCGTATTGTCCGAGCCAATCATGGCGCTGCTATACGGCTATTCCGGCGAGAAGCTCGCGCTGGCCGCGCAGATTCTCGCGGTTCTCGGGCTGAGCATTGCCTTCCAGTCCCTCAGCCTTGTCACGACCGCCATGCTGCAGGCGCACGGCCACGCAACGCGGGCGATGGTGAATATGCTCGTCGGCGGGGTGCTCAACCTGATTGCGGTGTTCCTCCTCACGGGCAACGAGCGCATCCACATCCTCGGCTTAGCCTTTGGCATTGTGGTGTGCTACATCTCGATTCTCGTGGTCAACGTTTTCACGCTGCATACCCTGCTGCCCTCGCCGCCGAAGCTCTTTGTGAACGTCCTGCGCCCGGTGCTGGCCGCCGTGTGCATGGGCGTGGTGGTGTACGGCGTGCATACGGGGCTGGAGTCGGCGGGGCTTACCAGCCGCCTGATCCTGTGCGCCGTGCCGATTGCTGTGGGCATCGCGATCTACCTCGTGCTCGTGGTGCTGTTCCGGGCGCTGCGGCGCGAGGACTGCCTGATGCTCCCCAAGGGCGAGAAAATTGCGAATATTTTGCACTTAAAATAAAGGTGATTGCATGAAAAAATCAGATTTTGTGGCCGCCGTTGCCGAAAAATCGGGCATCTCGCGGCAGGATGCCGAGCGGGCGGTGAACGCCGCCGTGGACATCATCCGCGCGGAGGTTTGCAGCGGCGGTCGGGTGCAGCTGCCAAACTTCGGCACCTTCGAGGCGGCGCAGCGCGCCGGGCGCAAGGGGCGCAGCCTCTCCACGCACGAGCCGCTGGATATCCCGGCCACGCGCGTGCCGCGCTTCAAGCCCAGCGAGAGCTTCCGGGAGGCGGTGAAGCGATGAGGATTGACAAATTTCTGAAGGTTTCGCGGCTGATTAAGCGGCGCACCGTCGCCAACGAGGCCTGTGACAATGGGCGCATCACGGTCAACGGCCGGGTGGTCAAGGCAAGCTACGAGGTCAAGGTCGGCGACCGGCTGGAGATCTCCCTCGGCGCGCGCACGCTCGCAGTCGAGGTGCTGGACGTGGCCGACAACGTCCGCAAGGACGCCGCCGCGGCTATGTACCGCGAGGTCTGACCCTCCGGCGCACCAATTCGAAAAGCGTACCAATCGAAAAGCGTATAGACATCAAAATCCCGTGGGGAATGCCTCCCCACGGGATTTCTTTATATTATTTTTTTACTTAGCCTTTACGCTCACGACGGTGCTGAACTCGCCGAAGGTTTTCACGCCGTTCACCTCCGAGTAGGCGCGAATCT
>JAJQFT010000002.1 GCA_021200975.1 Bacillota bacterium | reverse complement strand
TAATGAACAAACTCTTTCCTTTTTTTCGGTCTCACATCATTGACAAATGGACAATAATTGGCATAAATATAGGAAAGTTTTTGCATTTTGCGGCGGGACGAAAATTTCTCATCGCGCGGGCGCATGAATTCTGCGAATTTTGCAAAAAAATAAGTGGACAATCGAGCCATTTCATGCTACAATGTATTTGGTGAAGATTGGGATTTTAATCTTCCCGTCGTAACTTATTTTTTGCGGCATCGCCGCGTAATCAATAGGAGGAATTCTGTATTATGGCAAAACTGGATCTGAGCAAGTATGGCATTCATGGCACGACCGAGATTGTCTACAACCCTTCCTACGAAGCGCTGTTCGAGGAAGAAACCAAGCCGGGCCTGACCGGCTACGAGGTTGGCCAGGTCACCGAGCTGGGCGCCGTCAACGTTATGACTGGCATCTACACCGGCCGATCCCCCAAGGACAAGTATATTGTCATGGACGCCAACTCCGAGAACACCGTGTGGTGGAACTCCAAGGAGTATCCCAACGACAATCACCCCATGAGCGAGTCCGTCTGGGCGAGCGTGAAGGATCTGGCGGTCGAGGAGCTGTCCGGCAAGCGGCTGTTCGTCGTCGATGCCTTCTGCGGCGCCAATAAGGACACCCGCATGGCCGTGCGCTTCATCATGGAGGTGGCATGGCAGGCGCACTTCATCAAGAATATGTTCATCCAGCCGAGCGCCGAGGAGCTGGAGAGCTTCACCCCCGACTTTGTGGTGTACAACGCCTCCAAGGCGAAGGTGGAGAACTACAAGGAGCTGGGGCTCAACTCCGAAACCTGCGTGGCCTTCAATATCAGCTCCCGCGAGCAGGTCATCCTGAACACCTGGTACGGCGGCGAGATGAAGAAGGGCATGTTCTCCATGATGAACTACTACCTCCCGCTCAAGGGCATTGCCTCCATGCACTGCTCCGCCAATACCGACATGAACGGCGAGAATACCGCGGTATTCTTCGGCCTCTCCGGCACGGGCAAGACCACCCTCTCCACCGACCCGAAGCGCCTGCTGATTGGCGACGACGAGCACGGCTGGGACGATAACGGCGTGTTCAACTTCGAGGGCGGCTGCTACGCGAAGGTCATCAACCTCGACAAGGATTCCGAGCCGGATATCTACAACGCTATCCGCCGCGACGCGCTGCTGGAGAACGTGACTGTCGATTCCGAGGGGAAGATTGACTTTGCCGACAAGTCCGTTACCGAGAACACTCGCGTTTCCTACCCCATTGACCATATTGAGAAGATTGTTCGCCCCGTTTCCGCCGGCCCTGCCGCGAAGAACGTGATTTTCCTGAGCGCTGACGCCTTCGGCGTGCTGCCGCCCGTCTCCATTCTCACGCCGGAGCAGACGCAGTACTACTTCCTCTCCGGCTTCACCGCGAAGCTCGCGGGCACCGAGCGCGGCATCACCGAGCCGACCCCCACCTTCTCCTCCTGCTTCGGGCAGGCGTTCCTGGAGCTGCATCCGACCAAGTACGCCGCCGAGCTGGTAAAGAAGATGGAAGCCAGCGGCGCGAAGGCCTATCTTGTCAACACCGGCTGGAACGGCACCGGCAAGCGCATCTCCATCAAGGATACCCGCGGCATCATCGACGCGATTCTTGACGGCTCCATCCTTTCCGCCCCGACCAAGACCATCCCCGTATTCAACTTCGAGGTGCCGACCGCGCTGCCCGGCGTCGATCCCGCCATTCTCGACCCGCGCGACACCTATGCCGACGCCGGCGAGTGGGCGCGCAAGGCCGCGGATCTGGCCGGCCGCTTCGTGAAGAACTTCGGCAAGTACACCACCAACGAGGCAGGCAAGGCGCTCGTCGCCGCCGGCCCGAGGGCGGAGTAAGCATCGCGCAGCCGCACCGGGCGGCGCAGGCCGCCCGGTGCGAAAAAATCACATGGAGGTTATCCATTTATGGCAAAAAAAGTTCAATTTACCGAAACGGTTCTGCGCGACGCGAACCAGTCGCTCATGGCGACCCGGATGGCCTTTGCCGACATGGAGCCCATCCTGGGCGAGATGAACAAGGCCGGCTACTACTCCGTGGAGTGCTGGGGCGGCGCGACCTTCGATAGCTGCCTGCGCTACCTCAATGAGGACCCGTGGGAGCGCCTGCGCAAAATCCGCGCCGCTATGCCGGATACCCGGCTGCAAATGCTCCTGCGCGGCCAGAACCTGCTCGGCTACAAGCATTATCACGACGACGTGGTGGAGAAATTCGTGGAGCTGTCCATCAAGAACGGCATCGACGTGCTGCGTATCTTTGACGCGCTGAACGATTTCCGCAATATCCGCACCGCGCTCGAGGCCACCAAGAAGTACGCCACCGCCAATACCGTCGCCTCCGGCTGCATCTCCTATACGCAGAGCCCCGTGCATACCGTTTCCAAGTATGTGGCCATGTGCAAGGAGCTCAAGGAAATGGGCTTCGATACCATCTGCCTGAAGGATATGGCCGGCACCATGAGCCCCTACGAGGCCGAGAGCCTCATCAAGGGCATCAAGGACGGCATCGGCGATATGCCCATCATCCTGCACACCCACTGCACCACCGGCATGGCCTACATGACCATCACCAAGGCCATCGAGTCCGGCGTGGATGTGATCGACACCGCGACCTCCTGCTTCAGCAACGGCACCTCCCAGCCCGCGACCGAGTCCATCTTCTACGCGCTGCAGCAGTATGGCATCGAAACCGGCCTGAACGAGGACGTGATCAACCGCGTCAACGACCACTTCAAGCCCATCAAGGAGAAATACATCGCCGCCAAGACCATCAGCCCCAAGAGCATGGGCACCGACGCGGGCGCGCTGATTTACAAGGTCCCCGGCGGTATGCTCTCGAACATGATTGCAAACCTCACCGATATGCACGCGATGGACAAGTTCGACGCGGCGCTGGCGGAAATTCCCGCCGTGCGCAAGGATCTGGGCTATCCCCCGCTGGTCACGCCCCTGTCGCAGATGGTTGGCAATCAGGCCGTTACCAACGTCATTGTCGGCGAGCGCTACAAGAACGTTTCCAATGAGGTGAAGAACTACTTCAAGGGCGACTATGGCATCGCCCCCGGCGAGGTCAACCACGAGCTGGAGACCAAGATCCTTGCCGGCTTCGGCATGGAGCACCCCGTGGACTGCCGCATCGAGGACAGCAAGCGCACCGGCGAGGACTTCGCGAAGGCCAAGGCCGAGCTGGGCGATCTGGCGCGCTGCGAGGAGGATGTGATGAGCTACATCTGCTTCCCGAAGCAGGCGAAGGACTTCCTTGAGAAGCGCAAGGCCGCCGAGGAGAACGTGTATACCTACTCCATCGAGGCTATGTAAGGAGGCGCACGGATGTTTTTGACTGACGTTGTGGAAAACATCGGCGACGGCGCGGTCGTTGCCGTGTTCGGCTACGCCGTGGTCTTTGCGGGCATCGTGATTCTGATGGCGATTGTCTACGCCATCGGCGCGGTGATGCGCCTGG
>JAJQFT010000098.1 GCA_021200975.1 Bacillota bacterium | reverse complement strand
AATCTGTCCAGTTGAAAAATATCTAGCCAAGCATTACTTGGCTGAAAATGTCCAACAAAGTTCTATAACGGAAAACAGAAATAGCCGGAGAATGGCGTGGCAATTGTAACTGATTACATTGATAAGAATTATGAGGATTTTGGAGAAGAGAGCGACAGGCTGGTCGAATTCTTGCTGTGATGTGGTGGCCAGACCATTCCCCGGAGTAAGCGGCTGCAGGGAGACATACTCATGAACGACAGAAAATTTGCATTTATCATTTGCGTGAATAATGAATTATATTTTGAAGAATGTAAGTACTATATTTCCAGACTATATATGCCGGAAGGCTATGAGACAGACATTCTGGAAATCAGAGAAGCAGATTCCATGTGTGCGGCATATAACCTTGGCATGCAGAGTACAGATGCAAAATACAAAATATATATGCACCAGGATGTATTCATTATAAATGAATATTTCCTTCGGGATATTCTAGAGCGCTTCAGGAAGCGCCCCGAGGTGGGAATGATTGGAATGTTCGGCGGAACCAGACTGCCGAAGAATGGTATTGTATTTGATTCCTGGAATGAAGGAAAATGTGATGTTAGGGAGCCGGACATGGCATATCACTTATATTTGAATGAGAGTACAGATCAGGATATCGTTGTGGAAGCCGTTGACGGTTCGATGATAGCGACACAATATGACATCTTGTGGAGAGAGGATTTATTTTCACATTTTGATTTTTATGATGTCTCGCAATCCCTGGAATTTAAAAAAGCAGGGTATCAGATATTGGTGCCTTATCAGAAGAAACCGTGGATGATACATGACTGCAGCTTCTGTAAGCTGGGAGGGTATGATGAAGACCGGAAAATATTTTTAAAACATTATTCGGAATTCCTCTCCACAGAAAGAGAATCAGGACTTCTCTATAATAAAGAATGGGATGAGCTGAGCAGCCGGCTGGCGGATTGTATCAGGGAGATGCTGGAGAGCGGGAAATGGCAGGAAGCAGTCGCTGCTTTGCAGATCTATCATCAGAAGAGGTTTAAGGATACCGACTTGGAGATACTGAGCAATATGGCGGAAATTTATCAGTTGGAGAAAAAAAGCGGTGTTTTGCAAACCTTCTTTGCAGGAATCGAGTCCTATGAAGGGATGTATGAAAAGTATATCAGGACGCGTTTTCTGTTAAGAAGAATGGAATTGGGGTTTGAACGGGCAGCGTATGAGGCAGTAGAGCAGGAAATTGCAAATGAAAGCATATCCTATGATGCAGTTATGGTCTTTATGATTCATTCTGCGGCAGACAAAATGGCAGTGATAAGATGTTTAAAAAATATTTATAAAGAATCTGGACAAATCGGGAATCTTAAAAGGATGGAGCTTCTGACGCCAAGCATAGCCGGGATGGGTATTCCGGTCACATCCGGCAAGCGTGCAACACAAAAAGAGTAGGCAGCATGATCAATGGAGGATAAGGGAAAGCGTTATGAACGAAAACGAAATTGGTAGTTTGCTTGCTTTCAGCAAAAACCATCTGCACGACTTTCACTTTTACGGATTCGTTCCATGAAGCCAGCTGTTTCAATTCCTCGTCTGTCATGCTGCTGGTTGGCAGCTTTTCGAGGGTAAGGAAAGGTAGTGGTAGGCGTTTACTCCGTTTGCATCCGCCCTTTTGCAGTTGGACGCAAGAACTGGCTTTTTGCAGATACTCCAAAGGGAGCAACTGCATCTGCGGCAGTATATAGCTTAGTGGAGACTGCACAAGCTAATGGTCTCAATGTATATGCATATCTTCAGTATCTACTCTTGTACATGCCAGACATACCTTGGCAACAATACCCAGAAGATTTGGATGATCTGATGCCATGGGCACCTGATGTACAAGAACAATGTAAGTAATAACCTTGAGGATGGTATTATACGCCATCCTCTTATGTTTTTTATGCACTCTGTTATAGAGCGCTTACCAATGATAAGTATAAATGCGGTTAGTTAACTGTTATATCTAAAAAACAATTTTCCACTTGAAAACGAATGTGATGTTTGATAATGTTTTATTAAACAAAACGTTTGTTCTAATAGGAGAAGGTACTCGCATGGTATTTGTGAATGAAGCATGGAATGGAACGGGGGATATTGTTGTTTATAGTAACTATCACAAATATTGGCTGGATAGAGAAAGAGAGATTAAGAATCCGCTATTTGATGTGTTTAGTGGGAAGATCCTTGATTTAAAAGAAGGAAAAGACTCAGCTATACGATATTTCTATAATCTCTTGAATGAGGAAATTTGTAAGGGAGTAACAATTTGTGTTGTTCCATCAAGTAATGCTGATAAGAAGGTTACTGGGATGAGGATGTTGGGGGAAATGCTAGCAGAAAATGGACGAGATAATAAGGTGTATTATCTCAATAGGGAAAAGACCATTGAAAAACTTGCGACAGGTGGATGCAGGGGTATTTCTGTCCATATGCAATCGATAGATACGTTGAAGAATATAGATATTACAGGAGATATTGTTTTGTTGATGGATGATGTTACGACTACAGGCAATTCATTATATGCCTGTAGGGAAATACTTATCAACCATGGCGCAAAGCATGTGGAGATGTTCGCATTGGGAAAGGCAATTTGATTTATGAAAGATCAATATTCAGAAAAGGATTTGGAGAAGATAGAGGAAGCTCAGCGTCAGCGAGAGGTTTTAAAGAAATACGGAGTCTCTTTTTGCACAGCAGAAGATAGGTCCTACCCCAGGGAATTGTTAAATGGAAAAGGCAGACCGCCTGTTTTATACTACAAAGGAGATATTGAGATTTTAAACCAATTTAATAATATTGCGGTTATTGGTGGAAGAAAGGTCTCGGAGGCAGGTAGACATTTGGCATATCAAACGGCTCAAAAGATTGGGGAGGCTGGGATAAATGTTGTAAATGGACTTGCGCTTGGATGTGATACGGAGGCAATTAGAGGTGCTCTTAATGTAGGCGCGCGGTGTGCGGTTATACTTCCATGTGGTCTGGAGCAGGTTGTTCCTAAGGCAAATAGAGGCTTGGCGGAGGAGATCTTGGAAAAGGGTGGTTGTGTCTTAAGTGAATATTCGATTGGAACAAAAATAGAAAAATATAGATATATAGAGAGGGATCGCTTGCAGAGCGGCATCAGTCAGGGCGTTTTTGTGGTAGAGGCAGAGGAAGGCAGTGGAACAATGCATACGGTAGACTTTGCGTTAAGACAATATAAGCGTTTGGCGTGCTATTCTTATAAAATGACAGAGTTTTCTTCAGGAAACAAGTATTTGGAAAGCATGGGGAAGGCTCAAATAATAAGTAATCAAATAGATGTGGAGGATTATATAGACAAAATTATGGAGGAAAACTCCTATGAGCAGCTTTCGTTTTTGTAGTGCGAGAACACCGGCGGTGGTTGATAGTGATGATATCCTGTCTTTTATTGTATCATGTGCAAGTACGGCACATGATCAGCATTCGCCGCTCGCCGAACATGCAAGCATGTTCTTCTCGCTTGCGCTCATTGTATCATAG
>JAJQFT010000048.1 GCA_021200975.1 Bacillota bacterium | reverse complement strand
AATGAACAAACTCTTTCCTTTTTTTCGGTCTCACATCATTGACAAATGGACAAATCCCACCTGCCGAGAGCTGCCCGCTGTAGCGATTTGCCGAAAAAGAGGCAGGAAAAACGGCAATTGGTATTGCATTTGTTCCGGAGATCGAATATAATTGTATCATTGATACAGGGGGGATTCGGATGGAGTACATATCCGCAAGAGAAACAGCAGATAAATGGGGAATTTCCCAAAGACGGGTAGCCGTTCTTTGCTCAGAAAACAGAATTGAAAATGCCACTATGGTTGGCAATATGTGGATTATTCCAGCCGATGCAGAAAAGCCTGCTGATGCAAGAAGCACCCGCTATTTTCAAGGGAATAGCGTAAAAGTTAAACCATTTTTGAAGTGGGCTGGCGGCAAAGGTCAGCTTCTTGCTGAAATTGAAAAGTGCTATCCTTTTGAGGGTGGAAAGATTTCCAAGTATGCTGAGCCATTTGTCGGCGGTGGTGCTGTGCTATTTGATATTCTTAGTAAATACGATTTGGAAGAAGTGTACATCAGCGATATTAACGCTGAGCTTATTAACACCTATCGCATTATCCGTGATGATGTAGATGAGCTTGTCACCATGCTGCGGGTTTGTCAAAACGAGTTTGTCCCGATGGACACAGAGTATCGCAGGGGCTACTATATGGCAAAGCGTGAACTCTTCAATGATTTGAAGGTCAATGGGAATGAGAGCGTGAATATCGAAAAGGCAGCTCTTATGATTTTCCTTAATAAAACCTGCTTTAATGGCCTTTACCGTGTCAATAAAAAAGGCTTGTTTAATGTCCCTATGGGCTCTTACAAAAATCCGATGATTTGCGACGAGGACAACCTCAGAGCTGTATCCGAAAAGCTCCAAAGAGTAAAAATCGTTTGCGGTGATTACAAAAAATCCGCAGATTTTATTGATGAAAACACCTTTGTTTATTTCGACCCTCCATATCGTCCAATTACGGATACATCAAGTTTTACCGCATATACAGAAAACCTGTTCAATGACGAAAAGCAGATTGAACTTGCAGGATTTGTTGATGATATGCACAGAAAAGGTGCAAAAATCGTAATCAGTAATTCCGACCCCAAAAATTCCAATACAGAAGACGATTTCTTTGATAACATTTATTCGTCCCATAAGATTAAGCGTGTTGAAGCAACCCGTATGATTAACTGCAACAGCGAGGCAAGGGGCAGAATTAAGGAATTGCTTATATCAAACTTTTAAGGAGTCTTTTATGGAAATCAAAAGAGGATCTCAGCTTATTGAGAATGGCACGAAACGAGCTATTATAGAATTTATTTTTACGGATTACATCATCTATGTTTTTCAAGGAGATTTATCACAGTTCGATATTGTAATCAAGTACAAAAAGGATGGCACACGCATCCGTACCCCGAAGCACATTCATTGGGTAGTGGATATCCTAATGAAAATGCAAGGAAACGAAGCCCTTGCCAAGAGGTACTTGCGGGCGATTCAAAACTGTTGGAACACTTGTGTCCCGCTTACAAATAATGACTATGCCACCCTAAAGGCGTTAATCGAAAACGGCGAGCACGATATTGATATTGACCAGTATTTTGCCTTAAATGCCTTCGGTGAGTATGATGTCGAATTTCTATATGTTTTGATGGAATTATTAGCTGTCCAAGAAAAGACAAACCGTGCTGATGCCTATATGTTCGGTAATATTATTGAAGAATTACTGGAAACCGAAAGGGATATTTTCAAAATTATATCTACAGCAGGCTTTGGCGGAAGGAGAGGCTGATATGGCAAGGAGCTTTACCGCATGGTTAGCCGGTTTTCGTGACAGCATTGCAGACTACGGTTATTATATCGATTTTGAAAAAGTTCATCGCAATGTCGATAGTATGAAGGTCGAATTGAACATCCTTAATTCCCTTATTGGATCCAAAAACATTAAAGAGGATTTCAATGCTCTGCTTCAGAAATATCCCGAAGTCTTGAAATGTATTCCTCTGCTCTTGGCCGTCAGAGCGAGCGAGATTTACTGCCAAGACGAAAATGGCGGTCATCTGTATCAGTTTGATTTCGCCAAGTAACCTCCGAATAGCCACGCTAATTACGATCGTTATTCCTATTTTATGGAACATACAGGACTGTTTGATTTATTGGAAAACCACATCATTAACAATCTTGTTGACTATGCTACTGGCGTTGAAACCGGTTTAGATTCCAACGGGCGTAAAAACCGTGGTGGGCATTTGATGGAAGATTTGGTTGAAATCTTCATCAAGAAAGCCGGATTTGTTAAGGGGACAACCTATTTTAAGGAAATGTACATACATCAGATTTCCTCTAAATGGGGCATCGACCTCTCTGCCATCTCTAATCAGGGAAAGATGGAAAAGCGCTTTGATTTTGTGGTCAAAACTCCGACTATGATTTATGCCATCGAGACAAATTTCTATGGTAGCGGCGGCAGCAAGCTCAATGAAACAGCAAGAAGCTATAAGACGCTTGCTATAGAAACAGATACTATCGAGGGTTTTACCTTTGCTTGGTTTACTGATGGAAAAGGATGGAACAGCGCCAGAAATAACCTTGAAGAAACCTTTGATATTATGGAGCATATCTACAACATCAAGGATTTGGAGAACGGCATTATCAACGAGGTTTTCAAATAATGGCAAAGAGCATTACCAAATGGGAGCCGGAAGACTTTGAACTTGAGATGACTACACATTGGTCATTTCCAAAGCGTGGTGATTGGGCGACGCACGATGCAAAGTGGCGTGGAAACTGGTCGCCTTATATTCCAAGAAACATACTTCTCCGATACTCTAAAGCGGGCGATTTGGTGCTGGACCAGTTTGTCGGCGGCGGTACCACGCTTGTGGAAGCAAAGCTGCTTAACCGCAACATCATCGGTGTGGATGTAAACGACGTTGCCCTTGCACGATGCAAAGAAAAGGTGGATTTTGAGCACGAGGGTGCGGATGGCAAAATTTACATTCATAAGGGCGATGCTCGCCACCTGGATTTTATTCCCGACAGCAGCATAGACCTTATCTGCACGCACCCGCCTTATGCCAATATCATTCCATACAGTGAGGACATTCCAGAGGATTTGTCCCATTTGAAGGTGAAGGACTTCCTTGAAGAAATGAAGCCTGTTGCCGCTGAGAGCTACCGTGTGCTGAAAAAGGATAAATTCTGTGCAGTTCTGATGGGCGACACCCGTCAAAAGGGTTGTATGATTCCGATGTCCTTTGAGGTAATGCGAATCTTTGAAGAGGCCGGATTTAAGCTGAAAGAGTTAATTATCAAGGAGCAGCATAACTGCAAGGCAACAGGATATTGGAAAACAAACAGTGTGAAATACAACTTTTTGCTGATTGCTCACGAGTATCTGTTTGTGTTTCGGAAATAGGCAGCAAGACGCCTGAATAATCAAAATCCCCGGAAAGCCAAAGCAAACGGCTTTTCGGGGATTTTTAACGGTTCTATAATAAATGTTGGGGTCAGGTGTGAGCCTGACCCCATGAATCTGAAA
>JAJQFT010000060.1:16967-22373 GCA_021200975.1 Bacillota bacterium | reverse complement strand
CCCCCCCCCCCCCCCCCCCCCCCCCCCCCCCCAACTCGGCCATGTGCTGTGAGCAGCTTTGGATGCGGCGATTCTAGGCTTCAATCTTCGCAGACTCAAGCGGCGAGGCAGGAGCAAATTCGCTTGCATTTACATCCTTGCTATAATCGGCTGCGCTGTGGGGCTTTGGGTGATTTTTAGGTTGCCCAATGTGGACGGGATGTTGATTTCCGTATTTAGCATTGACATTATCATGGCAGCTGAATACATCGCAAGGGCAGGGAGCGTTGCTCCACATGGCAGAATCCCCATTGCTGTGACGAAGCTGCTGGGAGATCTGTTTGCATGGCTCTGCTATGCGCGCTATTCCGTATTCGTGGCGGCCGTCGGCTTCGTGGTACTGCTGCTGAACCTGTTCTATCTATCCTACAGCTTAGAATACGTTTCGCAGCGAATGGGAGAAAGGAGAGAGAAACGAAGATAATGTTTGAATGGATTTCGGAGCATTCGCTCGTCCTGCTGCTGCTAATTGGCACTCTATTCACCCTCTTCTGGCTGCTCCGCTACAAAGACCGCCTGCGGATGCGGTGGTGGACGGCGATTCCGCTGGCGGTGGCACACACGCTGGTCGGCGTTCTATCCGTCAAGGCCTTCGCCGTGCTGGAGACGCTGGATTTCAGCAACATTGGCAACATGAGCTTGTTCGGCGGGGTGTTCTTTATGCCGCTGGCCTACTTCCTCGGAGCGAAGCTCTCCCGGCGGGACACGGCTACCGTGTTCGACGTGTTCACCCCCTGCATGGTGTTCACCGTCATGTGCGCCCGCATCAACTGTATCATCTCCGGCTGCTGTCACGGAAAAGTGATTCCCGGCACAGACGGCCTGCAGTGGCCCACCCGGGAGGCGGAGATCCTGTATTACCTGATCCTGCTGGTCATCCTCTATCGCAAGACGGAGAAGCGGGAGGAGCGGGGACTGCTGTACCCCCTTTACATGATGTCCTATGGAGCGGTTCGATTTTTCATTGAGGGTTTCCGGGCATCCAGTAGCACATCCATTTTTCACGTCAGCCATATCTGGGCAGCAATTGCGTTCTGCCTGGGGTTGAGTATATATTCTGAAATGAAGAGTAAGAAAGCACGGAGGTAAAACGTATGCTAAAACGAATTTTGAGGCGATATTTATCGCTGACCCTGGCACTGGTAATGGTGCTCTCGCTGTTACCAGGAGGAATCATGACTGCTTATGCAGCGGAAACTCTGTCTGGCCTGACAGTGGACGACCTGTCTGTGCAGTATACAAACGGAACTTGGAGCGCCAGCGGCACGACCATCAATGGCTCCGCAACTGGTGAAGATGGACTGTGCTCTAACAGTTCAGAAACATCCACATTGGTGCTGACCAACGAGAAAACATCCACCGCAAAGCTGATGTTCAATTACACGGTGACGTTGAACGATGGCAGCGTAACTGTCGGCGGCACTTCTGTCTCGTCAGACGGCACCTACAGCTACAGCGGCGACATCGAGGACGACGGCACGCTGCAGATCGTTCTTACATCAGGAGTTGGAGCGAACTATACCACATCCATTACCATCACCGATATCTATCTGCTTGTAGAGCAGGATGTCACTACCACCTTTGCAGTGGCGGAAAACGGCTCCTATACGGTGAACGGGTCGGAGATCACGGCATCCACCACCTACACCCAGTCCTCTACCACGGCCTACTCGCTGGCAGCCACGCCTGCGGATGGTTACCAGTTTCTGGGCTGGTACAGCACGACGGACGGGAAGTATCTCTCCACCAGCGCCTCTACCTCCCTCTACCTTTCCTCTGACCAGACGGTGACGGCTGTGTTTGGATCGACAAATGCGCCTGTATTTGAAACAGGCGGCGGACGGTTTACCGACCTGAATGAAGCGGTGGCCTATGCTCAGAAGATGAGTGCCTCCCGCATTACGTTGGTAGCAGACGGCACATTGCCCGCAGGCGATTACACCATTCCTGCTGGAATCACACTTTTGATTCCCTTTGATGACGCTGGCACTTGTTATACTACCGAGCCGGCGTATAGTTACAATACTTCTTGGACTTCACCCGTTGCCTACCGCACCCTGACAATGGAGAGCGGAGCATCCATTACAGTAAATGGCTCTCTCAGCATCAGCGCAAAAGTAAATGCAGCGGGGAGCGGAAGCGGTAATTTGAACAAATCTGGCGGCTCTACAATTGGCAGCTATGGATATGTCTACATGGAAGATGGCAGCAGCATTACCATTGGCAATGGCGGTGGACTGTACTGCTGGGGTTATCTCTCCGGCAATGGCGAAGTAACAGCGGAATCCGGAGCTGTTGTTTATGAGCCGTTCCAGCTTGCTGATTTTCGAGGAGGAGGTGCCACCTCAAGCATGACAAGTGGAGTGTTCCCCCTTTCTCAGTGGTATTTGCAGAACATTGAAGCAAAACTCACGATTAAAGCCGGTGCAAGTGAGTATGGATTTACCGCCCTTTATGCTTCGAATACGACTGTTGGTTCTTCAGTAGCACTGGTTGGTTCCAGCGGCATGTTTCAATTAGAGAGCGGTTCCAGTCTGGTGAAATCTTATGACCCGTCCACTGACCGCACATCCTTTGAGATTTACGGAGACGCTACTTTGGGCAGCATCTCCTTGTCAATTATGTCGGCGGTGACTATCAATTCCGCTAATTATAAGCTGCCTCTGAATACGAATATAGATCTTATCATACATTCCGGTACTACAACGGTGAGTCAGGATATTGATGTTCTTCCCGGTGTGGAAATGACGGTCGATGCAGGAGCAACACTTACCGTTTCGTCTGGAAGCAACGTCTATCTTTATGACCTGGAGGATTGGGATAACAGTTATTTCTATGGTTCTGCTGTCCGCCCGACCGTTTACTCCCCAACCCGAACTTATACGAGATCTAACAGCAATCTAAAAGATGCGGTTCTTGATGTAAACGGCACCGTAAATGTGAGCGGCGGCCTGTATACAACAGAAAGCGGCGCAGCCATTATAAGCAGTGAGGGCACCGGCAAGGTCATCATGACCAACGGAGCGGGAACAGAAACGACAACTCAACAGGCAACGCAATCCGGGACGTCTGTTACTTATGTCGATATTAGCATCACTTCCGCCCAGCTCATGAACGGCGATGGCAGCTACACCGTCACCGAGGGCGCAACCTCCAACACCACCTACACCTATAACAAGAGCGAGGAGAAGTGGGTGACGGCCTGCACCGAGCACACCGCCGGCGAAGCAGTCATTGAAAACGAGGTCGCAGCCACCTGCACCGAGTCCGGCTCCTATGACAGCGTGGTTTACTGCACCGTCTGCGGCGAGGAGATCAGCCGGGAGACGATTGTAGTGGAAGCTACGGGACACAGCTATACCAGCGAAGTGACCACCGAGGCCACCTGCACCGAGGATGGTGTGATAACCTATACCTGCTCTGTCTGCGGCGACACTTATACCGAAACCATCTCCGCCCTGGGTCACGAATGGGGCGAAGGTGTGATTACCACAGAAGCCACCTGCACCGAGGAGGGCGTTCTGACCTACACCTGTTCTCGCTGCGGTGAGACCAAGACCGAGGCCATTTCCGCAACTGGACATACGGTAGTGGTGGACGAGGCTGTTGCGGCCACCTGCACCGCATCCGGCCTGACCGAGGGCAGCCACTGCTCCGTCTGCGGCGCAGTCATCGTGGAGCAGGAGGTCGTTCCGGCGCTGGGTCATGACTATACCAGTGAAGTGACCAAAGAGGCGACCTGCACCGAGGACGGCGTAATCACCTATACCTGCACACGCTGCGGCGACACCTACATGGAAACCATTTCCGCCACAGGCCACAGCTATGAGGCGGTTGTCACCGCCCCCACCTGCACAGAGCAGGGCTACACCACTTACACCTGCTCTGCCTGCGGCGACAGCTATGTGAGCAATTATGTGGATGCGCTGGGTCACAGCTATGACGAGGGCGTTGTCACCAAGGAGGCCACCTGCACCGAGGACGGCGTGATGACCTACACCTGCACCGTCTGCGGCGAGACAAAGACGGATACAATTGCAGCAACCGGGCACACCTATGTTGGCGAGGTCACGACTCCTGCCACCTGCACGGAAGACGGTGTGATGACGTGGACTTGTAGCGTCTGCGGTGATTCCTATACTGAGGTCATCCCATCTACGGGGCACACCTATGAGGCCGTCGTTACGGAACCCACCTATACGACAAGGGGTTACACCACCTACACCTGCACCGTCTGCGGCGACAGCTATATTGCTGACGAGACCGATTATCTCTCTGGCTGGGCGACCACTGATGAGGGAACTCAGTATTATGAGGGCGGTTCGTTCAAGACCGGCCTGACTACGATTGACGGCGAGCTGTATTACTTCGATGAGAGTGGGTATGCCGTCACCGGCCTGACCGGAATTACGGATGAGGGCGGAACGTTCCACTACTACTATTTCGGGACAGATTTTAAGGCGTATAGGAACGGGACTTATGCGCTTGATGAAACACAGACCGAAGGACTGATTGAAGCGGGAAGTTACGCTTTCGATGAAAACGGCATTCTTCAATTGAGCGGGTGGGTCATCATCAATGGCTTTGTCTACTATTATGACCCGGATTCCCACACGGCAGTGACAGGGATTCAGCGGGTACCATATCCCACCATTTTGGACGGATACAGTGCTGCTGAGGATGATATTGATAATGTAAGCTACCCGGACGCCGAGACCTCCCTCTTCATTTTTGGCGCTGACGGCGTGTTCCAGATCGAGCAGAATGGATTCTGTGAATACGATGGAGAAACTCGCTGGGCGGTCAACGGGCAGATTCCCTGGCACGCTGGTCTTGTGCAGGATGAAGGTGAAACGTATCCTGGAACGTATTACTATTTCTCGACCAATGGGCAAGTGAAGGGTCAGACATACTATATCACGAAAACCAATGGGCTTAAGCCGCAGGGATACTATGTGTTTGATTCGGACGGCAAAATGGTCTTAAAGTATGGAATTGTCGAGGAAAATGGATCCCTGTATTATTACAATGAGAATGGCGCAAAAGAATATGCCGGCCTGATCCAAATCGACGGCAGTTACTACTATGTCAATAGCAGCTTCCAGGTTGTCCACGACTGCACCTACTACGTTTCCAAGACGAATGGCCTGATGGATGCGGGATATTACACCTTTGATGAAGATGGGAAAATGGTCACCTCGTTGAACGGCATTGTCAAGGAAACAGAGGATACCTGGTACTATTATGTGAATGATGTAAAAACCTATGCCGGATTGATCGAAATTGATGGGTACTACTATTATGTGAGAACTTCCGGCGAGGTGGTGCATGGCTGCACCTACTACATCTCGAAAACCAATGGCCTGA
>JAJQFT010000060.1:0-16867 GCA_021200975.1 Bacillota bacterium | reverse complement strand
TGGCTGCCGGGTATTATACCTTTGATGAAGACGGCAAAATGGTGACAGATTTGGATGGCATCGTGGTCGACGACGGGAATTGGTACTACTACGTCAAGGGAGCAAAGACCTATGCTGGTTTGATCCTGATTGATGGCGATTACTATTATGTAAAGAGCGATTGTACCGTGGTACATGACTGCACCTACTACATCTCGAAAACCAATGGCCTGATGGCTGCCGGGTATTATACCTTTGATGAAGACGGCAAAATGGTGACAGATTTGGACGGCATCGTGGTCGACGACGACGGGAATTGGTACTACTATGTCAAGGGAGCAAAGACCTATGCTGGTTTGATCCTGATTGACGGCGATTACTATTATGTGAAGAGTAATTGCACAGTGGTGCATGATTGTGTCTATTATACCTCCAAAACCAACGACCTACTGCCTGCTGCCTCTTATACCTTTGATGCGGAAGGAAAGTTAGTGAACTGAACCCAAAAATGATGTAGACGCCGGAATAAGCAGGGCATCGGGAGTCATAGAAAATTCCCGATGCCTTGCCTGCCGCGAAAAGAAATTCACATAAGATATGATCCGGCATAAAATGCAAGGAGATTAAGCAGTTATGTTTTCGGATAAGACGTTATTAATCACCGGCGGCACCGGCTCTTTCGGCAACGCCGTCCTGCGTCGCTTCCTGACCACAGACATCGCAGAAATTCGCATCCTATCCCGTGACGAAAAGAAACAGGATGATATGCGTCATGCGTATCAGGAATCGCATCCGGCCTACGCCGAAAAAATCAAGTTCTACATAGGCGATGTACGGGATTACAATTCTATCGTCAATGCCTTTCGGGGCGTGGACTATGTGTTCCACGCGGCGGCGCTGAAGCAGGTGCCGTCCTGTGAGTTTTATCCCATGGAGGCAGTAAAAACAAATGTATTTGGCTCGGACAATGTGATTTCTGCCTGCGTTGCCAACAGGGTGAAAAAGGCAATCTTCCTGTCTACAGACAAGGCTGCCTATCCCATTAACGCCATGGGTATGACCAAGGCCGTCATGGAAAAAAACGTGATTGCCCGCTCCCGCCAAATGCTGGAGGGGGACACGGTCCTGTGTCTGACCCGGTATGGCAACGTCATGGGTTCCAGAGGTTCCGTCATCCCGCTGTTTTGCCAGCAGATCGATGAGGGAAAACCGCTCACCGTGACCAATCCTGCCATGACCCGATTCATGATGACGTTGAATGACGCTGTAGACCTGGTGCTGTATGCCTTTGCGCATGGCCAGCAGGGCGATCTATTCATCCAGAAAGCCCCCGCCGCTACGATAGAAACGTTGGCGCAGGCCATTCTGGAGTTAAAAGGGTCGAATTTAGGCGTTACTTCTATTGGCACCCGCCACGGAGAGAAGCTATTCGAGGTGCTGGTGACCGCCGAGGAAATGCTCCGCGCGGAGGATTTACCAGGTTTCTTCCGCATCCCGGCGGACAACCGGGACTTGAATTACGACAACTACTTCAGCAAGGGGAATCCTGTGCTGGAGCGGGATCGGCAATACACCTCACACAACACCAAACGGCTGGGCGTGGAGGAAATGAAACGGCTGCTGCAAAAGCTGACGCTGTTCGGAGGGCAATATTGATGAGAATCCTGGTGACGGGCGCAAAGGGATTCGTGGGACAAAACCTATGCGCCACGCTGCACAATATTCAACAGGGGAAAGACCGAACGAGAAATCTTCAAATCGACGAGATTGATGAGTATAACCATGACACCGATCCGGCCCTGCTGGACGAATTCTGCCAGAACACGGATTTCGTCTTTCATCTGGCTGGGGTCAACCGCCCCAAGGACAGTTCTGAATTTATGGATGGCAACTGTGGATTTACCGCCACGTTGCTCAAAACGCTGAAAAAGCATCACAACTCCTGCCCGGTGATGCTGGCCTCCTCGATTCAGGCGACGCTGATTGGCCGGTATGCAAACTCGGAATACGGAAAATCAAAATTGGCAGCGGAGGACCTGTGCTTCCAATATGCCAGGGAGACAGGAGCAAAGGTACTCGTCTATCGTTTCCCCAATTTGTTTGGGAAATGGTGCCGCCCCAACTACAATTCCGTTGTAGCCACCTTCTGCAACAACATCGCAAATGATTTGCCTATCGATGTCCATGATCCCTCCGCCGGGCTGACGCTTCTCTATATTGACGATTTGGTAGAGGAAATGCTGGACGCGCTGGAGGGAAAAGTGCATCGCTGCGAATATATGCAAACGGGCCCGGTTGTGGCTCCGGACGGGTGCTTTTGCTATGTACCTACCGTCAGCCATGCGACATTGGGGCAAATTGCAGCGCTGCTGCGCTCCTTTCACAACCAGCCCCAAACTCTGATGATGCCTGCGATTCCAGACGGCTCCTTTGCAAAGAAGCTATACTCCACTTACCTGTCCTATCTGCCAAAAGAGAAAATCGCTTTTCCTCTAAAAATGAATGTGGATGACCGGGGCAGCTTCACGGAGCTGCTGAAATCCAAGAGCGGCGGCCAGTTCAGTGTGAACGTATCTAAGCCTGGCATTACAAAGGGACAGCACTGGCACCACAGCAAATGGGAGTTTTTCATTGTCGTTTCTGGTCACGGGCTGATTCAGGAGCGAAAGCTGGGGACGGATGAAGTCCTGGAGTTTGAGGTGTCCGGGGATAAGATGGAAGCGGTTCATATGCTGCCCGGGTATACGCACAATATTATCAACCTCTCCCAGACGGAGAATCTGGTCACAGTCATGTGGGCAAATGAAGCATTCAATCCGCGCAGACCGGACACCTTTGCGGAGCCAGTGGAGGAAAAAGCAGATGAGACTTAAACTGGACTATACAGATGTTTCGTTCCGGAATGACGGAAAACTGAAGCTGCTGATTATTGTGGGCACACGGCCGGAGATCATCCGCCTGTCGGAGGTTATCCGCAAATGTCGGCGCTATTTTGATACCATTTTGGCGCATACCGGACAGAACTACGATTACAACCTGAACGGCGTCTTCTTTCACGATTTGAAGCTGGATGCGCCGGAGGTCTACATGGATGCGGTAGGAGATGATTTAGGCGCAACCATCGGCAATATCATCAACTGCTCCTACAAGCTGATGCGCCAGATCCAACCGGATGCGCTGCTGATTTTGGGCGACACCAATTCCTGCCTGTCCGCAATTGCTGCCAAACGGCTGCATATCCCCATTTTTCACATGGAAGCGGGAAACCGCTGCAAGGACGAGTGCCTGCCTGAGGAGACAAACCGCCGCATCGTGGATATCATTTCGGATGTAAATATGGCCTACTCAGAACACGCCAGACGGTATCTGCATGAATGCGGCCTGCCCAAAGAGCGCACCTTTGTGACCGGCTCACCAATGGCCGAGGTGCTGCACCGCAATCTGCCGGAAATAGAGCACAGCGACATCCATACCCGCCTGAGGCTGGAGAAGGGGCGGTACATCCTGCTCTCCGCCCACCGGGAGGAGAATATCGACACGGTGAAAAACTTTCGGTCTCTGTTTCATGCCATCAATTCATTGGCCGAAACGTATGATATCCCCATTCTGTATTCCTGTCATCCCCGTTCTCAGAAGCAGCTAGAGAGCACAGGCCTTGTACTGGACAGGCGGGTGATTGCCCACGAGCCGCTAGGCTTTCACGACTACAATTGCCTGCAAATGAATGCATTTGCAGTGGTGTCAGACAGCGGGACATTGCCAGAGGAGAGCAGCTTCTTTGCCTCGGTGGGGCATCCGTTCCCCGCTGTATGTATCCGCACCTCTACGGAGCGTCCCGAGGCGATGGAAAAGGGCTGCTTTGTGCTGGCTGGTATTGACGAAAGCTCCCTGCTCCGCGGAGTGGAAACGGCGGTCCAGCTTCACCATGATGGCATTTATGGAACGCCGGTGCCGGACTATGTGGATGAGGATGTGTCAGGCCGGGCAGTCAAAATCATTCAGTCCTACATGGGAATCGTGAACCGCGTGGTCTGGCGAAAGGAGTAGAGATGGAATTTGCAGATTTACATATTCATGCGCTCTACGGCGTGGATGACGGCGCAAAAACGGAAGCCGAAATGCGGCAGATGATAGATGCGTCCTATGCCGACGGGGTTCGGGCGGTCTGCCTGACGCCCCATTTCCACCCGGGGTATTTTGGCGATAACTTCGAGAGAATCAACGATGCTTACAGCGTACTGCAGGAATATGTGAGGCGGCAATATCCCGCGCTACAGGTTTCCCTTGGGAATGAGCTGCGCTACAGCAAGGGCTGCATCCGCTGGCTGGAGGATGGGCGCTGCCGAACCATTAACCGCACGCGTTACGTGCTGGTGGATTTCTCGGAGAGGGAAAGCGGAAGAGGAATTGTTACCGGCCTGGAGTGCATTCTGAGCGCGGGATATATCCCCATTCTGGCGCACGCGGAGCGCTATGCCGGCTTGGCTGCCGGTTTGCAAGACATCCGGCAGCTGCGGGAAAACGGCGTCGTGGTGCAGGTGGATATTCAATCGCCGGGCGGCGGGTTCGGCTGGCGGCTCGCCAGACGTGCCAGAATCCTTCTTGCCAATCATATGGCCGACATGGTGGCCACGGATGCGCACGACCTTACAAAGCGGCCGCCCGGATGGAAAAACGGCTACCGATACCTTCTGAAAAACTACGGGGAAGGATACACGGAGGCCCTCTGCCGGGGCAATGCGCTCCAAATACTGCACAGCAATTCAAGCGAGGAGAACGCCAATGGAAGCAACAGACTATAGATCAACCGCGCGAATCGTCACTCTACGGGATTTATGGGGTATTTTTACCCGGCGACTCTGGGCGCTCCTTCTGGCGGCCGTATTGACAAGCGGCGCGGCGGCAGCCGCTGTGCAGCTGACGTTCGTCCCGCGCTATGCCTCCACGGCGACATTGTATATCCTGCGCCAGGACGAGGACAGCTCCAGCTCCGGTACCTCCTCCGACTTTTCGCTTGCGCTCAATGTGGTCAATGACTGCACATATCTGCTGAAAAGCCACGCGGTTATTGACGAGGTAATCAGCACCCTGAATTTGGATGCCTCTTATGAGGATTTGACCGAGGCGATTTCCACCTCGAACCCGGACGATACCAGAATCCTGGAGGTAACGGTGGAGGCGGATACGCCGCAGGAGGCGAAAACCATTGTCGATACGCTATGTGAAATCGGGCAGGAAAAAATCACGGAGGCAATGGGATTCCAGCAGGTAAATTTCTACGAAAAGGGGACACTGGAGGAAAAGCCCTGCAATGTGACCGGCTTGACGACTTACCTGTTAATTGGCGCGATTGCGGCGGTGCTGTGCTATTCTGCCTTTCTGATTGCCTTCCTTCTGGACGACCGCATTTGCACAGAGGAGGATATTCAGCGGTATGTGGGCCTGAGCATTCTGGGGGAAATCCCCAATGTGAAGCAGGCGGAGAAGAAAGGCTATGGCTACTACAGCGCATACCGGTATAGCAGCGCGGCCAGCGAAAAGGAGGCGGACAAGCAGCATGGAAAGCATTAGGCTCAAATTGCAGGGGGAACGAAGCTACCCCGTGCAGGAGGCATACAAGGTGCTTCGGACAAATTTGCTGTTCTGCGGCAAGGATATTCACGTCGTAGCGGTGACGAGCTGCCGGGAGAACGAGGGAAAGACGACCATCTGCCTGAACCTCGCCAAGAGCTTGGCGGAGCTGAACAAGCGTGTGCTGGTGATCGACGCAGACATGCGAAAATCCGTCATGGCGGGCAGAGATACAACGGCGAAGAACGTTGTCGGCCTGAGCGAAATGCTGACGGGCATGAACAGCCTGGGGGAGTGTATTTACAAAACGCAGCACGAAACCCTGCAGATTATGTTCGCCGGGAAATATCCGCCCAATCCTGTGGAGCTGCTAAACGGAAAATATTTTCCGGCGCTGCTGGAGGAGCTTCGCAATCACTACGATTTTATCATTGTCGATACGCCGCCGCTGGGTGAGGTGATCGACGCGGCGGTCGTCGCGCCCTACTGCGACGGCACTATGCTGGTGATGAGCGACAGGAATTTGCGCATCAAGCAGGTGCAGGATGTGGTGCAGCAGCTTGAAAAAAGCGGGAGCAAGATCCTCGGCGTAATCCAGAATAATACCCGGAGCAAGGACCGGGCATACTATTACCGGCATAAAGGCTACGGCTATCGCTAAGCACCGGGGCGCCCGCCCATGGAAAAAACCGAAGCGATGTAATTTGGGGGCCAGGCACAAACGCCTGACCCCCAAATTCTGCCCGGAAGAACAAAAAGCAGCCCCCAAAGGGCTGCTTTTTGGTACGCCAGAAGGGACTCGAACCCCCGACCTACTGATTCGTAGTCAGTCACTCTATCCAACTGAGCTACTGGCGCATACGCACTTCCTAAATGCTCAGCTATTCTAGCACAAATCGGGGAAAAATGCAAGCCTTTTTTTCAAAAAATCAGAAATTTTTTCTGCACCGGCAAGGGCTGCGCATATGCGGCGGGAAGCGGCCGGGCGAGGGGACGTCCTATCTCTTTCTGCGGCGGCACAGGGCGGCGACAGCGGCAAGCAGAAGCAGGACAAGCAGCGCCAGAAGCGCCACGAGCGGGGCAAGGCTGTCCCGGCTCTCCTGCGCTGCCGCGGCGGCAGCCGCTATGGAGGCCTCGCGCTCGAGCTGCTCCTGCTCCAAGCGTTCCTTCTCGAGCTGTTCCTGCTCAAGCCGTTCCTGTTCCATACGTTCCTGCTCCAGCTGCTCCTGCTCGAGCCGCTCCTGCTCTAAGCGCGCTGCTTCCTCCCGCGCGAGGCGGTCGGCATGCAGCTCGGCAATGTTTTCCAGCAGGTCGTTCCCGCCCGCATCCTCCCCGACGGCGGAGAAGGCAAGCGCGTAGCAATCCGTCCGCCAGCTTTCGAGCCCGGCGGCGGTGGATGAGGAATTCAGCCACTCGGGATACCATGTCCATTTCTGCGAAATGTGGCAGGGATAGGCAAGCGCCTGCGACACAGCGAAGGGCGTAAGGCCGCCGAGCTCGTCAAGCGGCTCGTCGAGCGGGAGGAGAACATCGGGACTTTGCGCATCGAGCAGATAGAGCTTGCTGACCTGCCAAAGCCCATACGTCTCGGCGGAGGCGATGCCAAATTCCGCATCGGAAGCAAGGGAAACGCTGGCCTTCGCCAAATCGGCGCAGACCATGCTGAGCCCGCAGCCGTATTCGCCGCTCTCGCCATGAGTCACGACGACCTGCGCGCAAAAGCGGCGCAGATTCTCCACAACAAATTCCTCCAGCTCCTTGCGCGAATGCCCCAGATTTTCCAGCCGGGCATAGGTGGCGTCCAAATCGTCCGTGAGGAAGGTTTCAAATTCGCCGAACACGGGGTAAACGGTTATGCCGCTCGCCCACAGGCCGTCAAGCGCCTCGTGCACGCGCAGATTGGTGAGGTTCCGTGCGTCCGACAGGTACACGACCTGCACGCCCACGCCGCGCGCGGCATAGAGCGGCAGAAGCCCCGCAAAAAAGAGCTGGTCATCTCCCGGCTGGGCGACAAGGAGCAGTAAATCCGCCGCACCCTCGAGCGGCTCCTGCCAGACCTGCACATCGGCCGGAAGCTCGCCGCCGGGAAGGAGCATGATTTCGCTGAGCGAAACCGCGCCGTCCCAGCAGATGGTGACGCTGCTCGTTTCGCTCAGCGCCACATATTCGTGCAGAAAGCCCGCGGTACCGGCGGTGAGCGTTTCGCCGCTCCCGGAAACCGTGATTTCATACGCCCCGCAGGGCGCGTCCAGCTTGAGGTAAAGCCCGGCGAAGGGCGTGTCGCTTTCGATTGTCAGCTCCACGCTGCCCTCGCTGGCAAAGTAGCTGCGGTCGTCGCCATCGAACAGGAAGGAAAAGTCCTCGTAGCCCGTGCCATAGGCGCGGATTCCGGCCGTCTCGGCTTCCTCCGCCTCCTCAGCGCGCGCCGGGAAGCAGAAAAGGCACAGGCAGACGAGCGCAAGAAGGAACCATTTCCGGTGCTGCAAACGAATTTTCATACTAGTTCTCCTGATTGAGCGCATCGCGGCGAATATCCGGATAGGGATTGACCACGACGGTGCGATAGCTGTGATAGATGACCATACCGGGCTTGCCGCCGGGCAGCTTCCTGACCTGACGCGCCGGCGTGACATCCACGCTTACATTCTGCCCGCCGGAGGCCTCGGAATAGTAGGCGGCCAGCTGCGCCGCCTGGGTGACGGTATCATCCGGCACCGGCTGGGCGCCGCAGGCGATGAGGACATGCGCGCCGTGCAGCTTCTGGGCGTGGAGCCAAATATCGCCCTTGCGGGCGAGGGAAAAGGTCAGCTCCTCGTTTTGCCGGTTGTTTTTTCCCACAAGGATGGGAATGCCGTCGGTCGAAACGAAGCGCATTGCTGCGCTTTTCACCGCCTTTTTCCCGCCCCGCGCGCCCTCGGCGCGCAGGTAGCCGCCGCTGTGCAGCTCCTGACGGATTTCCTCGAGATCCGCCTCGGAGGCGGCGCGGTTCAGCTCGTCCAGCACCGAGCGCAGGTAGTCCAGCTCCTGCGCGGCAATTGCAAGCTGGCGCGTCAGCTCCTTCTCGGCGGTCTTCATGCGGGAATAATCCTTGTAGTATTTTGCGGCATTGGCCTGCGGGCTGAGGGTGGGGGAGAGCGGAATCTCCACAAGCGGCTCGCTCTCGTCGTAGAAATCCGCTGCCTGCAGCAGCGTCTGCCCCCGCCGGATGCGGTGCAGGTTCGCCGTGACGATGTCGCCGAGCTGGCGGAGCCGTTCGCGGTCGTGCGTGGCGGCAAGCTCGCGCTCCTGCACGGCCATCTTGCGTGTCAGGCGCGCAATGCCGTTTTGCACCGTTTTGCGGACGGCCTGGCTTTTCTGGCGCAGCGCGTCCGCGCGCTCCCTGCCGGAATAGATTTCGTCGAGCAGAGCGCTGAAGCTCTCGGCTTCGCGGCACTCGCCGTATTCACGGATGGGGCAGAAGGCAAACTGCCGGATTTTTCCCGCCGCGTCAAGGGCGTAGCAGGGCCTCGGCCGCGACATATATTCCGAAAAGAATCGGCACAGCGCCTGCGCCAGCGGCGCCGGGTCGCGCCCGGAAAGGCGCGCATCGACATCCCCGGCGGCATAGAGCGCCGCCTCGCGGCAGACCAGCGGGCTGAGCGCGCCAAGCGTATCCATCAGCCGGTCGGCCAGCACATCCGCGCCCGGCGCGGCGAGAAGCGCCGCGAGGTCGGCTTCGCACAGCTGCCGCGGGTCGCGCTTTTCCACCGGCTCCGGCGGCTGGTAGTATAGCCCCGGCAGCGCCTGCCGCTTCGCGCTCTCGCCGAGGCCGATGCGCCGCAGGCAATCGAGGATGCGCCCATCCTGGGCGAGCAGGTAGAGGTTGCAGGTGCGCCCCATCAGCTCTGCGACGAGCGACTTTTCCACCCGGTCGCCCAGCTCGTCGATGCACGAGAAGCGCAGGCGGGCCCAGCGGTCGAGATACCCCTGCTCGATGCCCACCAGCCGCGCGCCGGTGAGGTGCTTGCGCAGGAGCATACAGAACATGGGCGGCTGGGGCGGATTTTCGGGCGCGGCCGCCGTAAGGTGCAGGCGCGGGGCGGAGGGGCTGGCGGCAATCAGCAGCCGCGCGCGGCCGCCGCGGTGCTTGCACAGCAGCACGACGGTATCGCGGCTCGGCTGATAGAGCTTCTCCACGCGCACATCCTCCAGCGCGCGGAGCTCGTCCAGCACGCAGGCCATATAGGTTGCGTCAAATGCCATCGTCTTCCTCCATCATCCGGATAAACAGCTCGTTCAGGCGCGCGGTTTCGCCCAGCAGGTACAGCGCGCCAAAAAGCGCCTCCAGCCCCGTGGCCATCGAATACTCGCGCGCGGTGGCGGATTTGGGCGCGGCGTGGGTGTGGGCGTTCCTGCCGCGGCGGTAGTAGGCCAGCTCGCGCTCGGAAAGCTGCGGCAGCAGCCGCGCCGCAAACCGCGCCTGCGCGGGCGCATTGACAAGGGAAATCGTGTGTGAATGCAGATTTTTCAGTGTGTGGTCGCCGTGCTCGGCCAGATAGCTGCGGCAGAGCAGCTCGTACACGCCATCGCCTACGTGCGCGAGGCCGAGGCTGGAAATGGCGTCCACCTGCGCGGCGGACATTTTCGGATTCAGGTAATTTTCCAAAGCTTTTCTCCCCGATTCACCAACAACTGGGCGCAGACCCCGGTAAACAGCCCGCAAACCATGCCGATCGCACACAAAATGGGCAGGTAGGCCCAAACCCCGCCGCTGCCAAGCAATGCGGCGGCAACGGCGACCTGCCCAAAATTGTGAGCCGCCGCACCCAGCACGCCCGCGACCCAGATCTCGCGGCGGCGCAGCACCCGGCGCAGCAGCACGGTGATCACGATAGCGCAGGCGCCGCCTGCGGCGGAATAGAGAATCGAGCTGAAATTGCCCGCGAACACCGCGCCCAGAAAAATACGGCAGGCAAGCACCATCGCGCCCTCCGCGGGGCCGAAGGCGAACACGGTGAACACTGTGACGATATTGCTCAGCCCCAGCTTGACACCCGGCAGGGGGATGGGGATGGGAATCTGCGCCTCGATGACGTAGATGGTCAGGGCGATTGCAGTGAAAAGCGCGAGCAGCGCCAATTTCTTTGCCTTCATTATCCCCACCTCTTTATTCCATAGAATAGCAGATTTTTGGGAAAAAGTAAAGAAGAAAAAGAGGCGTTTCTCTAATATCGCAGGCAGCGGCGGATGCGATTTTCCGCACGGCGCAGGGTGCGGCAGACGGTGCTTTTGTTCACACCGCGCTCGGCGGCGATCTGGGGAATGGTCTTGCCGCCAAAGTAATAGGAAACCAGAACCTCACGCTGGCACGCGCTCAGCTCGGCGGCGATGACGCGCTTGAGCCGCCGCAGCTGCACCTCGCGCGGCAGGCGGGGGCCTTCGTAGCCGTCAAAGAGTGTATTTCGCATTGCGGTAATACCCCCGGTCGTAATAGTGCTTTGTCAGCTCGGCAAGCTCGTTCATCTGCGTCAGCATGGGCGTAAGCTCGGCGATGCGGCGGCGGATGTGCCAAGCCTCCTCACCGGTGGAGGCGGCCTGAAGCAGCTTGCGAAGGTCGCGCAGGCGGCCGCGCAGAAGCCGGGCGGAATACTCGTAGTCCGCGCTCATCTCGGCAAGCGTCATGGCGCATCCCTCCGGCAGCGAAGGCAGACCCGGCTGGGCGCATAGAGCTCCCCGCCGCAGTCCGGGCAGCGGCCGGCCGGCGGCTGCGCCTGATAATCGTAGTACAATGGATCCAGATAGACCTCCATAAGCATTCCTCCTCGAACAAAATCGACAAATTCCACCAAATTTTCCATTCCTTGCCAAGGACGATTATACTACACATTTTGTGCGGTGTCCGTCGAAATGTGTAGCCGCCCGATTTCCCCCGATTTCGTCGCCGGGATTTGCTATACTTTGGGCAAAGGGAGGAAGGAAGATGCTTGGAGCGAGGATCGCCGCCCTGCGGCGGCGCGAGGGGTGGAGCCAGCAGGGGCTGGCGCAGCGGCTGGATGTGAGCCCCAGCGCCGTGGGGATGTATGAGCAGGGGCGGCGTGAGCCGCCGCTGGAGCTGGTGGTGCGGCTGTCGGAGCTGTTCGGCGTGACGACCGATTACCTGCTCAAGGGGAGTGTGCGCGCGCCGGAGGACGCGGCCGCCGCCGCACAGAGCTTTGAGACTGTGCTGACGGATGCGCGAAGGCTGGTTTCCCGCCGCCCGGAGCAGCCATTTACCGCGCAGGAGCTGGAGCTGCTGCTGACCGCGCTGGTGGGGGAGGAGTAGCGCGCCGCGAGGCGGAAAAACGATTTTCCCCTTTACTTTCCCGCAAAAATCTGCTACTCTATGGGAAAGGGGGAAGAGTCTTGGAGGATTTGGATTTCATGCGCCGGGCGCTGGCGCTGGCGCGGGAGGCGGCGGCCGAGGGCGAGGTGCCCGTGGGCTGCGTGATTGCCCGCCGGGGCGAAATCGTCGGCGAGGGGAGAAACCGCCGTGAAACGGCGAAGAACGCCCTGTGCCACGCGGAAATAGAGGCCATCGACGCGGCCTGCCGCGCGCTGGGCGGCTGGCGGCTGTGGGAATGCACGCTCTACGTCACGCTGGAGCCTTGCCCAATGTGCGCCGGGGCAATCGCGAACGCGCGCATCGCGCGCCTTGTCTACGGCGCGAGGGACGGCAAGACGGGCGCGTGCGGGTCGGTATGTAACCTCTTTGAGATGGATTTTCCCTACCGCCCCAGCGTGGAGGCGGGGCTCCTGGAGGAGGAGTCGCAGGCGCTGCTCACGGATTTTTTTCACACGCTGCGCGCCGAGCTGAAGACCCGCCCGAGGTGGAAAAGGCCCTGAGCTTCCTTAACTTAAATAAATAACCTTCGGCATGGGAGGCTGCCCCCGCATCCTCCCAAAAAGAAACAAAGCGCCGATATTCGACTTTTCGCTTCTTTTCGACTACACGACTGTACCGGAGGGGAATTTTATGGATCAGCAGCGGCTTGCACTCCGCTCGGGGGCGGCGAGCATTGCGCTTTCGATTGTCCTCCGCCTTGCCGGCGGGGGATTTTTTCAGCCGCTTGCGGCGCTGGCGGAGAATCCGCAGCTGCTCTCGTGGCTCGTCTATGTCCAAACGGGGCGCGTGGCACAGCTTGTGGAGGAGCAGGTTCCAAGCGAGCAGGGCAGCGAGCCGGACGAAACGGAGGCGAGCGCGCAGACGCAGGAAACGCCTGCCGCGCCGACAGAGCCGGAAAGGCCGAGCTTCACGCAGGCGGATGCAGAGACGGTGCCGGTTCGCTATGGGTGCAGCTACCGGCCGGACATTGCACAGCTGCTGACCGCGCCGCTTTCCTGGGATTTGACGATTGAGGAGCCGACGGTGCTGATCGTACATACGCACGCGACGGAGAGCTACACCCGCGCCGAGGGGGAGAGCTACGTGGAGGACACCGATTACCGCACGCTCGACGAAGGGTACAATATGCTCTCCATCGGCGACCGGGTGGCGGAGATCCTGGAGGCGGCGGGAATTGGCGTGATTCACGACCGCAGCCTGCACGATTATCCCTCCTACAGCGGCTCGTACAGTGATGCGCGCAGCAGCATCGAGCAGTACCTGAGCGACTATCCCAGCATCCGCGTGGTGCTGGACATACACCGCGACGCCGCCGAGCTTTCGGACGGGAGCCAAATGTCCACGGCGACGACCATCCATGGCGTTTCTACCGCAAGGGTGATGATCCTCGTTGGCACAGACGCCTCGGGCGGCAGCTGCCCGAACTGGGAGGAGAATCTCGGCCTGGGGCTGAAGCTCGCTGCCATGCTGGAGCGCGACGCGCCGGGCATCACGCGCTACGTCAATCTATCTGCCTACCGGCTGAACATGGATCTGACACCGGGCAGCCTGCTGCTCGAAATCGGCTCCGCCGGGGATAGCCACGCGCAGGCGCTCGCCGCGGCGGAAATAGTGGCGCAAGCGCTCGCCGCGCTGAAATATGGCAGCGAATAATGGACAAAGTATTGACAATTTTGACAAACTATGCTACAATAGCTCCACGCAAAACGAATTGTCTTCGGGGAGCCGGCAAACCGGCTGAGAGTGTGCTGCGCGCACAGACCCGTGAACCTGATACGGGTAATTCCGTCGGAGGGAAAGATGCAGATATGGGACGCCACCCGGCTCGCATTGCACCAAGACGGTCGCAATGCGAATTTTTTTGGAGGTTTGCGGAAATGGCAAACAAAGTAAGCGAGAAAACTCGCATTCTCACGGAAAGCGCCATTATGATCGCGCTGGCAACGGTACTGAGTATGCTCAAAATCTGGGAGGCCCCCTATGGCGGCTCCGTGACCATGCTCAGTATGTGCCCCATCATCCTGCTGTCCCTGCGGCGGGGTATCAAGACCGGACTGGCGGCAGGCTTCGTCCACTCCCTGATTCAGCTTCTTTTGGGGCTGAATAACGTGACATGGATTCCGGATGCCATGGGCATTGTGATTTGCATTTTGACAGATTACATCCTGCCTTTCACCCTGCTGGGCCTGGCGGGCTGCTTCCGGAATGTGTCCTTCACCAAAAACAGCCGAACCAATCTGATTATTGCCGCTGTGCTGGGTACGCTGCTGGTGACGCTGCTGCGGTACCTGTGCCACATCTTCTCCGGCGCTGTGGTCTGGTATGCGCTGGATTTGGAGTGGTACGCCGACGACCCCACCCACATTGTCAACCGGTACGGCGCATGGATGTTCTCCGCCATTTATAACGGCACCTTCATGATTCCCGAAATCATCACCCACACAGTAGCCACCCCCATTCTGGCCACTGCGCTGGATAAGGTTCGCAAGTAACTTACACTTCCTATGTTTTGCCCCGCTCCAAATTTTGGAGCGGGGCAAAATTCATTTATTATAGAACCCGGAAAAAGCCCACTGTCGCAGCGTAGACAGTGGGCTTTTTGAACAGCGGGGAAGAGAGAACGCCTAGCACAGCTTTGCGCCGGCGGGGATGGTGTCGCTGAGCATGAGGAGATTGAGGCGCTCCTCACCGTGCTCGGTGTGGACGGCGGAAAGAAGCATCCCGCACGATTCGCGCCCCATCATTTTGCGCGGCGGCAGGTTGACGACCGCGGCAAGGGTCTTGCCGACCAGCTCCTCGGGCTTGTAGTACTTCGCGATGCCGGAGAGGATCTGCCGGTCGACGCCGGTGCCATCGTCGAGCGTGAAGCAGAGGAGCTTCTCGCTCTTTTTGACGCTTTCGCAGGCCTTGACCTTTACAGCGCGCAGGTCGGATTTGCAGAAGGTGTCGAAATCCACGCGCTCAGGGCTGAGCGGCTCGACCTGAAGCGCGGGAACCGGCGGCTTCGTCAGCTCCTCCAGCGCGGAAAGCTCCTTCTCCACGTCGATGCGCGGGAACAGCGGCGCGCCGACGCTTGTCTGCCATGCGCCGAGCGCGCAGTAGCGAAGCGAATCCCATACGCGGCCGTCCGCCGGGACGCCGAGCAGGTCGAAAATTTTCTGCGCCGAATCCGGCATCACGGGGCTTACGAGGATGGCCGCGATGCGGATGCACTCGCACAGATTCTTCATCACGGCGAGCAGCCGGGGCCTGCTCTCCTCGCGCTTGGCCAGCACCCAGGGGGCGTTTTCGTCGATATATTTATTGGCGCGGCCAATCAGGCGGAAGGCCTCGCCGAGCGCGACGGAGAACTGGAAGCCATCCATCGCCTGCTCGTATTTCTGCACGACCTCGGCGGCGAGAAGCGAAAGCTCCTCGTCCAGCGCGGCGCTCTCGCCGCCCTCGGGCAGCGTGCCGCCGAAGTATTTTTGGCTCATGGCGGTGGTGCGGCTGACGAGGTTGCCCAGGTCGTTGGCAAGGTCGGTATTGATGGTGGAAATCAGCAGCTCGTTGGTGAAATTGCCGTCGGAGCCGAAGGGGAAGGTTCGCAGCAGGAAGAAGCGCAGCGCGTCTACGCCGAAGCGTTCGGCAAGAATATAGGGGTCAACCACGTTGCCGCGGGATTTTGACATTTTCTCGCCGTTAAAATTCAGCCAGCCGTGGCCGTAGACCTTCTTCGGCAGGGGCAGGTTCAGGCTCATGAGCATCGCCGGCCAGATGATAGAGTGAAAACGAACGATCTCCTTGCCGACAAAGTGCACGTCTGCCGGCCAGTATTTTTCCAAATCGTCGTAGCGGTCGTTCTCAAAGCCCAGCGCGGTCATGTAGTTGAAAAGCGCGTCGATCCAAACGTAGACGACGTGCCCCGGGTCAAAGTCTACCGGAACGCCCCAGGTGAAGCTTGTGCGCGAAACGCACAGATCCTCCAGACCCGGCTTGATGAAGTTGTTGACCATCTCGTTGACGCGGCTGCGCGGCTCCAGAAAATCGGTATTCTCCAGCAGAGCCTGCACGCGGCCGGCATACTTGCTCAGGCGGAAGAAATAGGCCTCCTCCTGCGCGTCCTGCACCTCGCGGCCGCAGTCGGGGCACTTGCCGTCCACCAGCTGGCTTTCCGTCCAGAAGCTCTCGCAGGGCTTGCAATATTTGCCGGTGTAGGTGCCCTTATAGATGTCGCCGTTATCGTACATTTTCTTGAAGATTTTCTGGATGGCGGCAACATGGTAGCTGTCGGTGGTGCGGATGAAGCGGTCATTGGAGATGTTCATCAGCTTCCACAGGTCGAGCACGCCCTTTTCCCCGGCAACAATGTTGTCTACATATTGCTGCGGCGTCACCCCGGCCTCCTTGGCCTTGTCCTCAATTTTCTGGCCGTGCTCGTCCGTGCCGGTGAGGAAGAGGACATCGTAGCCCTGCAGGCGTTTGTAGCGCGCCATCGCGTCGGTCGCGACGGTGCAGTAGGTGTGGCCGATGTGCAGCTTTGCCGACGGGTAATAGATGGGCGTGGTGATGTAGAATTTGCCCTTGCATTTTTCGCACATAATCATAATTCTCCCTGCAAAATATAGAATATCGCCCTTGCTCTCACAAGGGCGACAAAAAATTGACGCGGTACCACCTTGGTTCGCAGTGCCGGGCACTGCCTCTGAACGCTGTAACGGGCGCACCCGAAGCAGCCTCTTCGACTGCCCTGCTCCAAGACCATGTTCTGCCGCTTTCGTTTGCCCCATTCCCACCCGTGGGGGCTCTCTGAAAAACGTCCGCAGCCTACTCTTCTTTTCACCGCATTTTATCCTCTGCTCGGTCTATTATATTCCAAAGTGGGGGCGTTTGTCAACTGCTTTCTGCGGAAAACTTTGCACTTTTTGTAGCGTTACAATAGATGTGAGACCAAGGTATAGAAAAAAGCGATTGAGT
>JAJQFT010000097.1:1869-3587 GCA_021200975.1 Bacillota bacterium | reverse complement strand
CCATTTTGGGTGCTGCCGGGTTATTCTTTATTCAGTGGCCAGCATACACATTTTTCATTGCTGCTTCTCCAAAGCTTCATTTTCGATTTTCTGCAATATACCGCAGCGATCGCCTGTAGCTGCAAATGCCGCTGCATCAGCAAAACAGAGAAACGATCTGCGTCCTATAATTGATAGCAAGCATCACAACGCCAATGACCGTTAGGACCACCCCAGTGACCAGTCCAACAACGCGGCTGTTTACACGGTTTGCAAACCTTGCGGAAATGATCGACGCGGCAGATTCTGTCACAATACAGAGTACCAGTATCTGCCAATCATTCAGAATGATCGTTGCGTCAATAAGCGAATGGCTGACAAAGGCTATTAACGCGGTGAAGGTCATAATAAAGGTGCTGGTGCAGACAGCGGTTTTGCGAGCCATCCGCAGGAAAGCGGTAAAGACCACTAGCATCATCATTCCTCCGCCGGAGCCTACGAACCCGGTGCCAAAGCCAATGGTAAGTCCGAAAAACAGCGAAATGAGAATACCCTTTGCATCAAGACTGGCGCCCTGGCTCACCGTGTTTTCACGGGATGTGTCCGGTTTCAGCAGGAAACGGATGCCGATCCCCACGCACAAAAACAGCGAGAATCCTCCGAGGACGACATTTCCCACTTCAAACGCGGCGAAGCTCCCTGCTATGCACATACCTATGACACAGACGAGCATTATCCAACCGCGTTTCAGGTCTATATTTTTGTGCCTGATATAAATAGACGTCGTAAATGCCGAACCGAGAATATCGGAGGCCAGCGCAATGGCTGTCGCGTGGTATGCGCCTGTCTCCCCGGCAAATGTCGGGCATAAAACGATCATGATCGGAACCATGACCGTTGCCGCCGAGAGTCCGGCCAGTCCTGTTCCGACCCCTGCTCCCAACGCCGCTATAAAACACCATATATATTCCATATTTCGGAGCCTCCCGCGCCACGATTTTCGTTGTGCCCTTCCGCTTTGCACCATAAATATAATTGTACTCAACACCTGTCGATTTTGCAACCGGCACATTCCGCGTTGTCCATGAACGTCTTGGTCATTATCTCGTTGTCCTTAAGTAGATCAGCTGAAAATAGGCATAAAAAAGAGCGGCTGTGATAGCCGCTCTTAGATATTGCCAGGTGCAAGATAGCAAACCGCATTTTCATCCAGCAAGATTTACAAATTCATGCTATACGACGTCAAAGCTCACAAATGCCGTTTTACTCTCTCTACATTCCAGGTAATAACAGTCGCCTGTTGCAATGCCATTAGGGGAACTGTTTATCGGCTCAATGCATATGAACCCCTTATTTTTTACGCTCCAAACAGTCAGTCTGGTGAAGCTGCTGTCAAACCTGCATCGGACGCGCTTGCCTCCACCCACATCTAGTATCGCATACTCTGCGGCATTATCGACACTAACAGCTCCCTGTTCCTGCCCCTCAGGAAACGATAGGGTCAAGAATTTGCTTGCACCGCCGCCAAGCTCCAGAGTCTCAACAGCAGCGGTTTCCGGGTCCTGAACAAGCCAATAGGGATGGAATCCAAAAGCAAACGGCATTCTCTTCTCCCCTGTATTCTCGTAAACCTGGTTTATCGCAAGGGTACCGTTTCTTATTGAAAATTGAAGTCTTACTTTGAAATCAAACGGGTAGAGTTTCCTCGTGACATTGTCGGACAGCAACTCAACAAGCAG
>JAJQFT010000097.1:0-1859 GCA_021200975.1 Bacillota bacterium | reverse complement strand
CGTATTCTTCTCCCAGTCAAGTACACGCCATGACGATGTGTGTGCAAAGCCGTGTATCTCCATTGGGTAGTGCTTATTCTCCCATACGAACCCATCTTCCGGAAAGCGTCCAAAAGCAGGAAAAAGAAAAGGTATCCCACAGCGTGGCCGCTCAGACGAGGCTAGGTTATCTCGGTCACAGTAAAGGTACTCCCTGCCACCAACATTAAAGCTTGTGACCGTTGCGCCTTTTTCCGGTAGGATCTTTGCCACGGCACCAGTGCTGTCCATAATACTGTATTCCCTCATATGCTAGCTCCTTATGCAACAAATTTGCGATCCAAATGTAATGTAAGCAGTACAGGCTATTTCACAATCCTATACACCACAACCAGATCGTTAATTATAAAGCTTTACAATAGTCGCTGAAATTATTTTCAGAAAGCACGGGATACGATTTTTAAAGCTAAAGCTATTATGATCTAATTTTCTCTTTTGAAATTTTGCTTCTAAGCTCTGGGGTAATATTCCAAACAAACTTAAAGGCTGCCCATGCCCCAACGGAAAATATAGCAGGGAGAAACAGGCACAAAGCCTTAATGCCCAGTAGTGTGGCGTCGCTTTGTGCAAGTCCTGCGTCCGCAGCCACAGCATCGTATCCTACGGCCCCTAAAATCGCTACTCCAAAAGAGCCGCCTATTGCCTGTCCCAGTCTTCTTATCATATTAAACGTACCATATATAGAGCCTTCAGTGCGCTTACCTGTTAGATACTCATTATAGTCTATTGATTCTCCAACAAGACCCCACTGCATTGTACCGCTGAGCGACAACGCCGCCATAGCCAATGAACTAACAATTATATAGACCCACACATTTACAGACAAAATTGCGCAAACCGCAAATAAAACCAGGTATAAAGCGGCGCTCCACAAAAGGCTATGGCGTATAAGCCGCTCAACACCCATTTTTATGCTTAGCGTTGAAGAGAATATCATGAATATTACGCTAAGCACAAGCGATACAATGCTGCCTATACTCATTATTTCAAGGTTTCCAAATACATCTGAATACATGTATGTTCCGATAGTTGCTGTGATTGACTGAAGCGCAGTTGTGCAGATGGTATAAATGCATATTGCCAGAAATGCCTTGTTGTTCTTAAAGACCTCCAATATATCCTTGATGTGGATAGAATTGTTCGCATTATTGTTCGTTGGCAGATATCGTTCTTCGGTAAAAACGCAGCACATGAGGCAGCATACAAAACCTATGGCAGCGCACAGCGTTACGCCCGTTGCATAACCCAAAGCCGGTTCGGCACTGAATCGGGTTATGATAATAGGAAAGAATATCTGGGGCAGTGTGCCTGCTACTCTGGCGCCGAGTCCTCTGGCCGACGAGAGCTTGGCTCTTTCCTCCGAATTTCCGGACATAGCAGATAACAGGCTCCCATAAGGAATATTAAACATAGTATATGCCGCTTCATACATCAAGTATGTCACAAACACTACCACCAGTCTGGAAGCGCCGTTGACCATACTTGGGGCTGTAAACAGGAGGATAGCCGTTATAGCCAGCAGCGGAGTGGCTCTAAGCATCCACGGACGGAACTTTCCCCTTGGGTTTTTTGACTTAAGGAAGGCCTTGTCCATGATCACGCCCATAACAGGGTTGCTTATTGCATCTAATGTCTTCCAGATAAGGGTCATAGCCGCGATGACCGCAGTATCTATCAACGCAACGTTTACATAGTAGCGCGTCAAAAAGCTTCCCACGATGGAAAAGGTCATCGTCCCGCCAAAGTCGCCCATGGCGTAGCCAAACCGATGGGCGACTGTAAGCTTGTTACTTTTTTTCATATCGTAGGCCGGAGATCAC
>JAJQFT010000010.1 GCA_021200975.1 Bacillota bacterium | reverse complement strand
TGACCGATACGACTGTATGCCCGCACGAAAGTGTTTTGCTCTCGCAGGACGCAATATACCATTCCCCTAGCCCCAGCGAATTCAGCAGCTCGAGCGCCTGCTCTCGCACGGCCTCCACCTGCTCCTGCGTGGCCGGCTCACCGCGGCTGCAAATCAAACTGTGGTAATACTCTTTAGTGTATGTATTGCTAGCAAGGGTGAGACCGGAGCTGGGCTCCCACAGCTGCACCCAAACGTCATTGTAGTTGTAGTCGCTTTTGTGCCGTGTGGATATATCATATCGATAGCTTAATTGGTTGGATACAACGCGGGCAACGAATCCATCGTGCAGATCCTCGATTGCGGATTGAAGGCGCGATTCACTCATTTCCGCAATCTCCTCTGCGGTATAGTAATAGTAAAGCTGCGAACGAAATTCAAAGCCGCTGAATTCGCTGCTCTCCTGCGCGGAGGGAAGCAGCTCTCGCAAGTTCGCGATTTGCTTCTCCAGCGTCGCCCGCGAAGCTTCCATGTCACTTTGGGAGGTTTGTCCCATGACAGAGATATAATAGTCCGCATCCAAAAGAGCTTCCAGAATTCCAATGGCTTCCTCCAGTTCGTCCACCGTCCATGGATAGTCACCGAGAACATCATAGAATTCCCCGCTTTCACCGAACAGCACGTAGGCCATCCGCTCGGCATCCTCGTTCGTTAAAAAATGCGGCTCTACCAAAAGCACAGGCATATTGGCGGCCGTCACGGTTTCTTCAATGGCAAATTGGAACCCCACGCTTCCGTCGGTGGAGGAAAAGATTTCGTTATAGTTCACGTCCTGTGTCGCATCCGGGGAATTGGTTGCGTCCGCAGAAATGGTTACATTTGCCTCGAATTCGCCGTCGTTTTTGCTCACGACCACCTTTTCCGGCGTTGCCTGACAGGCCGAAAGTACAAGCAACGCGGTTAGGAACAAACATAGAACTGCTTTTGTTTTCATGAGATTCTTTCCTTTCCAGAATTTCGCTTTCGCCTCCCCCTGCCCGCTGGGCAAGGGGAGACTTTGCTGCGGGGCGGATGAACAATAGCGTCTATGCCCCTATCAAATATTTAAGCAACTACTAAGAATAAAATGAACCGCCTTTCACAGGCTCCGTGTCACCCGTATAGTAGAAATAGATATAGTCCACATCGATATCTGCGTAACTCCTCATAACATATATTACTTCATACCCATTGCAGCCTATTATGATTTCGGTTTTACTTGTGGATAGGGTGGTAAGCAGCGATGCGATTTCCGTCCATGTAGCAGACCCTGTTTTCCCATCAACATCAAGTCCTTTTTGCAGTTGGAAAGTCTTTACTGCTAGCTCCGTATACTCTCCATAATATCCATCTACGCCGCTTCTAGCAATTATTGGACGAGTTCCCTCGTTATCACCATCGTCATCATAAGCCCACAGGAAACGCTGAATCACGCAGGTGTAGCCGTCGAACGTATTGCTATATGCAGTGCTGCGCGTGGGGAAGTTGGAGATGGCAGTTTTGAATTGGGTTCCCAAGCTTGCGGATGCGGGCATGGTCAAAATAGAAACCGTGAGAATCAGGACGAGTACAATGCTGAATATCCTTTTTAACCTTTTCATAAATCGTATCTCCTTTCATCTTCAGTAGGTGCGTTGTTTCGGACAGTCGAAACAAATTCCCTAGCACATCGGACTCCCCTCCTGTAAAAGATTTGGCGCGCCAAAAAGTAAAAAATTTGGCACAGAGCTTTCAGGCTGGGTGAAACACCTGTACCAAACCTGAACTGCTCACTTCGATTATACAAAAGTCCATGTTCCGTGTCAAGCATTATTTTGGAAAATCAACAACTTCGGCGATTTTACTAAATTCCGGGTAGTATTTTTGCTTTGTTACGATGAGAATTGAGGTGTCCAAAATTGGACACCTCAATTGCAAAATTTTTGAATTTCTCCGTTTTGACCAAATCTACACTGAAAATCCTGTACAGATTGCCAGGCTGCCGAAATTTTATGCTTTTCGGAGGAACTTGCGGACGCGTCCGGACAAGATTGCGACCGCCTTTTTAATCCCCCTGCGGTATACTGGTATGCACAGGAGGGATGCGGATGTATGTGGAGGTTTGGCTGGCGTACAACTGGGCGCTGGACTTTCTGCTTCTCGTGGCGGCGAACCGACTGATGGGCTTCCCATGGGGCTTTCGGCGCTGCGCGCTTGCGGCAGCTCTGGGAGGCGTGTATGCCTGCGCCTGCCTAGCGCCCGGCTTCGCCTTTCTCGGCAGGCGGCTATGGCAGGGGATTTTCCTCATGCTTTTGGGCGCGGCGGCCTACGGCGTGCGCGCGGCGGCGTGGAAGCGAACGCTGCTATTCTCGCTGCTGAGCCTTGCGCTCGGCGGCGCTGCAGTCTACCTCGACGCTGTCGGGGCCGCGCCGGTGCTGTTTCTCGCGCTGCTGCTGGGGCTTCTCGCCGCCGTATGCGTGAAAGGGCGGGTGCTCACGCGCCGTATCGTCGGGGTGGAGCTGCGCTGGGCGGGCAAAAGCATGCGCTTTTTCGCCCTGCACGACACCGGCAACGTCCTGCGTGACCCCATCTCCGGCGACGGCGTGCTGGTTGTCAGCCCCGCAATCGGCGAGCGGCTGGGGCTTGGCAGGGAGCTGCTCGCCGATCCGGCGGCGGCGCTATCCGCGCGCCCCGGCCTGCGCCTGATTCCCTTTCAAAGCGTGGGGCAAAGCGGCTTCCTTGTGGGCCTGCGCCCCGAGAGGCTGCGCATCGACGGACGAGAAAGCCGGGCAATCGTGGCCTTCGCGCCGCAGGGGATCGGCCAGGGAGAATATTCGGCTTTGACGGGAGGAATTGTATGAAACTTATCGAAAAGCTGCTGAAGTTATTCGAAATTCCGTGCGAAAATGTGTATTACATCGGCGGGAGCGACGTACTTGCCCCGCCCCTGAAGGGGGCGGAGGAGCAGGAGGCGATTCTCGCGCTTGCGGCAGGGGAGGAGAGCGCGAAGCAAAAGCTCATCGAGCACAATTTAAGGCTGGTCGTGTTCATCGCCCGCCGCTTCGAAAATACCGGCGTCAACATCGAGGATCTGATTTCCATCGGCACAATCGGGCTGATCAAGGGCATCCAGACCTACCGCGTCGAGAAGAACATACGCCTTGCCACCTATGCCTCGCGCTGCATCGAGAACGAGATCCTGATGCACATCCGCCGCATCGCGAATCAAAAGACGGAAATATCGCTCGATGAGCCAATCAATACCGACTACGACGGCAACGAGCTGCTCCTATCCGATGTGCTCGGCACGCAGGAGGACACGGTGAGTGCGCGGCTGGAGGAGGATGTGGACCGTATGCTGCTGCGTAAAGCACTGGGCTCACTCCCCGAGCGCGAGAAGGAAATCGTAAGCCTGCGCTACGGCCTTAACGGCTGCCGTGAGAAAACGCAGAAGGAGGTTGCGGCCCTGATGGGAATCTCACAGTCGTACATCTCGCGGCTTGAGAAGCGGATCATCCAGAAGCTGAAGAAGGAAATCCTGCGGGAAAGCTGCGCGTAAAAATGTAGCGTTACAATAGATGTGAGACCAAGGTATAGAAAAAAGCGATTGAG
>JAJQFT010000102.1 GCA_021200975.1 Bacillota bacterium | reverse complement strand
GCTCGCAGGGCGGCGAAGCCTCAGGCAGCGACCTGCTCACCCCGGCGGAAACCGAGGCCAGCACCGAAACGGAAGCACCCGCCGAAACAGAAGCACCCGCCGAAACGGAAGCACCTACCGAAGCGGAAGCACCTACCGAAACGGAGGGCAGCGAGGAAACGGAGAGCTCCACCGAAGCGACCTCCGGCGGCAGCTTGGAGCTGCCCATCGTGCCAATCGGCTGAGCGGCGGCGGGAAAGGGATTGACATTCCCAAAAAATGTGCTAGAATGGCGGTGAATTCTTCTTGCGGAAAGGAGCGGCCGATGGATCCCATTCAAATTATGGACCTTGCAATGGACGTTGGCTATCACCTAGCCAAGGCCGGCGCGGAAACCTATCGCGTGGAGGAGAGCATTAACCGCATCATCGGCGCGTATGGCTACCTATCCGATGTATTCGTGATTCCCAACTGTATGCACGTTACCATTTTGCGCGAGGGTGAGGAGCCGATCACCCGCATGCGCCGCATCCGCGACCACGGCAACGACCTCGACGCGGTGGAGCGCTACTCCAACATCAGCCGCCGCATCTGCGCCGAGCGGCCCGCACCAACTCAGGCGGAGGAATGGATGCGCGCGGAAAAGGCCGCGAAGCGCGTTTACCCCCTTCCTGCCGTGCTGCTGGCCAATTTTCTGGGCGCGGCGGGCTTTGCCATCCTGTTTGGCGGAGGCTGTATGGAAATGGCTGTATGCGGCGTGTGCGGCGTGCTGGCGGGGCTCACCGGAATGCTTACCACCCGCAGCTTAGGCAGCTACACCTTCTTCCATATCGTCTCCAGCGCCCTCGTGATGGCCTTCGCGGCCTATGCCGCCAGCGCCCTCCTGCCGGCGCTGAACTATGACGCGGTGATTTCCGGCGCGTCGATGCTGCTCGTGCCCGGGCTGCTATTCACCAACGCCATGCGCGACATTATCTACGGCGATACCAATTCCGGCTGGAACCGCGTGGTGCAGGTGCTGCTCATCGCGGCAGCCATCGCAATCGGCACGGCGCTGGCGCACGGAATCTGCATAAGGCTCTTTGGCGCGGCCGCAAGCGCGGCGGGAATCGACAATTCCTATCTCGCGCAGGCGGCTGCGTGCTTCGTGGCCGTATACGGCTTCTCCATGCTGTTCAACATCCACGGCAGGGGCATCCTGCTCTGCTGCGTGGGCGGCACGGTGACGTGGCTCATTTTCCTGCTGGCAGCGGATGCCTCCGGCAGCGAGCTGAGCGCCTACTTCTTCTCCTCCCTCTTTGCCGCTCTGTACGCCGAGGCAATGGCGCGCGTGCGAAAATATCCCGCCATTTCTTACCTGACGGTGTCCATCTTCCCGCTGCTGCCCGGCGCGGGCGTATACTACACCATGAAATGCGCGGTAGAGGGTGACCTCGATGGCTTTGCCGCACAGGGTATGCACACCGCGGCCATCGCGGGCATTATCGCCGTGGCGGTGATTTTCGGCTCGACAGCAGGCGCAGCCATATTCGGCTCTCTATCCAAACGGCTCCAAAAATAAGCTTCACCCGGCGCAAAAGTGCCGGGTGAAATTGCTTTTTACATTTTGGACTCGCAGTAGAGGCAGCGATACTCGCGCCTGACGGGGTCGGTGAGCACGAAGATTTGCTTTAATCCGCGCTCGGCGCTGGTGATGCAGCGGCTATTGCGGCAGAAGACCACATTTTCCAGCCGCTCCGGCATTGGGGCGGCGTATTTTTGCACGCGCACGCCGCCGCGAATTACGTTGACCGTCGCACCGGGGCTGGCGAAGCCTACAAGCTCGAGGTTCAGCTCCCGGGAGGTGTCGATTTTGATAATATCCTTGCGCCCCATCTTCGCAGAGTGGGCGTTCTTTATCATCGCGACCGGGCAATCCAGCGCATCCAGCCCGAGCAGCCGCGAAATTTCTGAGGATTTCCCCGGCTGAATATGGTCGAGCACATAGCCGTTTTCAATTCCGTCGATGTTCATTCGGTCACCCCCAGCAGCTTCAGAATCAGCGCCATACGAATATAGCGCCCGTTGTGCGCCTGACGGAAGTAGCACGCGCGCGGGTCGTCGTCCACCTCCGTCGTGATCTCGTTGACACGCGGCAGCGGATGTAAGACAATCATATCCGGCTTTGCCAGCCGCATTTTCGCCGCGTCGAGCACATAGCTGTCCTTCAGGCGCAGGTAATCCTCTTCATCCGGGAAGCGCTCCTTCTGTATCCGCGTCATATACAGGATGTCCACGTCCCGAATCCCCTCCTCCAGCGAGGCGGTTTCGGTATATTCTGCGCCCGGCGCGTCGAGGTAATGCTCCTTGACGAAGTCGGGCATTTTCAGCTCCTGCGGCGAAATCAGCACGAATTTCGCGCCCGGATAGCGGCTCATCGCGGAAACCAGCGAATGCACCGTGCGGCCATACTTGAGGTCGCCGCACACGCCGATGCGCAGATTGTCAAAATGCCCCAGCTCGCGGGAAATGGTGGTCAGGTCGGCCAGCGTCTGCGTGGGGTGGTAGTGCCCGCCGTCCCCGGCGTTAATAATGGGCACGGCCGAATGCATCGACGCGACCAGCGCCGCGCCCTCCTTGGGGTGGCGCATGGCGATAATATCGGCGTAGCCGCTCACCATCGTGATGGTATCGGCAAGCGACTCGCCCTTGGTCGTGGAGGAGGAGGCAGTGTCGGAAAATCCCAGCACGCTGCCGCCGAGCGAGAGCATCGCCGATTCAAAGCTCAGGCGTGTGCGGGTGGATGGCTCGAAAAAGAGCGTTGCAAGGATTTTATGGGCGCAGGCATCCTGAAATCGGCTCGGGCAGGCGATGATCTCCTTTGCCACCGCGATGAGCGCATCGATTTCCTCAACCGAAAAATCTAAAATATTCAGTAAATTTCTCATTTTTCTGCCCTGATCCAGCTTTCATCGTCCGGATTGTCCCGAAATGCCAGCAGTCGCGCCACATCCGCGGGGCGGATATAGCCCTCCTGCGCCGCCACGCGCGCGACGGTGTCAAAATCGGTGAGGCTCACGTTCTGCACCTGCGCCGCAGCAAGGCGCGCCAGACCCGCCTGCATCCCATAGGTGAAAATGCTCACAATGCCAAGCACCTCCGCCCCGGCCTCGCGCAGGACGTTCACCACCTCTATGCAGCTGCCGCCGGTGGAAATCAAATCCTCCACAACGACGACCTTTTGCCCCGGCAGGAGCCGCCCCTCGATCTGATTCCTGCGGCCATGATCCTTCGCGCCGCTGCGAACATAGCCCATCGGCATCCCCAAAAGGTGCCCGGCAATGGCGGCGTGGGCGATTCCGGCGGTCGAGGTACCCATCAGAAGCTCCGCGCGCGGGTAGACGGCCTGCACGGTGGCGGCGATGGCCTTCTCCACATCGTTTCGCACCGCCACATCGGTGAGCGTCAGCCGGTTGTCGCAGTACACCGGGCTGTGGATGCCGCTCGCCCATGTAAACGGCTCATCCGGGCGGAAAAAGACGGCTTGAATTTTCAGTAAATCTCTGGCAATCTGCTCTTTGGTATCCATACTCTCCCCTCCTCAGTCCAAAAATTCCGCAAGGCAGCGCTCGTAGGCCTGCACCGGATCCGCCGCCGCGGTGATGGGTCTGCCGACCACAATATAGTCCGCGCCCGCCGCCTTCGCCTGCGCGGGGGTCATGATGCGCTTCTGGTCGCCGGCCGAGCCGAGATCGAAGCGGATGCCGGGCGTGACCGTCACAAAATCCGCGCCGCAGCGTCCATGCACCTTTTCCGCCTCAAGCGGCGAGCATACCACGCCGTCCAGCCCTGCCAGCCGCGCGTTTTCGGCATAATGCAGCACCACCTCGTCGATGGGCCTATCAATCAGAAGTTCCGACTGCATACGCGTCTGGTCGGTAGAGGTGAGCTGCGTGACGGCAATCAGGATGGGACGCGAGCCGTCCGGCCGCGTGAGCCCTTCGAGCGCGGCCTCCATCATCGCCCGCGTGCCCGCGGCATGGAGGTTGGTCATATCCACATCCAGCTCAGAAAGCACCCGCATAGATTTTTTCACGGTGTTGGGAATGTCGTGCAGCTTCAGGTCGAGGAAAATCCGGTGGCCCCGTTCCTTAATCTCCCGCACAATCTGCGGCCCAAGCGCGTAGTACAGCTCCATGCCAATTTTTACAAACGGCTTTTTCCCGGGAAATTTCCCGAGGAAGGAAATCACCTCCTCGCGCGAAGAAAAGTCGCAGGCAACAATTACGTCCTTACCCATTACAATGCGCACCTCCAATGATTTCTGATAGATTTTCGATTTTGTATTTTTCCATGACCGACGGCAGGCTCTCAACGATTTTTTTGCAGATATAGGGGTCAACAAGGTTCGCCGCACCGACCTCCACCGCTGTTGCGCCGGCGAGCATCATTTCCACGACGTTTTCCGCGCTTGCCACGCCGCCGACGCCAATAATGGGAATCGAAACCGCCTCATACACCTCGTATACCATCCGCACGGCCACCGGGAACACCGCCGGGCCGGAGAGGCCGCCCGTGCGGTTGGCAAGCAGCGGCCTGCGCCGCGCAAGGTCGATGCGCATCCCGAGCAGGGTGTTAATCAGGCACAGGCCGTCCGCTCCGCCATCGGCGCAGGCGCGGGCAATCGCGGCGATGTCCGTCACGTTCGGGCTGAGCTTCATATACACGGGCTTGGTGGTCGCCGCCTTGACCGCCTTGGTCACCTCGTAGGCGCTGCCCGGTTCGGTGCCGAAGCTCATTCCGCCGCTGTGGACATTCGGGCAGGAGATATTCACCTCCACGATGCCCACCTGCTCCTCTCCCTCGAGCGCCCGGCAGCAGCGCACATACTCCTCTATTGAGAAGCCGGAAATATTGGCAATCACCTTCTTGCCAAAAAATTTACGGATTTCCGGTAATTCGACCGCCTTAACATGTGCAATGCCGGGATTTTGCAGCCCAACGGCATTCAGCACCGCGCTCTCGCACTCAGCGATGCGCGGCGTGGGGTTGCCGAAGCGGGGCTCAAGCGTTGTGCCCTTGAATGAAAAGGAGCCGAGGCAGTTCAGGTCGTAGAGCGCGGCAAACTCCCTTCCGTAGCCGAAGGTGCCGCTTGCGGGAATGACGGGGTTAGAAAGCTCCCAGCCGGAGAGCGTTACCTTCATGTCCATAGAATTTCCTCCCGCTTCAGCACAGGCCCATCGGCACATATGCGCTTACTGCCGCCCGCGGTCTTGCAGGTGCAGCCCATGCACGCGCCGAAGCCGCAGCCCATCCGCTCCTCGAGCGAGTACTCTCCCCCGCCGACGGCAACGCGCTCCATTGCGCGGAACATAGGGATCGGCCCGCAGGCATAAAAATAGGAATATTGCAGGCCGTGCATCGCATCGGTAACGAAGCCCCTCTGCCCGAGGCTGCCATCGGCCGTCGTAACCATGGTGGATACGCCGAGGGTGGCAAATTCCTCCAAGAAGAAGGCCTCGCTCGCGGTATTGAAGCCGAGGATCACCTGCACACGCCTCCCCTGCGCGCGCAGGCGCCTGCACAGGCCATACAGGGGCGGCGCGCCTACGCCGCCGCCGACGAGCAGCGGAGCATCCCCCGCCGCGGCGCAGTCAAAGCCGTTGCCCAGCCCCACGAGGGTATCCACGCGCTTTCCGCGCGCCCAGCCGGACATGGCCTGCGTTCCCTCGCCTACAACCTTATAGACGACGGTGAGGCGATCCGGCTCCCAGTCGCACACCGAAATCGGGCGGCGCAGGAATTTTCCCTCCAGCCGGAAATTGACGAACTGCCCCGGCGCGGTAATTGCCGAGCAATCGCCGGAGAGCGTCATTTTATAGACGGATTTCGCAATTTTTTCGTTCGCTTCCACCGCCAGAAGCTCATTTGTCATGCTCCTCACCCCCGTTGATTGTGGAAATTTCCATGGTAATGTCCTCCAAAACATCCAATAGCACCGCCACCGTGTCGAGCGAGGTAAAGACATACACTCCATTTTCAATGGCGCAAAGGCGAATGAGGATCCCGTCCGACATCGACGAGCCGGCATCGCTGTAATCGCGGGTGTTAATCACATAGCTTACATAGCCCGAGCGGATGGAATCAAGAATTTCCTCGCTGCCGTCGCTGACCTTGCTGCGCACGCGGGTACGGATTCCATTGCGCTTGAGATAGCTCGCCGTGCCGCTGGTGGCCTCGATATTGAAGCCCAAGTTATAGAAGCGGCGGATGAGCGGCAGCGCCTCAGCCTTATCCTTGTCGGCAATGGTGGCGAAGAGCGTGCCGTAGTTCATAATCTGCATCCCGGAGGCCTGCAGCGCCTTGTAGAAAGCGCGATAGAGCGTCTTGTCGTAGCCGATGGCCTCGCCGGTGGACTTCATTTCGGGCGTCAGGTAGGTATCCATGCCCTTGAGCTTGCTAAACGAGAAAGCCGGCACCTTCACATACCAGCGCCCCCGCTCCACAAGCGGGTGGTCGGCCAGTCCCTGCTCTTTCAGGCTGTGGCCAAGAATCACAAGTGTTGCGATATCGGCAAGGCTCCAGCCGGTGGACTTGCTCAAAAACGGCACCGTGCGCGACGAGCGGGGATTGACCTCAATGATATACACGCGGTCGCTGCTGTCTACGATAAACTGGATGTTATAAAGCCCCACAATGCCAATGCCGAGGCCAAGGCGCTTGGTATACTCGAGAATCGTCTGCTTGACCTTCTCGCTCAGGCTCACCGGCGGGTAGACGGAGATGGAGTCGCCGGAATGGACGCCGGTGCGCTCCACCAGCTCCATGATACCGGGCACAAACACATCCGTGCCGTCACAGACCGCGTCGACCTCCACCTCCTTGCCGGCGATGTATTTATCCACCAGCACCGGGCGGTCGGCATCGATTTCCACGGCAGATTGCAGATAGTGGCGAAGCTGCTCGGCATTGGCGACAATCTGCATCGCCCGCCCGCCAAGCACGAACGACGGCCGCACCAGCACCGGGTAGCCGATCTCCTCCGCCGTGCGAACGCCCGCCTCGATATCTGTGACCGCGCGGCCATTGGGCTGCGGGATATGCAGCTGCTGGAGCATCCGCTCGAAGGAATCGCGGTTTTCAGCGCGGTCGATGGCCTCGCAGCCTGTGCCGATGATTTTCACGCCCCGCTTCGCCAGCGGCTCCGCCAGATTGATGGCGGTCTGCCCGCCAAGGGAGGCAATCACGCCCTCCGGCTGCTCCAGCTCGAGGATGTTCACCACATCCTCCACCGTAAGCGGCTCAAAATAGAGCTTATCGGAGCAGGTATAGTCGGTGGAAACGGTTTCGGGGTTATTATTGATGATAATCGCTTCATAGCCCGCCTTGCGAATGGTCATGATGGCGTGCACGGTGGAATAGTCAAATTCCACGCCCTGCCCGATGCGGATGGGGCCGGAGCCAAGCACGACAATCTTCTTGCGGCCCGTGACCACCGATTCATTCTGCTGCGCATAGGTCGAGTAGAAATAAGGCACATAAGATTCAAATTCCGAGGCGCAGGTATCGATCATCTTGTACACCGGGCGAAGCTTCTGCGCCTTGCGGTAGGCGTAGATCTCGTCCTCGCTCACGCCCCAGAGCACGCCGATCTCCCTGTCGCAGAAGCCGTATCTTTTGGCAATCAGCAGGCTCTGCCGGGTAAAGGGCGCAAGCGCGATCTCCCTCTCCAGCTCGGTTATGTGCCGGATTTTCTCCACAAAAAACGCATCGATGCCCGTCGCCTCACAGATTTCACCGACCGGAACGCCGCGGCGCAGCAGCTCGGCGATGGCAAACACGCGGTCGTCGGTCGCATCGGCAATGTAGGCGAACATAGCGGGGGTTTCCATTGCCTCGAATTTGGGCATATAAAGGTGGTAGGCCCCGATTTCCAGCGAGCGGACAGCCTTGAGCAGGCTCTCCTCAAAATTGCGCCCGATGCTCATCACCTCGCCCGTCGCCTTCATCTGGGTGGAGAGGTGGTTATTCGCGTCGGCAAATTTGTCAAATGGAAAGCGCGGCATCTTCGTAACGACATAGTCGAGCGCCGGCTCAAAGGCGGCAAGGGTATTGGCAAGCGGGATCTCGTCAAGCGTAAGCCCTACGGCGATTTTCGCGGAAACGCGCGCAATGGGATAGCCGCTGGCCTTGCTCGCGAGCGCGGAGGAGCGGGAAACACGTGGATTGACCTCGATGACGTAGTAGCGGAACGACTGCGGGTCGAGCGCAAACTGGACGTTGCAGCCGCCCTCAATTTTCAGCTCGCGGATGATGCGAAGCGCGCTGTCGCGCAGGAGGTGGTACTCCTTGTTGGTGAGCGTCTGGCTGGGGCAGACCACGATAGAGTCGCCGGTGTGCACGCCAACGGGGTCTAGGTTTTCCATGTTGCAGATGGTGATGGCGGTGTCGTTCGCATCGCGCATCACCTCGTATTCGATCTCCTTGTAGCCGCGGATGATCTTCTCCACCAGCACCTGATGCACCGGCGAGAGCTTCAGCCCGTATTTGAGCAGCTCGCGCAGCTCCTCCTCGTCCTCGGCAACCGCGCCGCGGGTGCCGCCCCGCGGTACCGCCGGGGGGCAGACCACGGGGTAGCCGATGCTCTGAGCAATCTCCACGCCGGAGTCGATGCTGGTGCAGATTTCCGATGGAAGCACCGGCTCGCCAATCTGCTTGCATAGCTCCTTGAAAAGCTTGCGATCCTCCGCCCGCTCGATGGAGCTGGGCGCTGTGCCCAGCAGCTCGACGCGGCATTCCCGCAGCACGCCCTTGCGCGCAAGCTGCATGGCCAGATTCAGTCCGGTCTGCCCGCCGATGCCGGGCACGATTGCGTCCGGCCGCTCGTAGCGGATGATTTTTGCCATGTATTCCAGCGTGAGCGGCTCCATGTAGATTTTATCGGCAATGGCGGTATCGGTCATAATCGTGGCGGGGTTGGAGTTGGCGAGGACGACCTGATAGCCCTCCTCCTTGAGCGCCAAGCACGCCTGTGTGCCGGCATAGTCGAACTCCGCCGCCTGCCCAATCACGATGGGGCCGGAGCCGATGACCATGATTTTATGCAGGTCGGTTCTCTTTGGCATAGTGCATTCTCCTATCGTTGCCGGTTTCCCTCTTGCTTTCGAGCATCAGGGAAATAAATTCGTCAAAAAGCTTGGTGCTGTCCTGCGGGCCGGGCGCTGACTCCGGGTGGTACTGCACGGAGAAGACGCGGTCGGCGGCGCAGTACACGCCCTCCACGGTGTTGTCGAGCAGGTTGATATGCGTGATTTCCAGGCCCGTCCCCGCGATGGAGGCGGGGTCTACGGCGTAGCTGTGGTTCTGGGAGGTGATTTCAATTCGCCCGGTGCGCAAATTTTTCACGGGGTGGTTGCCGCCGCGGTGGCCGAATTTCAGCTTGTAGGTTTTCGCGCCGTAGGCCAGGCAAATCATCTGGTGCCCCAGGCAGATGCCGAAAATCGGGAGCCTCCCGCGAAGCTGCCGCACCAGCGCGATCACCGGCTCGGCATCCTCGGGATTGCCCGGCCCGTTGGATAGGAACAGTCCGTCCGGCCGCATGGCAAGGATTTCCTCCGCCGTGGCGTTGTAAGGCACCACGGTCACGTTGCAAAGCCGCTGGTTGAGCGAGCGGACAATATTCAGCTTGATACCACAATCGACCGCGACGACGTTGTAGAGGTGGTCGGGCGTGCGCGAAAACCAGCGCTTGCGGCAGCTCACGCGGCTTACCGCATCATGCCGCACCGGTGTGGCGGCGATGATTTCCAGCGCCTCGGGGATGGAAAGCGTCATGCGGTCGGTAATCAGCACCCTTCTAGAGCCAAAGTCGCGGATAGAACGGGTAAGCTCGCGGGTATCGATGCCCTCGATACCGGGGATGCCGTATTCCTCCAGAACCTCGGAGAGGGTCTTGGTACAGCGGAAATTCGAGGGCGAATCGTTGTACTCCCCCACGATAATCGCGCTGATGGAGGGCACGCGGGTTTCAAAATCCTCGTCCGTAATGCCGTAGTTGCCAATCAGCGGGTAGGTCATCACAACCGCTTGGTCGGTGTAGCTGGGGTCGGACACGATTTCCTGATAGCCGACCATTGAGGTGTTAAACACAATTTCGCACACTCGCTCGTCTGCCCCGCCGAAAGCGTAGCCCATAAATTCGCGCCCATCTTCCAAAATAATCTTCCGGTTCAATTCTCTTGCCATACCGTTTTTCCTCCGCATACCGTTAAAATACATCTTCCAAATACCGTCTCCCCGGCGAACGGCGTCGCCCGCCCCAGAGAGGCGAAGCGCTCCGGGTCGATTTGGTAGGGGCCTTTCAGCTCGAAAACCGTGTAGTCCTCCCCAAAGGGCAGGCCAAAGCGCCTGCGGGGATTGATGCACAGCAGCTCCACCGCCCTGCGCATGGAGAGTATGCCCGGCCGAATCAGGCGGGTATACAGGATCGGGAAGGCGGTTTCCAGCCCCACGATACCAAACGCGCTTTTTTCCAGCCCGCGGGATTTCTCCTGCGCCGTATGGGGCGCGTGGTCGGTCGCGAGCATATCGATGGTGCCGTCGAGCAGCCCCTCCAGCAGCGCCTGCCGATCCTCCTCGCCGCGCAGCGGCGGGTTCATTTTGAAGCGGCCGTCCTCGTGCAAATCCGCATCGGTGAGCACAAGGTAGTGCGGTGCAGTCTCACAGCTGACATCCACGCCGCGCGCCTTTGCCTCGCGAATCGCCTGAACGCTCTCCTTGGTGGAGATATGACAGACATGGTAGGCGCAGCCGGTTTCCTCGGCGATGCGCAAATCGCGCAGGATCTGCCCATATTCGCTTCGCGAGCAGATGCCCCGGTGGCCGTGCCGCGCGGCATACTGCCCATCGTGGATATAGCCCCCGTGCAGGAGCGAATTATCCTCGCAGTGCGCGGCGACGATTTTACCGAGGCGCTTCGCGCGCTGCATTGCCGCGCGCATGGTTTCCTCGCTCTGCACGCCCCGCCCATCGTCGGAAAAGGCGCAGACGTGGGGCGCCAGCTCGTCCATCTGCGCCAGCCGCTCTCCCCGCTCACCCTCGGTAATCGCGCCGTAGGGCGAAACGCGGATGCAGGCATCGCGAGCAATCGCGTCCAGCTGGGGCTGCAAATGCGCCATGCAGTCCGGCACGGGGTTCAGGTTCGGCATGGTGCAAACCTGTGTGTAGCCGCCGCGCGCGGCGGCGCGCGAGCCGGTCAGGATCGTTTCCTTATACGAAAAACCGGGCTCTCGGAAGTGCACATGCACATCACAAAAGCCCGGTAACAAAACAAAATCCCCATCGTCGGAAAAACGGGGGGAAAAGGAAAATGCGGAGGGAAAAGGGAAAAGCTCGCCCAGAGGCGGCTCTCGGTTTCGGTTCACGGCGCCAAGCATGGTATCCCGCCCTTTCGCTCGATTTTCTAAGATTATAGCATAGACGAGCGGAAATGTCAATTCCTGAAACGCATCGCAAAGCGCAAAAAAGCAGCGCGGTCAGGCGCCGCGCCGCTGTGCAAATTGTACGGATTTCAGATTTCCTGCCGACCCTCGAGCGCGCGCGAAAGCGTCACCTCATCGGCATATTCGAGCTGGCTGCCAATGCTCAGCCCATAGGCCAGCCGCGTCACCTTGATTTCCATCGGGCGCAGGAGGCGGGAGATGTACATGGCGGTGGCTTCGCCCTCGGTATCCGGGTTCGTCGCCATAATGACCTCGCGCACGCCGCCCTGCCCCACGCGCACAAGCAGCTCGCGGATGCGGATATCGTCCTGCGTGACATGGTTCAGGGGACTGATCACGCCGTGCAGGACGTGATACACGCCGCTGTACTCCCGGCTGCGCTCCATCGCGATGACGTCCTTCGGGTCCGCCACCACGCAGATGGTAGACTTGTCGCGCAGGTCGTCATCACAGATTGGGCATATCTCCCGGTCAGTAAGATTCTGGCAAATCGGGCAGGTGTGCACCTGGCTGCGCGCATTGAGAATCGCCTGCGCGAAGCTCTCCGCCTCCTGCTCGGGCAGCTCAAGCACATGGAAGGCCAGACGCTGCGCGGTCTTGCCGCCGATGCCGGGGAGGCGGGCAAATTGGTCGGATAGCTCCTGCAGGGCTGCGGGAAAATACTGCATAGCCTCTCCTTAGAACAAGCCGCCCAGATTCAGGCCGCCAGTAAGCTTCGACATATTGTTGTTGGCGTCGGTTTCCGCAGCGCGCAGCGCCTCGTTGACCGCGGCAATGACCATATCCTGCAGCATCTCCACATCGTCAGGGTCTACGGCCTCGGGCTTGACCTCGAGGGCGACCAGCTCCCGCTTACCGCTCACGGTGGCGCTTACCATGCCGCCGCCGGAGCTGGCGGTATAGGTCTTGGCCTCCTGCTCCTGCTGCATACGCAGCATATCCTGCTGGAGCTTCTGCGCCTGCTTCATCATTGCGGCCTGATTCATTCCGCCGCCGTTAAATCCACGAAAATTGTTTTTTGCCATGGTTTTCTCCTTCGTTATTCCGAAATCGTTACAATGTCGGGGTGTGCCTTGCCAAATTCCAGAAGCTGCTCCATTCGGCCGACGGTGCGGGGCGTATCCGCGCGGTTGACCGCCGTGGCGCTGACCGGGCGGCCCAGAATGGCGGAGGCCTTGCGCCCGACCACGGAGAGCGTTTCGGGCGTATGAATCATGCTCAGAATAAAATCATTGGCGCAGCGCAGCACGATGCGCCCCGGCTCCACCAGCGCGTCCACCGGCGCGTTTGGCGTGGTTACAAAAAAGCCGACGACCGGCATTTTCAGCTCCTGCTTCAGCGCTGCCACCAGCTCCGCCCAGAAGCCCTCCGGCGCGCCGGGGTTCTGCCCGGCGCTCTCGCGCTGCGGCGGCTCGTCCGCCGGTGCGGGCGGCGCGTCGGGAGGCTGCTGCGGGGCGGGCGGCTCCTCGCTTACGCGAGCTGGAGCGGCCGCTGCGCGGGCAGCGCCGGGGAAGCCGCCGGTTTTCAGCTGCTCCTCCACCCGGCTGAGCCGGGCGTTGATGGAGGCGGCGTCAAGCCGCAGCTCCGGGCGGCACAGATTCAGCAGGCAAAGCTCTGCGTCCGTGCGGCGGCTGGCGCTTCGGGTGAAGCCGGCAAGCGTTTCCTCCAGCTGCCCGAGCATCCAAACCAGCTCACCGGCGGAAAACTGCTCCGCAAGGGCGGCCGCCTCGCGGTCCGGCGTGACGCCGGAGAGCATATCGATACCGCTCTTCGGCGCGGTTTTTAGAATCAAAAGGTCGCGCGTGAGCGAGGCCATTTCGTCGAAAAAGGCGCTCAAATCCTTGCCGGAGGCATAGAGCGCATGAAAAAGCGTGAGCGCCGCGGCGCAGTCGTGCCGCGCAATGCAGGCCATCATCTCGCCGCATTTTTGCGCGCCCGCCATCCCAAGGCAGCTATAGATCCCCTCAGCGGTAAGCTCCCCGGCGACCGAGGACGCGCACTGGTCGAGCAGGCTCAGCCCGTCGCGCATACTCCCATCGGCCATGCGCGCGAGGATTTTCGCCGCGCCGTCGTCAAGCGATATGCTCTCCTGATAGGCGACGTATTGCAGCCTGGCTGCAATATCCTCCTGGCTGAGGCGGCGGAAGGAAAAGCGCTGGCAGCGTGAGAGAATGGTCGCGGGAACCTTGTGCAGCTCGGTGGTAGCTAGGATGAAGAGCAGATGCTCCGGCGGCTCCTCAATGATTTTCAGCAGCGCGTTGAAGGCCGAAACCGAGAGCATGTGCACCTCGTCGATGATATACACCCGCATTTTCACCTGCGAGGGGGTATACACCGCGTCGTCACGCAAGTCGCGCACATTATCCACGCCGTTATTGGAGGCAGCGTCGATTTCCAGCACATCCATGCACGAGCCGTCGTCAATCGCACGGCAGGCGGCGCAGGCATTGCAGGGATTGCCCCCCTGCGGATTGAGGCAGTTGACGGCCTTGGCCAGGATTTTGGCGCAGCTGGTCTTGCCGGTGCCGCGCGTGCCGGTGAAGAGGTAGGCATGGCTCAGGCGGTTATGGACAATCTGCGACTTAAGGGTTTGGGTCACCGCCATCTGACCGGAAACATCGTCAAAGGTCTGCGGGCGATACTTGCGGTACAGCGCCTGATACATTTTCTCCACCTCCGTTCCGATTTACGCAATATCCGGCTCATAACAAGATCGCACACCCACATTTGTGCCCTCAAAACACCCGTTGCCGTGCAAGGTAAGCTCCGGAACAGCAACCCCGCGGCACACGGAAAGCTCCGCTTAATGCTGCTTGGTTCCCCACCTGACATGGTTCACGGTTTCCCGTTGCGCAAGACCCTTCCATCAACGCCGCTTGCACAGTACTGCGATATTTTGATAAGCCCGGGTGTGGGAATTCCTCCCTGCTGTAGCGGATTGCAGGTACAGGGCACCGCTAACTCCCCGACTAGTGCGACCTTGTTATGAGCCGGATGGCTTTCCTTAGTTCAGCTTGGACTCAATGAAATCCGCCAGCTCGCTGAATGTAGTAATCTTCTCGTCCTGTAAGTCCAGCTCAACGCCAAGCTCGGCTTCCAAATCCATAATCATCTCCACGATGTCCAGCGAATCGATGCCGAGGATTTCAAACGTGGAGTCGCGGGTGATATCGCTCGGATCGAGCTCCAGCTCGCGGGCGGCATAGTCAACCAGTTTTTCAAACATAAGGATATCCTCCATCTTTCTTTTTTCTACAGTGTATTGTATTACAGGTTTTCGATTTTGTCAACGATTGTTTTTTTGCGCCATGCCGGCCAAATAGGCGGTTGACCACGCAATCTGCAAATTATAGCCGCCGGTATAGGCGTCACAGTCGAGAATCTCGCCCGCAAAGTACAGCCCCCGCACAAGCCTCGACTCCATCGTGGCCGGCTGCACCTCGCACACCCGCACGCCGCCGCTGGTGATAATGGCCTCCTCGACCGGCCGCTTGCGCGTGACCGGAAGCGTGAAGCTCTTCAGCTCCCGCACAAGCGCGCGGCGCTGCTCCCGTGTCAGGGAGTTGGCCTGCATGGCGGCATCCACCCCAATGCGGCGCAGAATCACCGGGATCATGCTGCGCGGCAGCAAATCCGTAAGCGCATTTTCCATCGCGCGGTTTTGATAGGCCGCCAAATCGCGCAGAATGCGGCCATCCAGCCTGCTCTCCTCCAGCGCGGGCTTCAAATCCAGACACACCGCGCAGCCCTCCCCCTTGAGGTGGGCGCTGGCGGAGAGCGCCATCGGCCCCGAAATGCCGAAATGCGTGAAAAGCAGCTCTCCAAAATCCTGATACAGCAGCTTTCCCTTGGCGTTCAGGAGCTTAAGCGAGACATTGCGCAGGCTAAGCCCCTGCATCTGCTGCGCGTCGCCGCCTGCGGTTTCCAGCGGCACAAGCGAGCCCTCGCACGGCGCAATGCTGTGCCCCAGCTCCCGCGCGAGGCGGTAGCCGTCCCCGGTCGAGCCGGTGGCAGGGTAGCTCAGGCCGCCAGTTGCGAGAATCACGCTGTCGGCCTCAAATGTGCCGTCGCTTGTCTGCCCGCCGCATACCGCGCCATCGCGTGTAAGGATTCCGGTGACCCGCGCCTGCTGGCGCAGCGAAACGCCGGACGCGCGCAGCTGCCGCTGCAGGGCGTCCAGCACCGACTGCGAGCGGTCGGAGGCCGGAAATACCCGCCTGCCGCGCTCGGTCTTGAGCGGGCACCCATTTTGCTCGAAAAACGCCTTGGTATCGGCCGGCGAGAAGGCGGAAAGCGCGCTATAGAGGAATTTCCCGTTGCGCGGGATGTTTTTCAGCACCTCCGGCGCATCGCAATCGTTCGTGACGTTGCAGCGGCCCTTGCCGGTAATCAGCAGCTTTCTGCCGAGTCGGTCATTTTTCTCCAGCAGCGTCACCTGCGCGCCCTGCCGGGCGGCGGTGACGGCGGCGAACATCCCCGCGGGGCCGCCGCCGATGACAAGTACGCGCCTGCTCATTTTGCCGTATCCCGCCTGTCGTATACATCATAGGCTGCCCAGACGCGCTCCAGCTCCTCAAAGGTCGCAGCCAGCTCCTTTTCCTTGCGCGCGGTCAGCGCGACGAGCAGCGCGTTCGTGAGGCTCAGCGGCGCGACAAGCGAATCGGCAAGCGACTGCATATCGCTCTTAGCAAGCAGGCAATATGTACAGCTCTGCCCCACGGGCGACTGCGCATTGTCGGTAATGCCGATTACCGTCGCGCCGGTGGAGAGGCAGAACTGCACGCCCTTCGCTGTGGAGGTGGAGTAGCGCGGGAAGGAATAGGCAATCACCACATCCTCGGAATTGACGCCGATAATCCGCTCGAACAGCGTGCCGGAGCCGGTATCGCTCACCAGATGCACATTGGGGAACATATAGTTAAGGTAATAGCTCAGAAAATATGCCAGCGTGGACGAGGAGCGCGTGCCGAGGATATAGATGCGCTTGGCATTCAAGATTGCCTCCACCGCACTCTGAAAATCGCTGCGGCTCACCATTTCCTCGGTGCGGCGCAGCAGCTCAATGTCGGCGTGCAGGACAGCGGAGACGGGATCCCGGTCGGCAATGCGATCATTCGCGACCTCCATGCGCTGCACGGAGGTGAGGTGGTTGACCACCGTTTCCTGCATGGCCTTCTGCATCTCGGGGTAGCCGTCAAAGCCCAGCTCCACGGCAAAACGCACCACTGTCGACTCGGAAACGCCCACGGCCTTGCCGAGCTTGCTTGCGGTCATGAAAGCCGCCTTATCGTAGGATTGCAAAATATAGGAGGCGATTCGCCGCTGCCCCTTCGAGAAGGTCGGCTCTCGCTCCTGCAAAATAGACAAAATGTGATGATTCATGCTGAAAAACCTCATCTTTGTCAATATATTCAAAGTTTCCTTATTTCTTTCTGCTCATCGGGGGTTAAGTAGCGCCACTTCCCTGCCGGAAGATTTCCGAGGCGGAAATTGCCCTCCCGGATTCGCCGCAGGCGGACGACACGTAGCCCGGCGAGGGCGCACATCCGGCGGATCTGCCGGTTGCGCCCCTCGTGAATGGTGATTTCGAGCAGGGCGCGGCCGCCCTCGGTGCGCACAAGCGCCACGCGCGGCGGGGCAATGGTGTAGCCATCAAGCATGACGGGCTCGCGGAGCTTTTCCAACGCGTCCTCGGAAAACGGCTCAACGAGCACGCGGTAGACCTTCTCGACCTCCTGCGCCGGGTGCGTCATTCGATTGGCAAAATCGCCGTCGTTGGTCAGCAGCAAAAGCCCCTCGGAATCCATATCCAGCCGCCCGACGGGATACACACGCACGCCGCAGTCCTCCACGAGCGCGCAGACGCTCGGTCTGCCCCTCTCGTCGTGCGCGGTGGTGACGTAGCCCCTCGGCTTATTGAGCATCAGATACACCCGCCGCTGCGCCTCCGGCAGCGGCCTGCCGCCGATGCAAATTTCATCGCGCTCGGCGTCGGCGCAGTCGCCCAGCTTTGCCACCGTACCGTTTACGCTTACCTCCCCCGCGGCAATCAGCTCCTCGGCTCTGCGCCGGGAGGCCACGCCGCGGGCGGACAATATTTTTTGCAGACGTTCTATCATTTGTTCAGCCACTTTTCCCAGAAATGCAGGCTTTTCGGGGCGCTCGAAAGCTCCACGGTTTGGGCATAGCAGGTCGGCACCTTTCCGACCACCTTGCCATTGACCAGAATATACGCCGCGCCGGCATCCTCGCCGCGCACCACCGGCGCAAAGGCGAAGCCATGAGCGCTGGGGCGGACCTCAACCGTTTCTCCCTCGGCAATAGGGAAGGAAAAATCCTCCGCCGCAACGTACTCTGCGCAGGTTTCCTGCCCTGCCCAGATCTCCACTGAGCCAAGCGTTTCGCCCTTATGCACCAGCGTCTGCACAGAATATTTCGAGAAGCCCATTTCGAGCAACTCGCGGTGGTCTGCCCAGTCGTTGCCATCGTTGATGGTAACGCAAATCAAGCGGCGGCCGTCCCGCGTCGCGGAGCTGACCAGTATACGCCCGGCGGCGCGGGTATAGCCGGTTTTCACACCGTCTGCACCGTTAACGCTCCAAAGCAGCTTATTATGGTTCGTAAGCGAGCGCTCGCCGACCCGCACGGACTTCGCCGAAACGGTACGCGCAAAGATGGGATTTTCCATCGCATAGGCCGCCAGCACCGCCAAATCCCGCGCTGTGGAATAGTGGTCGGGCGCATCCAGCCCATGCGGATTGACGAAATGCGTATTCTCCAGCCCAAGCACGCGCGCCTTGTCGTTCATCAGTTCGGCAAAGCCCTCCACCGTACCACCGCAGTAGATGGCGAGCGCGGTCGCCGCATCGTTGCCGCTGTGCAGCATCATGCCGTAGAGCAGCTCCTGCACCGCAAGCACCTCCCCCTCTCGCAGGTACATGGAGGAGCCCTCCACCCCGACGGCTTGACTGGGGATTTTCACGCGGTCTAAGACGTTGCACCGCTCGCACACCACGAGCGCGGTCATAATTTTGGTCGTGCTGGCGATCAGGCTGCGCTCATCCGCCTTGACCGCATACAGTACTCTGCCCGTGGTCGCATCCAGCAAAATCGCATTTTCGGCAGAAATCGCCCCGACCGGGCAGGCAAACAGCACCGCGGCGGCGAAAACGGCCGCCGCCGTGCGCAAAATTGCAGCTTTCATTCTCTTCACCCCGCGCTATTTTGCCGCGGGACGAAGCATTTTATGCGTTTGCCTCAGGCTTGGGCTCGTCGTCCTTCTTCGAGCGGGAATCGATAAAGTCGGCAATTTTCTCGAGCGTGTCGGGAATCTGCTCCACAAGCCGGTCAGCCGTCGCATTCGCGGGCACACCTATGGGAATCATTCGCACGCTGCCCTCCTTCACCACAAGGAAGCCCAGCGGCGTGACGGTAACGCCCGCGCCGAGGCCGCCGCCAAAGGGGTTCTCCGCCTTGTTGGGGTGGCGTGAAACATAGTCCGAGCCGCCGCCGCCAAGACCAACGACAATTTTCGACACCGGGTAGATGGTAATGCCGTCCGGCGCGGAAACGGGGCTGCCGATGACGGTGTTCACATCCACCATTTCCTTGATTTTCGAGATGGTTTTCTCCATCATGTCCGATACATTCTGACTCATGCTGCTACACTGCCTTTCTGTTGAATGAGATTGCTATTGCGTTTGATTTTTATAAATTCCCGGAGGCCGCGGAAGCCGAACACCGCCAGCAGGCTCAAAAGCCTGCCAACCGTGATGGTAAGCTCCAACCGCGCGCGCACAAGGGTTTGCGGGCGCATAAAGTCGCAGCCAATGTCTATGCGCTTGCGCTTGCACCTGAGAAAACGCTCCAGCTGCGGCTCGAGCGCGCACACGGCGGCGCAGGCGCGCCCATAATTCAGCGCCAACGTCGCAGGGTCGCCCCCGGCGAGAACCACCTGCACCTCCAGCACCTGCGCGCGAAGCTTGCGCCGCAGCGAGCCGAGCAAATCCAGCGCCACGTCCACAAGCGGCAGCCAGTCGAGGATGCTCTGCTTCGGCTTTTCCTCGGGCTCCGGCTCCGGCTCGGCAGCGGCGGGCTTCTTTTTTTGCTTCTTGGGCTTCTTTGGCTTTTCTTTCTTCTTCGCCTTCTTTTTCCCGGCAGGCAGGGCGATGGGAATCGGGCCTACCAGTATGCGAAAGACGGTACCGCCTTCATCGAAGCGCAGGCGGATGCCCAGCGGCAGGCACAGCAGCGCAAGCACCGCCAGCGCAAAAATTCCCCAGAGCAAAATCTCACCTCCGCACAATGAAAAAATCACGCGCTCATCCGCCGGGCCTCGCTATGCCTTCGGCGGCGTAGGCGTCTCCTCGGGCGGCTCGCCGAAATTCACCTTCTCAATCGGCGGCAGCTCTTTGAGCGACGACAGGCCGAAGGTTTTCAAAAAATCCGGCGTTGTCGCGTATTGGATGGGCCGCCCGGGTACATTCAGCCGCCCGGCCTCGGCAATCAGGCGCTTATTGAGCAGCGCGCCGATGCAGTAGCTGCTGTCCACGCCCCGGATTTGCTCCACCATCGCCTTCGTGGCGGGCTGATAATAGGCAATCACCGTAAGCGCCTCCAGCTGGGAGGCAGAAAGCTTCGGCGGCTTGCGGGTTTCCAGCGCCTTGGTAACGAAATCCGCCATCTCCCCGGCCGAAACCATCTGGTAGCCGTCCTCCAGCTTCAAAATCCGGATCCCACGGCGCGCATAAGCATACTCGCTTGCAAGCGTATCCGCCGCCTCGGCGACAAGCCCCTGCGGCGCTTCGAGCGCAAAGCTCAGCCGGCTGAGCTCCACCCACTCCCCGGCGGCAAAGAGGATGGCCTCAATTGCCTTGCACATTTCCTGCTGTTCCAACTGCGGCCTCCTTGTTCAAAGCATCGGCGCTGAGCAGGCGCACGCCGGGATTTTCCCCGGAGCTATCCCCCTCGAGCGCGATGGAATTGGTTTTGCAAAGCTCCAAAATGGCAAGAAAGGTCGCCACAATTTCGGAGCGGCTGCGGTTTCCTCGGAAAAGATTCTTAAGCGACTCCACCCCGCGCAGCACCAGGCGGCGCAGGATCTGCGCAGCCTTGCGCGTGACAGGATAGGGCTCCTTGCCCACGATTCCGCGGAAATTGGCGGCCGGCGGCGGGAGCGCGCGCGCAGAGCGCTCGGCAATCGCGGCAAGCGCAAGGCGCAAATCGTCCTCGCTGTGGCGGTAGCGGTAGGTTCCGTCGCGGCGCAGCGGCTCGGGCTGCTTGGAGAACAGGCAGCGGCCGATTTCGTTCCTTGGCTCCAGGAAGGCAACAGCCTTACGAATCTGTTCCATCGCCTCCTTGCGCTGGCGCTCCGCAAGGGATTGGCGCAGGGCTTCCAGCTCGGTCTGCGCCTCCGCCTGCTCCGCGGCGGACAAGAGCATCTTGGTCTTAATGAGCATCAGGTGGGAGGCCATCGCAATAAATTCGCTCGCGATTTCCAAATCCATTCGCTTGCGCTCCTCAAGATAGGCCAGATACTGCTCCAAAATCGCCGTAATGGAAACATCCTGAATTTCAATTTTATTCTTGCTCAGCAGCAGGAAGATTACGTCCAGCGGGCCGTCGAAGTCCTCCCGCTCCTCGTTTTTATTTTGGACGATTCCCTCCAGCCGGTAATGCGGCTGCTCCATATCGGCTCCTTCCGATAAACTATCCCAATCTATTTGACTCATTATACCACCAAAAAGAAATTTGCGCAAGCATTTTGAAAAATTTCTTCTTTTTCTTGCTTTTTTCCGCAGAATGTGCTATAAATAGATTAGGAGGGATGTATTATGAACCGTTATCAACAAATGGAACGCACATTTACCGTTATTTTGCTGGCGGAGGTCGTGTTTTTTATCCTCTACCTGATTCTGGCGGGCTTCGGCATTATCTGGGCGAAGGTGATCGTCGCGCTGATTTGCTTCGCCGCTTCCGGCTACTCGCTGTGGTCGCTGTATGCCTCTAAGGAAATTCTGAAACAGCGCAGCCTGTGGCTCACCTGCGGCTTCGGCGGTCTGGCGCTGTGCACCCTCGTCTCCCTAATCGTCAATTTTCCCCGTCCATAAGTAGGTATCCGCCCGGGTGCTCACCGTGCCGTCGATCAGACGGGCATAGTCTGCCCATTTGCGGAAGCCGCACCCCTCGTGCGTCTTTCTGGAAGCAAGGTTTCGTTTGGAAATATGGGAGTAGACTTTTCTATTCCCATATTTTTTTGTAACAGCGCGAATCAGGCGGGAGGCAAAGCCCTGCCGCCGCGCATCCGGCCGGGTTTCGAGCGCCTCCAGAAGCAGGCCGTCGGCAAAAGGCTCCAGGCGCAGCGCGCTCAGATCCCTTCCCTGTTCGCGCAGCACCCAGTATTCCGCCCCGTCCACGCTGAAAAATTCCTCACGCAGGTAGCGCTCAAAATCCTGCTCGGCGTGCGCAATCTGCCGCTCCCGGCTCAAATCCGGGTAAAAGAATTCCCCGTTCTCGCGGTTTCCCTCGGCATAGATTTCCATCAGCTTGGGGAAATCCAGCTCGGAGAACCGGGTCGCCCGCACAAGCATCGGCTCACCCCCTGTTTTTGTGAAAAAAATTATACCATCCCCGGAATGGAATGTCAACCGCGAAGGGGGCGTAAAACGTATATTTTACGTGCATACCGGATGAAAATTGTTGAAAAACATGGAATATTCAAAAAGTTATTCACATTGTCCACAGCTTTTTCCACAGCTTCGGGAGAAATTTTTCGCGTCGAAGTTTGCCGAAATCCGGTTTTCGAGCAAATTCGACAAATTTTACCAACCGGAAAGTTTTATGTCCTGCGGCGGTTATGCAAAAACCATATCCATTTCCCCCTGCCGCCCGGCAAGCGGCACCCGCGCCTTTTAACGAAAGAATTTTATATAAAAAATCCGGGCAGCGCGCTCTGCCCGGATTTTTACGCCCGCAGCCAGACAAAAAAGTATACTTTTTTGTCTCATCATTGCGGGGATTCGATTCAACTC
>JAJQFT010000046.1 GCA_021200975.1 Bacillota bacterium | reverse complement strand
AAACTCAATCGCTTTTTTCTATACCTTGGTCTCACATCTATTGTAACGCTACAAATTTGCATACGAGCTTCCCTTAGAAACGCTTGCAAAATGCGGGAAAATATGATACCATAAAGGTGTACAAGCGCACCAAGGGGCGGAAGGCGATTTTCCGGCGTTGTGCCGAAATTTCCCTAATTGCCATTATACACTATTTCTTCCTATATTTCAAGACTTTGGAGCGTGAAACGAATGGATTTAGGCATCTTACAGCGAAATCCCCAGTTCAAGCCCTACGAGCGCGACCTTGTCGCGCGGATGGAGAATTATTATGCCGCCAAGAGGCGCTTAACCCGCGCGGCGCCCTCCCTTTCCGACTTTGCCAATGGGCACCGCTACTATGGCTTCCACCGCGGCGACGGCGGCTGGTACTACCGCGAGTGGGCGCCGGCAGCGGAGAAAATGTACCTCACCGGCGATTTCTGCGGCTGGGATCGGCACGCGCACGAGATGCGCAGGCTCGAGGGCGGCAATTTTGAGCTTTTCCTCCCCGGCGAGGACGCGCTGAAAGAGGGGCAGTTTGTGAAGGCCATCGTGGTACACGGCGCGCAGGAGCTTGAGCGCATCCCGCTCTATGCCACATGGGTGGTGCAAGACCCCAAGAGCCGAAGCTGGTGCGCCTGCATCCACACCGCGCCTGCGTTCGAATGGACGGACGCCGGCTTTGTGCCCGAAAAGGATCCCTTCATCTACGAGTGCCACATCGGCATGGCGCAGGAGGAGGGGAAGGTCGGCTCCTACGATGAATTTCGCCAAAACGTCCTGCCACGGGTGAAAATGCTGGGCTACAACACGCTGCAAATCATGGCCATTATGGAGCATCCATACTATGCCTCCTTTGGTTATCAGGTTACGAATTTCTTCGCCACCTCCTCGCGCTATGGCCTGCCGGAGGGGCTGAAGGCCCTGATTAACGAGGCGCACAGCCTCGGCATCGCGGTGCTGCTCGATGTTGTGCATTCGCACGCCTCGCGCAACACGGCGGAGGGCATCAACGAATTCGACGGCACCGACTACCAGTTCTTCCACGCCGGGGCGCAGGGTGACCACAGCGCGTGGGGCACCAAATGCTTCAACTACGGCAAGGACGAGGTCATTCACTTCCTGCTCTCCAACCTCAAATATTGGATGGAGGAATTCCACTTCGACGGCTTCCGCTTCGACGGTGTGACCAGTATGCTCTACCATGACCACGGGCTGGGCACGGCCTTCACAGGCCCGGAGCAGTATTTCTCAATGAATACCGATGTAGAGGCGGTCACCTACCTGATGCTCGCCAACGATATGGTGAAATCCATCCGCCCAAGCGCCATCCTGATTGCGGAGGACACCTCCGCAATGCCGGGGCTGTGCCTGCCCATCGAGGAGGGCGGCATCGGCTTCGACTATCGCCTTGCGATGGGGCAGCCGGATATGTGGATTCGCCTGCTGCGCGACTATAGGGACGAGGACTGGGATTTGAACCAGATTTATTTTGAGCTGGTCAACCACCGGCCGGACGAGAAGTGCATCGGCTACTGCGAGTCGCACGATCAGGCGCTTGTTGGCGACAAGACTATCATGTTCCGCCTGTGCGACGCGAAAATGTACGACAGCATGGATGTTTTTAACCGCGACCAGACCGTGCTGCGCGGCATGGCTCTGCACAAAATGCTTCGCCTGATTACCATGAGCCTCGGCGGACAGGGCTACCTGACCTTCATGGGCAATGAATTCGGCCATCCGGAATGGATCGATTTCCCGCGGGAGGGCAACGGCTGGAGCCACGAGCACTGCCGCCGCCTATGGAGCCTTGCCGACAATCCCGAGCTGAAATATAAGCACCTTCAGGCCTTCGACCGGGATATGCTGGCGCTTGCGAAGAAGGACAGCGTCCTCCCGGGCTGGGATAAGCAGCTGCTTGTCAACAATGGCGACCATGTGCTGGCCTACCAAAAGGGAAACGCGGTTTTCCTATTCAGCTTTGAATCCTGGCGCAGCTACAGCAGCTACCGCATCCCCATGTCGGAGGAAGGATGCTACCGCGTTGTGATGTCCACCGATGACGGAGCCTACGGCGGCGACGGGCGCGTAAAGCACGAGTGCTACCGCAGCGCCCGGCAGCCCGACGGCAGCATTGGCATCTTTATCGACCTGCCCAACCGCTGCGCAATCGTTCTGGAAAAGGACGAGCCGCAAAAACCGGAAAAGCCGAAAACCACCAGAAAGAAAAAGGAGAACTAAACGATGGAAATGCTGAAACTCACGCCGGAGCGCAGAGCCTCGCTGGACGCCGGCTTTTACGCAACCTTTGGCGCTGCCCCCACCGCCTATTTCTCCGCCCCGGGGCGGTCGGAAATCGGCGGCAACCACACCGACCACCAGCGCGGGCGGGTGCTGGCCGCCGCCGTTAACCTCGATACCGTCGCGGCGGTGCGGGAGAATGGCAGCGATGAGATCGTGCTGCAATCCGTAGGCTATCCCGTCACGCGGGTGTCGCTCCGGGAGCTTGCGCCGAAGGAGGAGGAAAAGAATACCACCGCGTCGCTGGTACGCGGCGTGGCGGCAAAATTTGTGGAGCTGGGCTGCCCGGTGCGGGGCTTTGACGGCTATATCGCCTCCTCGGTGCTGCCGGGCTCGGGGCTCAGCAGCTCCGCGGCCTACGAGGTGCTCATTGGCACGATTATGAATCATCTGTTTTTTGACGCGCGCATCTCCCAGCCCGAAATTGCACAGATCGGGCAGTATGCCGAGAATGTGTTCTTTGGCAAGCCCTGCGGGCTGATGGATCAAACGGCCTCGGCCGTCGGCGGGCTGGTGACGATTGACTTCTTTGACAAGAATTCGCCAAAAATCGAATCCGTAGGCTTCGATTTTTCCGCCGCCGGTCATGCGCTGTGCATCATCGATACCCATGCCAGCCACGCCGACCTGACGGACGAATATGCGGCCATTCCGCAGGAAATCCGAACCGTGTGCGCCCAGCTTGGCAAGGAGGTGCTCACCGAAATCGACGAGGCGGACTTCTACGCGGCAATCCCGTCGCTGCGCAGGGTCTGCGGCGACCGGGCGGTAATGCGCTGCATCCATTTTTACGCCGAGAACGCGCGCGTACCCCAGCAGGTGGCCGCGCTGCGCCGCGGGGACTTTGACGAGTTCCTGCGCCTGATGAAGCTCAGCGGCTATTCCTCCTACATGTATTTGCAGAATGTCATCCCCGCGGGCTATAAGACGCATCAGGATATGGCGATTGCGCTCGGGCTTTGCGAGCATCTGCTAGGCGGGCGCGGGGCCTACCGTGTGCATGGCGGCGGCTTCGCCGGGACGGTGCAGGCCTTTGTGCCGGAGGATCTGCTTCCCGCCTTCCGCGCCGGAATCGACGCGGCGCTGGGCGAGGGAAGCTGCTACGTGCTGTCCATCCGCCCGCAGGGCGGCGTGCGGGCCTGCTAGGGAGGCCTGGAACCAATCGGCAAGACGCCCCGGACGGTTGGTACCAATTTTCTATAAAAATCGGCTCTATGTCAATAGTTGGGGTAGGGAGAAAATAAGAAAAGATTCCTGTCGTGTCGGGGCGAAAGCCCCGGCACGATTATTTAT
>JAJQFT010000089.1 GCA_021200975.1 Bacillota bacterium | reverse complement strand
TTCAGATTCATGGGGTCAGGCTCACACCTGACCCCAACATTTATTATAGAACCTTCAATTTGGACATATCATCAGCGCTGAACATTCTGGTAAGCCTTGACCGTCGTCTGCCCCGCTACAACGGTTACATCCTGCGATTCCGGTGTGTAATAGGCGCTGTCGGCAACATACGCTTCCTTTATCCTGTATTTACCGGGCGTGAGCGTAAGGCTAATCACACCGTCCGCGTCGGTTGTGGGAGATTTGACCCATGTTTCGTTGCCATCGTCGTCAAGCGAGTAAATGAGGAACTTGATGCCCTCAACGTTCCCGTCCTCGCTCGTCTTGATGATTTTCAGCGTTCCTTGGCTTGGTTCATTCACCGCCTCTATCGTGGAAATCTGATTGATGGTGTTCAGCGTTATCGTCCAGCTCGATTGCCCGCTCGCCTGATAGCCGCTCGGGAAGGTCGTTTCCGTCACGGTGTATGTGCCAAGAGGAAGCTCTTCGCTGATGGCATAGCCCGTGCTGTCCGTCGGGCCGATGATATACGATGTGCCGGTGCTGGTATTGACCGCCGTAAAGATTGCACCCGAAAGGGCGCTGCCGCTCGTATTGGTCTTATAGACCTCAATATGCCCGATGGAATTGGGGTACTCGATGTGGTAAAAGGCGACGGGAACAGAGCCAGACTTGTCGCCCTCGGAATTGGTGGTGTAAAATGCCTCCACATAGCTGATTTCCGGCCCACGGCTGTTGCCAACGTGGATGATGTAGTGGACGGACTGCATCACTACTGTGCCATTTTTGTTGTACATTGGCCCTTCCCCTGCGTAGATGGCCATGTGCGAGTAATGGTCTGTATCCCAGAAGATAATTACATCACCGGGGGCAAGGTTCTCATAGGCCTCGTCCTCGTCTGTGTATTTTGTTACGCCGGTTGTCGCCGGGGTTTTCGCGAGCGCGTCCAGACCGGTGAGCCAGTTAGCCGGGAGGGCAAGATTGTAGATGGTGTTGCCGCTCCATGCGCTGGTGTATGCGCTCACCTCTTTCATCTTGTCGAACACAATGCTCGTGTCCACGCCCTCGATGTTGGGCAGGTAGTTGCAGATGTAGTAGCCTACAAAGGAGGCGCATACAAGGCCGTACTGCTCAAATCTAGCGATGTCCGGCGCAAGCCCCGTAACCGTACTAGAATCGCTCACGGTTTCGTAGCCATTGGGGACAGAGCTGCTGTAGTCCGAATAGCCGATGTCGGACAGAATGGCGCTTCCATCGCTCTGATTGAGGATGTAAGCGCCAACATACTCCCTTAGATAGAGGTAGCCCTTGTCCTTCAGGTACTGGACATCGTAGCCCGTGTATTCCAATGCCCGGAGGATGGCGTTGTTCATCATATAGTCCGGGTAATTGTACGGGTTCGAGGCCTGTGCCAGCGGAAGCCCTGCTCCGATTAGCACCGCTACCAGAAGCAGGACCAACGTTCGTTTGGCAAATTTTCTCATGGTTTTCCTTCATTCCTTTCGTTTTTTGTATAGAAAAAGGCCTCAGTTCCGAAAAACTGAAGCCTTTGCCTACAATATGCAGTTGATTTTTGATTTAACCGTAGTTTGTTGTACCGACTATCACACAGCAATGCCAATGATAGACGCTTTCGTATTTCAAGCCTACGCCGATGTAAAGGTTCTTGCTGCTGCCGAGATAGCTCCAATGACTGCTGCTGCTATGAAAAACACCTGCGATGCGCTTGCCGACTTCCTCGGCAGTTCCATCTCCTGCAATACCTCTCATGATGGCCTCGCTGATGTCAGCTTTCCAACAGTTGTAACTTTCATCGTACCCATATTCCGTGTAATCCATATATGTGCCGTATTGATAGTAAGCAAGAGCTTCTCGCATATCGTCAGTATCATGCGCGTAGTTGGTGGTGAGCTGGTTTGCGCGGTACTCGGCTACCAGCGTCATGCCGGGGAGAATGGTGCATTCCGGCGCGCCCTCCGCGATGCGGTACTGGTTGATGTAGTAAGCTGTCCAATAGGCAATCTCGCGGCCAAACTCGTCCGAATGGTCATAGACAGTGGCGGCTTTCGTTTCCTCCGGCTCGGTGGCCTCTGTGGCAGGCTGGGTAGCCGCCTCGGTTGCGGGGGTGGTGGCTTCCGTGGCCGCTTGGGTGGCTTGGGTGGCCTGCGTAGCAGGCGTGGTCGCTTCCGTGGAGGGGGTGGTTGCCGCCGTGGTCGGCGTGGTTGCTTTCGTTGCCTCGGTTGCTGCCTCGGTTGCTGCCTCGGTCGCTTGGGTCGCGGCGGTTGCCTCGGTGGCAGGGGTGGAGGTGGTCGCTTCGGTGCTGGTTTCGCTCTCGGTAGCTCCCTCGGTGGAATCAGTGTGGGTCGCGCCGTCGCTCGCGGCGTCGGCATCCGTGCTTGCATCCGTATTGCCAGCAGCATCGCCCGTGGAATCCGCTACCACCTCAAGAGAGAAAACATCCGTCGCGTCCGTAGAGCCGCTCTCGCCGCCCGACGCCACCGCGCAGCCGCTCACCAAAATCGCCAGCGCGAATATAATGCTCAAAATTTGTTTCCTTTGTTCGTTCATACTTGTATCCTCCAGTTTTCCTTTCTGTATTCATTAATTCATTATAATAGTGTTTTTGGAAATTGTCAATAAAATTGTGCGAACTTTTACAGCTCCACCTCGGGGCCGTTTCGCGCCGGGCGGCGCGGCAGATGGATTGGCTTGCCATTCCTATCTGCCTCTCGCAGAACCCGAAGCCCGACGATTTCGACAGACTTTCCGCCAAGATATGGCGCCGACATGGTCACTTCGTTTTGGCAAATTCTTCTTTCTGGGTTCATAAGCCGGTAATGACCGAATCCTGTGGTTGCAAGATGCCGAACGGGTTTGCTGTTCAAGCAGCGATATAACATATTCCGGTGGCTTGCGGATACCTGCCTCCCAATTTTGAATTGTACGAAAGGGAATATTGAATCTCGCGGCAAATTCCTTCTGGGTATCTCCAAGCTCCGAGCGCATCTGTCGAATGGTCATATTGTTTACCTCGGATAAAATATGCACCCATTGCGTGCGCTTGTCAATAGCGGAGGAAAGCAGGCATAACACAATACGCTTCTGCGTTTTTACGGCCCTCTTTGCAGGGAGCGTCTCATCCATCCCGAACGACCGTGAGACGTGATTTCAGTCGGCTCTTTCTCGCGCCTTGGCGCGGCGGCGCAACGGTAAGCGGAAGAATGCACCCTGCCGCAATATTTGCAGGACCGTAACCGCGGCAAATCTTTACCGCCGACTGCTCTTTTACAAAACCCCACCAGCTTGTGCCGGTGGGGTTATAAGACAGTATGGGAAAATCAATAAGCAGGCATTGCAGGGGAAGAAAATAGGTACCAATTGGAAGATTGGTACCTTTTTTTCTATGTGCAATCCGCACATTCGTAATTTGCAGAAATTGTATATACTGTGTAGTTATATGGAAAAGAATTCAGCTTTGCTTTTTAAGCCGAAAGCCTTATCTGCCTTTTCAGAAAACTCTTTCGGAGAAGGTATCGCTTTATTGAAACCTATATTCTAACTGTGTATTTTCTTTTTGCAAATTGCAAGAGCAAGTTGAACACTTCCGTGAAAAGTTTTTAATAGA
>JAJQFT010000071.1 GCA_021200975.1 Bacillota bacterium | reverse complement strand
GGCTCATGCAATCAGCAAACGCCCACTCGCCAATGTTGGTTACACTCTCCGGGATTGTAACGCTGGTCAGACCGGTGCAGTATCTAAACGCACCCCAGCCGATACTGGTGACGCTGCCCGGGATGGTGATGCCAGTCAGGCTGGTACAGCCCTCAAACGCCTCCGAGCCGATACTGGTAACACTGTTCGGGATGGTGACGCTGGTTAGGCTTTCGCAGGGGTTAAACGCAAAGCCGCCGATACTGGTAACGCCGTATTCAATTACAACGGTTTTGATACTGGTGCTGTAGCTATGCCAAGGGTAATCAGCGTAGGGTGCACTCATTTCCCCTTCACCAGAAATTGTGAGTACGCCGTCGCTGTCAAGAACCCATGTCAGATTGTCCCCACAGGTGCCGCTGGCGACTTCCTCCGCTGCCAGCGCCGTGCCCGGCAGCAGGACAATCAGCACCGCCGCAAGCAGCAATGCCGCCAAAAATCCGTACCGTTTCTTCATAAATTGACCTCCAAAAATTCTTTCTCGGTTCCCGCAACTTTGACTAGACAAAAAAGTATACTTTTTTGTCTCATCCTTGCGGGGATTCGATTCGGTTCCATTGTAACATAAATTTCTAAATTTTGCAATCATTTTTTCTCCTTTCCTACAAAATTTTTTGGCTGTCCTCCGTCCGCCTGCACCGTGCAAAAAAGTATACTTTTTTGTCTGACTGCGGGAGCTTCTGGACAAAAGGAAACGCGGTGCGCATAAAGACGCACCGCGTTATCATTATTCGGTGGGCAATTTGCGTGGGCTTTTAATACGCTACGCCCCAGTAAATCATCGTGTCGGCGTGCCTGCCGCAGATGGGGCAGCGCTCGTCCAGCCGCTCCTGCGCAAAGGGAATGCAACGGGAGGACATGCCCGCGACCTCCTTCATTTTGCGCTCGCATTCCTCGCTCCCGCACCACATGGTCTTTACGAAGCCGCCGTTGCGCTCCTGCAGCTCCTTGGCCTCCTGCAGCGAGTGCGCCTCGTAAATGTGGCTGTCGAGATTGGCCTTGGCCTTGGCGTACATCCCGTCGTGCACGGCCTGCAGCTGGGCCATAACCGTGCCCTCCAGATCCTCCAGCGCGCACACCGTCTTTTCGCCGTCGTTGCGCCGCACGAGGACGCATTGACCGTTCTCGATGTCCCGCGGCCCGCATTCTACGCGCAGCGGCACGCCCTTCATCTCATACTCGGCACATTTCCAGCCCATCGACTGCTCGGAGCTGTCCAGCCGCACGCGCAGGCCGGCCTTCTCCAGCCGCGCGGCAATCGCGGCGGCCGCCTCCGTCACACCGGGCTTATGCTGCGCAATCGGCAGCACGATCACCTGCGTGGGCGCAATTTTGGGCGGCAGGACGAGGCCGTTGTTGTCGCCGTGGGTCATGATGATGCCGCCAATCAGGCGGGTAGATACGCCCCACGAGGTCTGGAAGGGGTTGACCTTGCGGTTATTCTGGTCGGTATATTCGATTTCAAAGGCCTTGGCGAAGCCGTCGCCAAAATAGTGGGAGGTGCCGGCCTGCAGCGCCTTTCGGTCGTGCATCATGCACTCGATGGTGTAGGTCGCCTCCGCGCCGTTGAATTTTTCCTTGTCCGTCTTGCGGCCGCGCGTGACAGGCATGGCAAGCACATTCTCGCAGAAATCGGCGTAAATATTCAGCATCTGCTGGGTGAAGGCCTCCGCCTCCTCGGCGGTGGCGTGCATGGTGTGCCCCTCCTGCCACAGGAATTCCCGGTGGCGCAGGAAGGGGCGGCTGGTCTTCTCCCAGCGCAGGACGCTGCACCATTGATTGTATTTCATGGGAAGATCCCGGTGGGACTGAATCACATTCTTGAAATGGTCGCAGAAGAGCGTTTCGGAGGTCGGGCGGATGCAGTACCGCTCCTCCAGCTGCTCGCTGCCGCCCATCGTGACCCACGCGCACTCGGGCGCAAAGCCCTCTACATGGTCCTTCTCCTTTTGCAGCAGGCTTTCGGGAATCAGCATGGGCATATAGACGTTCTCCACGCCCACCTTCTTGAACGCGGCGTCAAGCACATTGCGGATATTTTCCCAAATCGCATAGCCATAGGGGCGGTAGATGAACACGCCCTTGATGGCGGAATAGTCAATCAGCTGCGCCTTGCGGCACACATCCGTGAACCATTGGGCAAAATCCACCTCCATATCGGTGATTTGCTCCACTCGTTTCTCTTTGGCCATATTGCATTCTCCTTCCAAAATCTGGAATTATTATACCATACCTGTCAAGCCTCCGGCGCGGGGCGCTTCGGCTCGCCGTATATCATGGCAAGGCCACCCTCGCCGGTTTCGCGGTAGCGCAGGTTGATGTGCACACCGGTTTCGTACATCGCGCGGCAGACCATGTCGTAGCTGATGGTGCGCGAGCCGGTGAGGAAGTAGCTGAGGTTGCACGCCGAAATCGCGCGCATGGCCGCAACCGCATTGCGCTCGATGCATGGAATCTGCACCAGCCCGCGCACGGGGTCGCAGGTGAGGCCAAGGTTGTGCTCCATCGCGACCTCGGCGGCGTATTCCACCTGATTCAGCTGCTGACCGTATAGCTCGGCCAGCGCCGCCGCCGCCATCGAGCAGGCGGTGCCGATTTCCGCCTGACAGCCGCATTCCGCGCCGGAGATGGAGGCGTTGCGCTTTGTTAGCGCGCCGATTATCCCTGCCGCGCCCAGCGCGCGGACGATCTGCTCGTCCGAAAAGCCGCCGCTCTCCTGCGCGAATTTCAGCACGGCGGGAACCACGCCGCAGGCGCCGCAGGTCGGGGCGGTCACGATGGTGCCGCCGCCGGCATTCTGCTCCGCGACGGCGTAGGCGTAGGCGGCGACGCGCTGAAATTGCTGCTGGGTGGGGATGCTGTTGCCCGGCTGCGCAAAGAGGAACCTCGCCTTGCGCTGCACGTTCAGCCCGCCGGGCAGTACGCCGGAGGCGGCAAGGCCGTCTGCAATCGCCTGCTGCATTACGCGCCAGACCTCCGCCAGATACTCCCAGATTTGCGTGCCCTCGTGCCGCTCCACATATTCGCTCAGCGTGCCGATGCCCGCCGCGCGGCAGTAGGCGGATATTTCGGCGAAGCTGTTTTCTACGTATACCTCCGGCGATTCGCCCACGGGCTCGCCGTGAATGCGGATGTCTCCGCCGCCTATGGATTCGACGCGGGCGCTGCCGAGCAGGGTGTTGCCCTGATAGGCGAACAAATCCAGCGTGTTCGGGTGGGAATTTTCGGGCATGAGCGAGGAAAACTCGATTTCTGTCGGCAGCGGCGCCAGCACCTCACGCAGCACCCGATCGGTCCCGTGCCCCACGCCGGTCTTGCTGAGCGAGCCGTAGAGCACAATGCGGAAGCGATCGGCCTGCGGGTAGCGGGCGCGGAACCAATTCGCCGCGTGCTCCGGCCCCATCGTGTGCGACGAGGACGGACCTTTGCCGATTTTATAAATTTCGCGGATGGATTTCATGACGTTTCCTCCGTTGCGTTCGAGATGGCTTTTTGTAAGTATACCATTGCGGGGAGGAAATTACAAGCAAAAATTCCTTTTTGCATCAATTTTTCCGATTATCCGGAATCCTCAGCAAAATCCGGCGGGCGGGAAAAAATGTCCATTTGTCAATGATGTGAGACCGAAAAAAGGAAAGAGTTTATTC
>JAJQFT010000068.1 GCA_021200975.1 Bacillota bacterium | reverse complement strand
AATGAACAAACTCTTTCCTTTTTTTCGGTCTCACATCATTGACAAATGGACACCTGCGGGAAAGCTGCGCGTAAAAAGGGCTTGCAATTACGGCGGAAATCTGGTATAATCGATATAAATTCTTATCGATTGATGTATATCGAATGACGGAGGCAATATGGAGCATAAAGAAATTTCCAAGGCCGTGCTCAAGCGCCTGCCCGGCTACCTTTCCTATCTACGCGATGTGCCGCAGAGCGCGGGGCCTTATATCTCGGCGACGGCACTCGCCAACGCCCTCGGCATGGGGGAGGTGCAGGTGCGCAAGGATTTGGCCACCGTGTCGGACGGCGGCCGCCCGAAAATCGGTTACCTGCGCAGCGCGCTGATTGACGATATCGAGCAGTTCCTTGGCTACGACAATACGACCGACGCGGTGCTGATTGGTGCGGGCAAGCTGGGGCAGGCGCTTCTTGGCTACCGGGGCTTCGAATCCTACGGCCTGAATATCCTCGCGGCCTTTGATATCGCGCCACCGCTCAGGCGCAGCGAGGGGAGCAAGCCGATTCTGCCGATGGAGGAGCTTGCCGGCTTCTGCCATTCGCGCAAAATCCTCATGGGCATCATTACCGTGCCCGCTGAGCAGGCGCAGGGGGTTTGCAATCAGTTGATTGCTGCGGGCATTAAGGCAATCTGGAATTTTGCCCCCACCCATCTGGAGGCACCGGAGCATATTCTGGTGCAGAATGAGAATATGGCAACCTCACTCGCGCTGCTATCCATGCACCTGCGGGCGCAAATCAAGGGAAATACCGAATAACGCAATCTGGACGGCCGCTTTCAAGCGAACCGCCCAGATTTTTTATTGAAGGAACCTCTGAATCAATCGGCAAGGGTGGATGTGCTTTCATTTGCGCCGCAATCCACCTTTGCCGGATTGTTCGGAGCTTCCTAGCATATCAGCTCGACAAAATACTCCGTTTTCCCCTCCTCAAAGGGAACGAGAATCTCGCCGCCGATGCCGGTATGGACGATGTGGATGTGGTACACCGCGCCGCGGAACAGGCGGTCGATCTGGCACTCGTGAATTTGGGCGCTAAGGCAGGGGCGGATTCGCAGCCCATCGTAGGTGGGCTGGATGCCCAGCAGGTACTGGCTCACATCCACAAAGCTCCATGCCGCCGTGCCGGTAAGCCAGGAGTTCTTCGCCTCCCCGGGCAGGGCGGCGTCGCGCCCGGCGACCATCTGGCTGTAGACGTAGGGCTCTGTGCGGTGAATTTCCGAAAATTCCTCTACCCACGCCGGACAGACCCGGCGATAGATGGCATAGGCCTGCTCGGCATTGCCGCATTCCGCCTCAGCGATGCTCAGCCACGGATTATTGTGGCAGAAGACCGCGCCGTTTTCCTTGTATCCGGGGGGATAGCTGCTGATTTCCCCCAAATCGGGGTAGTAGCGCGTGTAACGCGGCCATAGAAGCTCCGTGCCGTACTCGAAGGTGAGGTATTTGCGCGCGCTCTCGAGCGCCTTGTGCGGCAGGCCCTGCTCGCGGCCAATCTGCGCCATCGCGCAGAAGCCCTGCGGCTCGATATAAATCTTGCCCTCGGCGCATTCGTCGCTGCCTACCTTGCGCCCGGCGGCATCATAGGCGCGCAGGTACCATTGCCCGTCCCAGCCGTGCGCGATCACGGCCTGCTCCATGCGCTGCACCTGCTGCGCGACCTCGTCCGCCTCGGCGGCATCCCCAAAGCGGCGGCAAAGCTCGGCATACTGCCCCCCGTACAGGACGAACATACCGGCGATGTACACCGATTCGGCCACGGAGCTTTCGGCATTTACCGGAGAAAGACATTGGAAGCTCTCGCCCGGCTCCTCCGAGAAGCAGTTTAGGTTCAGGCAGTCGTTCCAGTCGGCGTGCCCAATCAGGGGCAGTCCGTGCGGGCCGAGGTGCGTCTGGGTATAGCGGATGCTGCGGCGCAGATGCTCCATCAGCGGAACCTCGCTTCCGGGAACATTGTCAAAGGGCACCGGCTCGCGCAGAATCCGGCTGTCGCCGGTTTCGCGCACATAGGCGCACACAGCCGCCACAAGCCAAAGCGGATCGTCGTTAAAGCCTGAGCCAATGGCGTCGTTCCCGCGTTTGGTCAGCGGCTGGTACTGGTGGTATGCCCCGCCATCGGGCAGCTGCACCGCCGCAATATCGAGAATCCGCTCTCTGGCACGCTCAGGCACCAAATGCACGAAGCCCAGCAAATCCTGGCAGGAATCCCGAAAGCCCATGCCCCGGCCAGTACCGGTCTCGTAGTAGCTTGCGCTGCGGCTCATGTTGAAGGTAACCATGCACTGGTATTGGTTCCAGATGTTCACCATGCGGTCGAGCCGCGGCTCATTCGATACAACGTGGAAGCGGCCAAGCAGGGAAGCCCAATAATCGGCAAGCGCCTGAAGCGCAGCCTCTACGTCTTCCGCGGTGCGGAATTTCGCCATCACACGCAGCGCGCCGTCTTTGCGGATAACATCCTGCGAGGCAAATTTGGCCTGCCGGCTATTCTCCTCGTAGCCCAAAACCAGAATCAGCGAGGTTTCCTCGCCCGGGGCAAGGGAAAGATCGCGGCGATGGCAGGCAATCGGATACCAGCCGTGCGCAATCGAGCCGCGACTGATGCCCTGCTCGACGCATTCCGGATTTTCCCAGCCGCCGAAGCGCCCGGTGAAAGCGTCGCGGTCGGTGTCAAAGCCCGATCCGGCGGGAGTCATGCCATAGAAGGCGTAGTGATCCCTCCGCTCGCGGTACTCGGTTTTGTGGTAAAGGATGGAGCAGTCACCGCTGTCGGCGCTGAGCACCTGCGTTTCCACTTCGCCGGTGCTGAGGTTGCGCTGATAGTTCTGCGCGTCGTCCACGGCGTCCCAAAGGCACCATTCCGCCGCCGCCCAGACCTGCACGCGCTTGGGCACATTGCTTTCGTTCTTCAGGCGAAGCATTTGCAGCTCGCAGTTCTCTCCCAGCGGCACTAGAATGGTCAGCTGCGCGGAAAGTGCGTCCTTCCTGCCCTCAAAGACGGTGTAGCCCATGCCGTGGCGGCAGCGATAGCTGTCCGGCATTGTTTTGCAAGGCAGATAGCAGGGACTCCATGCGCTCGCGCCAGGCTCGCGGATGTAGAAGAAACGCCCGCCAATATCGCCGCCGGGATTATTGTAACGGAAGCGAAGCAGGCGCCGCAGGCGGGCGTCCTTGTAAAAGCAGTAGCCGCCGCCGGTGTTGGAAATCAGGCCGAAGAAATCCTCCGAGCCAAGGTAGTTGATCCACGGCAGAGGAGTGGCGGGGGTTGTGACCACGAATTCCTTTTGGTCGTCGTCAAAGTAGCCGAACTTCATGTATGTGCTGGCCTCCTATCGATGTTGATGAATACGAAATCGTTTTCGCTTCTCCATTGTACAACAATTTTCCAAAAATTACAATAGCTAAACGCTGACAAAAGCAAAAAAAGAGCAGCTCCGAAAAGCTGCTCTATGGTCGGAGTGTCGGGATTCGAACCCGAGGCCTCATGGACCCGAACCATGCGCGATACCAAACTTCGCCACACCCCGAAAGCTTGACCATTATACTTGAATTTTCTGAAATTGTCAAGCACTTTGTGATGAAATCCGTGAAATTGCTGTAGCGTTACAATAGATGTGAGACCAAGGTATAGAAAAAAGCGATTGAGTTT
>JAJQFT010000064.1 GCA_021200975.1 Bacillota bacterium | reverse complement strand
AAACTCAATCGCTTTTTTCTATACCTTGGTCTCACATCTATTGTAACGCTACAATGCACCGCAAAAAGGAAATTTCTGCGCACTTGCATTTCTGCGGGATGTATGGTAAAATGGAAGAAATTTCTTACGGAGTGGGTTTCATGCAGTTCGACAATACGAAGGTTCTGATTGACCTCGACGCGATATCCGAGAATTTCGACCATGTTTGCCGCCGCGCCGGGTGCGCGGTGATGGCGGTGGTCAAAGCGGATGCCTACGGCCACGGCGCCGTGCCCATCGCGAAGCTCCTGCAGAATCGGGCGGCCTTCTTCGGCGTATCCTCGATGCTGGAGGCGCAGGAGCTGCGTCGCAGCGGCATCGCCACGCCCATCCTGATTCTGGGGCACACGCCCGTCGCGGCTTTTCCGGCGGCGGTGCGGGACGAGATTCGTCCGGCGATTTTCCGCTGGGAGGATGCGCTGGCGCTTTCGAACGAGGCGGTGCGGCAGAGGAAAACGGCAGCCTTCCATTTTGCGCTCGATACCGGCATGAGCCGAATTGGCTTTCAGGTATGCCAGGAGGACGCGCAGCTTTGCGCGCGCATTGCCACCCTGCCGGGCTTGCGGGCAGAGGGGCTGTTCAGCCACTTTGCCTCGGCGGACAGCGCGGATTTGACCCGCGCCCGCCGTCAGGCGGCGCTCTTCCGGCAGTTTGACGATATGCTTCAGTCGCTCGGCGTGCACATTCCCATCCGTCATCTCAACAATTCTGCGGGCATCATGAATTTCGGCGGCCAGTACGAAATGGTGCGCTCCGGGATTGTTACCTACGGGCTCTATCCCAGCAGCGAGGTGGATCCCCATTCGCTCGCGCTCAGGAGCGCGATGTGCTGGGTCAGCAGCGTGACGAACCTGCGCCTGCTCCCGCCAGGGCGCGAAATCAGCTACGGTGGTACCTACGTCACCACCGCGCCGACGCTGGTCGCCACGGTGCCCGTCGGCTATGCCGATGGATACCGCCGCAGCCTCTCGAATCGCTTCTATGTACTCATTCGCGGCTACCGTGCGCCGATTCTCGGCCGGGTGTGCATGGATCAGATGATGGTGGATGTCAGCGCCGTCCCCGGGGTCGCCGTGGGCGACCGGGTGACGCTGGTCGGGACCGATGGGACGGAAACCATCACTATGGAGCAGATTTCCGCCGCAGCGGACAGCTTCAACTATGAGTTCATCTGCGGCATCAGCCGCCGCGTGCCCAGGCTATACTACCGCGGTGGCAATCAGGTTGCCTCGGTACACTACCTGATTGGCGAGGATGAGAGCTGAAGCGCTCTGGCGCAAAAGCAGTCCCCTTTCGCGAGCCCGGCGTTTTTCGGGTCTGTGCGCAAAAGGGGACTATTTTTTTGCCTTCCCTGTTTTAACAGCTTCCCTCGGCGGTTACGGTAGATAATGCAACTCCGTTGACGGTAGCATCGACCGTCAGCTTGTACAGCACGCCGGACGTAACGGTCTTGGACTTTGTCAGTTCCAAGCTTCCCGTCCCGGATGCACTCCATGTGGCAATGCAGGCGTTGCCCTGCCATAGCCGCATAACGACGCTGATGCTGTCGCTCGAGCTCCCGTGAACCGTCGCCGTGCAGATCGCTACCGTTCCCTCAAAGCTGAGACTCGGTGTTGCCTTGTATGAAAGCGGGGAAACCGTCTCCGGCGCGGCGGCGTATACCGCGGTGGGCGCCGCTAGCAGGAGGGCAAGCGCCACAAGAATTATCCTTTTCCACATCATATATACTTTCCTTTCTCGGTTATTCCGCGACAATATTTTCCGCAATACGGATCAAGGTATCGGCATCCACCGCAAAGTTTACCAAAAAAACCGTAGTTCCTTCGCTGTTCATCCAGCAAATAACGCTGGCCTCGGAAGGGTCGGCGGGCTGATACAGGGTTCCCTCCAAGCCGTTAATCCACACCGTTTGTTGCCTGACATCCTCGAAATCCTCGAAGTACACATAGACCCCCGTGTACACATGCTCCCTCACGGAAAGATAGGTAAACCAGCCCAGGTCGTCGACGCTCTTATACAAGATATCCCTGTACCCGCGGCTCTCAGAATCCTCTATAACCACATATTCCGAGGGAATCCATCCCGGATGGTACCGTGCGGTGTCCTCCTCCCCAACCTTGCCCTCAAAGTCGACTTCAAAGCCCGTTTCCGTGTCGTTGCGGATCCATCTCCCAAAAGCCTCCCGCGCCTGCGCGCTGACAGCCAGAAGCGAGCCAAAGCCGAGGAGCAGCGCAAGCAGGATGCAGGCGGCGGTGCGCAGGACGTAGAAGCGCACCGGATGCGCCTGACGGGCGCACAGGCGCTTCATTTTTCGCTCAAATCTTTTCGAGTAGGTGTGTGTGCATTCCTCCGGGCTCGGCAGGCTCGCGAGGAATGCCTCGGCCACCTCTCCCGCCGCTTGGGAGAGCATTTCGTCGCTGATCATAGGACTCCCTCCTCCTCGCAAATTTGCTGCAGCTTGCTTTTGGCGCGCTGGTGAAGCTTATACACATTGTCCTGCGAAAGGTGCAGGAGCTCGGCAATCTCCCGGAAGCTCAGGCCGTGGTAGTGTTTCAGCAGGAGCACCTCCCGGTATTTTCCCGGCAGCTTCCCCATGCAGTAGGCAAGCGACGGCGCGCCCTCCATCGGCACAATCAGGCCGGCAAGCGCCTCTAAGTATTTTGTCTTGTTCCGGAGGTGATTCTTCCGGTAGAGGTCGATTGCCTCGCTCTCCGCAACCAGAAGGATGAAGTGCTGCGTTCTGACGCTGGTGACATCCTCGATTTTGGAAATATCCTTTGCTATTTTTACGAAGGCATTGTGAACGGCGTCCTCCGCGTCCTCCTCATTTTGGAGGATCTCGTTGGCGACGTGGAACATCAGCCCCTTATAATGCTGATAGATTTTCTCGAATTTGGTTTGATCCGCCGGAGATTCAATCGCCATCAGGTAGCAAAGCATGGCCACTCTTCTTTCTATCCATGAAATGGTCAGCAATATTATAGCATATTTTTTTCAAAAAGTAAAAAGTTTTTTGCAGCTGGGGAGAAAAAAGTGGGAATCCCCTGCTAACTGTAAATCCTGTACAAATAAAATCGCGCAGATTTGGTAAAAACGCTGAAATTCAAAAATTTTGCAAAGGAAGTGTCCAATTTGGGGCGGCAGAATCGTTATAAGGGGTAAAAGAAAAAATCGGGAAAGAGGGAGAACGATGAAAGCAAAAGCAGTTCTATGTTTGTTCCTAACCGCGCTGCTTGGACTTTCGGCCTGTCAGGCAACGCCGGAAAAGGTGGTCGTGGGCAAAAACGACGGTGAATTCGAGGCAAATGTAACCATTTCTGCGGACGCAACCAATTCCCCGGATGCGACACAGGACGTGAACTATAACGAAATCTTTTCCTCCACCGACGGAAGCGTGGGGTTCCAATTTGCCATTGAAGAAACCGTGACGGCCGCCAATATGCCTGTGCTTTTGGTAGAGCCGCATTTTTTAACGAACGAGGATGCCGAGCGGATTGCCTACGCCATTTTTGACGAAAGCTGTGAATTCCGGGACGCCCCGGCCGACTATCCGTGGACAGCGGCCGAGCTGGAGGAAGTGATAGAAATCTGGGAGGCTTTTTTAGACGAGGATTATTATACCTCCGTCATGGGGGATTACACGGTTGGTTCGAGTATGCAGTCCGATTGGGCGCTTCTGGAGAAGTGGATTGCCGAGCTGCGCGAGCTGCTGCCCACCGCGCAGGAGAGCAGTAAATTCAGCGGATTTGAACTGAAATCGATTGCAAATTGCAAGAGCAAGTTGAACACTTCCGTGAAAAGTTTTTAATAGAGT
>JAJQFT010000024.1 GCA_021200975.1 Bacillota bacterium | reverse complement strand
ATATTCATGGGGTCAGGCTCACACCTGACCCCAACATTTATTATAGAACCTTTTTATCTAAGGAATCTTGGAATACATCGCCTGCAACATCCTGCCGATTTATTCCGAGCTTCCCCGAGGAGGAATGACATGGACGACATTCTGGAAATTTCTCACCTGTCCAAAACCTTCGGCTCCGGCGAGAGCGCCGTTTCCGCCCTGCATGATGTGAACCTTTCCATTCACAGCGGCGAGATTTTCGGCATCATCGGGCTTTCCGGCGCGGGCAAATCGACGCTTGTGCGCTGTATTAACCTGCTCGAGCGGCCGGACGAGGGCAAAGTTCTGTTTCACGGGAAGGATTTGATGAGCCTATCGGTAAAAGAGCTGCGCAAGCAGCGGCGCATCATATCCATGATTTTCCAAAGCTTCAACCTGCTCGAGCAGCGCACGGCTCTGGCAAATATTTGCTTCCCGATGGAGCTTGCAGGCGTACCGCGCAAGGATGCGCGTCGGAAGGCGGCCGAGCTGCTTGAAACCGTTGGCCTGCCTGATAAGGCGAAGGCCTACCCTGTCCAGCTCTCCGGCGGGCAGAAGCAGCGCGTTGCCATCGCGCGCGCCCTTGCCTCCGACCCCGAGGTGCTGCTGTGCGACGAGGCCACCTCCGCCCTTGACCCGCAGACGACTAACGCAATTCTCGACCTGCTCCAGCAAATCAGCCGCGAGCGCGGTATCACGGTGATTCTCATTACGCACCAGATGTCGGTCATCGAGCAAATCTGCAACCGGGTCGCAATTCTTGACGTGGGCAGAGTCGCGGAGCTTGGCGAGGTGGAGCAGGTGTTCTCCAATCCGCGCAGCGATGCTGGGCGGCGGCTTGTAAGCCCCTCCGTGGCGCTGCCGCTGAATACCGACCGGCCTGTGGCGCGCATTGCCTTCAACGGCAACGCCTCCGACGAGCCGATTATCGCCACACTCGCAATGGAGAAGCACATCACTGTGAGCATTCTGGGCGCCGATACCCGGAATGTCGATGGCAAGGCCTTCGGCACAATGCTGATTTCTCTGCCTGAGGAGCTTGCACAGCGGCGGGAGGCGCTTGACTATCTCAATGCGCACCCGGGTGTATTTGCAGAGGAGGTGCGGTAAATGCTATCGGAAATGTTCTATAAGCTCTGGGACAACGGGCTGATTCAGCTCGCCGTTTGGGAAACCATCTACATGACCGGCCTCGCTACCATCTTCTCCTACCTCTTTGGTCTGCCGCTGGGCGTGCTGCTCACCGTAACCGGGGAGAACGGCATCCGCCCCATCCGCTGGCTGAACCGGGTGCTCGGAATCATAGTTAATTTCTTCCGCAGCATCCCATTCGTAATTCTTATGGTTGCGATGCTCCCCGTCGCGAAGCTGATCGTGGGTACCTCGCTCGGCAACAAGGCCATGATCGTGATGCTCATTATCGCCGCTACGCCGTATGTCGCGCGGATGGTGGAATCCTCCATCAAAGAGGTGGACGCCGGCGTGCTGGAGGCGGCGCAGTCGATGGGCGCGTCGAACATGCAGATTATCTGCAAGGTGCTCATCCCGGAGGCTAAGCCCAGCCTGATTACCGGCGCGGTAATCTCCACAGTGACAATCCTAAGCTACTCCGCAATGGCCGCCACCATCGGCGGAACCGGCCTCGGCCAGGTGGCGATAATCTACGGCCACCAGCGCAGCAACGCGGACATCACATGGATTTGTGTATTTTTGACTGTAATTATCGTGCAGATAATTCAGGAGGTCGGCAACGCAATTGCGCGCCGCACCGATAAACGTATCAAATAATTTTTTGGAGGAAACAAAAATGAAAAAGATTATCGCGATTCTTCTTACGCTGGTGCTCGCTCTCAGCTGCTTTGTCGGCTGCTCCGGCAGCTCTGACGACGAGCTTACCCCCATCGTGGTCGGCGCAAGCGCCACGCCCCATGCCGAGGTGCTCGAGCAGGTAAAGGATACCCTCGCCGAGCAGGGCTATGACCTGCAAATCATCATCTACGACGACTACATCCTGCCCAATCAGGGCATCACCGACGGCACGCTGGACGCCAACTATTTCCAGCACACCCCCTATCTCAATAGCTACAACGCTTCCAACGGCACCGACATCGTAAGCGCCGGGCTGATTCACTACGAGCCCTTCGGTCTCTACGGCAACGGTGTGAGCGCGGTCAGCGAGATTGCCGCGGGCGCAACCATCATCATTCCGGCCGACGACAGCAACGAGACCCGCGCCCTGTTCCTGCTCCAGCAGGAGGGTCTGATTACTCTGGCTGACGACTCCACGGCTGAGGCCGGTGTGACCACGCTGGATATCACCGACGACGGCGGCTATAATATCATCGCTGTACAGGCTGACACCGTCCCCTCCCAGCTTTCCAACAGCGATGCAGGCACCGTGGCTGTTATCAACGGCAACTACGCCCTGCAGGCCGGGCTGAGCATTTCCGACGCACTTGCGGTGGAGGATGCTTCCGGTGAGGCCGCGCAGACCTACGCGAACATCATCGCCTGCGCCAACGGCAACGAAACCTCTGAGAAGATTCTCGCGCTAGTCGCCGCGCTGCAGACCGAGGAGATCGCCGAGTATATGGAAACCACCTACAACGGTGCTGTCCAGCCCATGTTCTAAGCCGATTCGCACTTCCCCTCCCCGCTGCCAAAAGGCAGCGGGGACTTTTTTGGCTGCACGAATCCCGACAAGCGCAGTCTCTCATTGCTTCGGGTCTGCCTTTTTCCGGGCGAAACGGTAATCACGCCGTCCATGTCGTTCAGGAACGTTTGCTGCGGGTGAAGTTACCGCAGCGCCATCGATACGGTTAGCGGAAAGCGTTTATTCATTCGTTTTCAATTCCAATAGAATGTAGACCAAGGTATAGGAAAAAGCGATTGCGTTTGCTGGAATAGAGACAATCGCTTTTCTGCCCCAGTCTCACACCTATTGAAATGCTACACGTTCACAAAAAATTTTCGTACTTTCCACTTTACAAGCGGCAAAAAGTGGGCTATAATAGGCTTATTCCATCGGTCAGGAGGTCGAAAACCATGACGGAAAGTACTATCAAATTCTCGGTTCCAGGCGACGACAAGGAAAATATGTGCCGCATCCTGCGCACGGTGTTCGACGCCCTGCAGGAAAAGGGCTACAACCCCATCAATCAGATCGTAGGCTATCTGCTCACCGAGGATCCCACTTATATCACCAACTACAATAATGCCCGCAGCCTGATTTGCAAGCTGGATCGCGACGAGCTGCTGCAGGAGCTGGTGCGCGAATACCTCACCTGATTGCACATCTCCACCCGCCAAAAGTCGCTCGGATATGGAGGCCCTATTCGAGCTTCTTGCACAGGCTTTTGCTCCAAGGCAAAAGCCTTTTTCCTACTTTGCCCTCCGTCCTTCCCCATCCCCCGCGCTGTCCGCTGCCGCTGCCAAATTCTGGCAATTGCCCCCGGCAGGTTGACAATTCGGTTACAATCTGTTACAATTATGTCATCCCAACCGAAAGGAGGTACGCAAGATGGCTGATGAAAACAAGGTTCTGATGTACAAGGGTCATCCCCTGATGCGCTTGGACAATCTGATCTACTACGGCTCGATGGCGGATTCGCACATCGTCATGCTGCAGGTGCTGGAAACGAAAAAGGTCGGCGACCTGGATGTGGCCAGCAAGGTTTCCGTCCAGCTCCAGCTCACCGACCCCGCCGCGCGCAGCCGGGATCGGATCGTGAAGAAAAGCGAGAAGGACGGCCTGTATACCGCGCTGGATTTCGGCTGTGTATGGCTCGAGCGCGCTCTGGCCGGAAAATAAAGCATCGTAAGACGGAGGGCAACGTATGAAAATTCGTACACGGATTGCCAGCCTTGTGCTGGCAGTTTTTCTTGGCTCTATGTCAATAGTTGGGGTAGGGAGAAAATAAGAAAAGATTCCTGTCG
>JAJQFT010000110.1 GCA_021200975.1 Bacillota bacterium | reverse complement strand
ACCGCTTTATTCCATTCTGCCGAATTTCATCTCCTTGCCGGCGCTGTCGTACTTCTTTCTCTTCCCCGTTATGCCGCTTATATGTACGCACCACACATGGGTTATCTTAAAGCTGCGTTCAGCCTCCGACTCAAACTGCGCCATATTATCCGGAGTGTGGCGGCTGCATATGAGACGCAGCGCCTCAAGCTTCTCGCTGTCGTCTTCCACCTCCGACGCCGTTCCGAAGATAACAGAGGACTCATATTCCGTCGTAAACTTATCCTTCAGCCGGTTGGTATCTCCGACGCAGGTAATGCACACGTTCGGATTTGACCGAAGCGCGTCGACCTTCTCCCCCTCCCCGGCGCAGTGGAAATATATACGGTCACCACTCCGAGCTATCGAAAGCGGTACGCCGTAGGGAGTGCCATCCCGGCGCACCATGGATAGCACTGCATACTCACATTTATCGGCTACGGAGAGAGCGAAGCTCTCGTCCATCTCCCGATCCTTTCTCCTCATTTTATGTCTCCCCTTTCATTTATTTTCTAAACTCTTTTATTCAGTCCTGAGCGCCTCCACGGGGTTCTTCTTCGCCGCTAAACCAGATGGCACAAGTCCGGCAATTATTGTCAGCAGCGCGCTTATCGCCACAAGTATGACCGCGGCTTCTACCGGCAGCACAGCCGAAAGCTCAGCTATGCCCGTCAGACTGTGTACAACAATATTTATCGGAATTATAAGCAGCAGTGTGACCACGATGCCTATAAGTCCGGCCGCGAGGCCCACTATCAGCGTCTCGGCGTTAAACACTCTCGATACATCGCGCTTTGAAGCGCCAATGGCTCGAAGTATGCCTATCTCCTTTGTGCGCTCAAGCACGGAGATATAGGTGATGACCCCTATCATTATCGAGGACACCACAAGGGATATCGCCACAAAGCCGATAAGCAAATAGCTGATGGCGTTTATGATATTTGTTATGGAGCTCATAAGAAGGGCGATATAATCGGTGTAGTTTATCTCATTCTCCTCGCTCTGGGTGCTGTTATACTCCTCTATCAGATCGGCTATCTTATCCTTGTTTGAGAATGTGTCCGCATAGATGTTGATGGTGGACGGACTGTCTATATCCACATACCCCAGCAGGTCAAGGTTTTCCTCATAGGAAGAGTCGGAGTAGGTCTGCGGCATATAATTATCATAAAGGTACTCATACTGGCTGTCGGTGAGCGTCCCCTCCGCGAATGCCGCGTCAAGCATACCGGCAAGTCCCGCATCCGGCACAGAGGAAAGCTGTGCCTCCACGGCCTCTGCGTACTGTAGCCGAATCTCGGAGGCCACGGCCTCCTCCAGCTGTGACATGAGCTCCTCATCGCTCATAGCCGAAATATATGACATTATAGTCTCGGTATCCACGCCCATTTCTGCGGAATACTGCTGGACTATCATCTGCTCAACGGCTTCCCGGGTCACATCCTTCATCTGTTCCTGGACGACGCTCTCCACATACGCGTCATCCGCCTGGCTCATAACATCCACATATGCCTCCGCCTTGTCCGCATCGCTTTGGGCGCTGAGATATTCGGTTATTTCATTTGCCATCTCATCCGCCGTCGGCTCGACATCGTCCTCGTTACGGAAGGGCAGACCGTTTATCACATCGGTATCTACATCCTCCAGCTGCGCGCTTACGATATCAGTGCTGTTGGCAGTCTCTATGGCGTAGGCAGTCAGTGCGCTGGTATATCCCACGGAGCCAGTGCTAGTGCTGCTTAAGGAGCTGTCTCCCGAGACTCTGGCTATGCCGACTATCTTAAGGCTCGTTCCCACCTCTTCGCTTTCATACAGGAGCCTCATGCCCGCCTCGGTCTCCGACAGATCCACATATCCTCCCGAGACGGCGTCATAGCTATAGCACTCCGCCGGAAGGATGAGCTTAAAGGAGGTGTCGCAAAGCTCCTCATAGCTCCAGCTCTGGCTGCTCTCCTCCATTGTCTCGCCGTTCTGCATGGCATTGAGCATATCGGTCATCTGCTCCTTCGGCAGTATTCCCAGAGCATAGAGCATAAGGTCGGATATCTCGTTATTGCTGTCAACAAATAGCACGACCTCGTCATATGACTCCGGCCATGTGCCGTAAACCATCTCGTACTGGTCCTTGACTTGCTCCGATATAAGCTCGCCGTCCTCTCCGGGCAGCAGCTCTGTCCAGACGCTCATCATATCGTACATGGAGCTCATGGACTCAAAGTATGCCGAGTAATTTCCTCCGTAAAGCGAGGTCATGGCATCTTCAAGGAGCGACGCCATATCGCTTTTTATGATATTCCCGCTCTCGTCCTCGTTGTACACGTCAAAGGAAAAATCATAGCTGTACTGTATCGTAGCGATCTCAGAGATCCCTCCGCCGCCGGCGTCAAGGTACTCCTTAAACGCCGCGAGATTATTCTTGGTCGTCTCTGCGCTGACCATAGAGTTTAACATATCGTACATAACGGTGGAGGAATACACCCTGTCCGGCTCCCACTCTTCATCCTCCTCTGTACGATTGATGCTCATAAGGGATGTTATCATCGAGGTCATATCCACGCTCTCCGCCTCAATGGTTATCGGATAGCTAGTGAGCAGCTCCTCCTGCACATCGTCTATATAGCTGTTTATACCGGTGGACAGTGCCAGTATGAGCGCTATGCCGATTATACCTATGCTCCCGGCAAAGCTTGTCAGAAATGTGCGTCCCTTCTTGGTCATCAGGTTATTAAGCGACAGTGACAGCGCAGTAAGTATGGACATTGAGCGCTTTTTCTTTTCGCTCCTGCTGCGCTTTTGCTCCTTTTTGCTCACGACCGGAGCCTTCGTATCATCCTCATATGGGTCGGTATCGTCAGTTATCCGCCCGTCAAAGAGCTTGACTATCCTTGTGGAGTATTTCTCCGCCAGCTCCGGATTATGAGTTACCATTATGACAAGCCTGTCCTTGGCTATGTCCTTCAGAAGCTCCATCACCTGTATGCTGGTCTCCGAGTCCAGCGCTCCGGTCGGCTCATCCGCCAGAAGGATATCGGGGTTATTGATGAGCGCCCGGGCAATGGACACGCGCTGCATCTGCCCTCCTGACATCTGGTTCGGCTTTTTATGTATGTGCTCCTCAAGCCCCACCGCCTTAAGCGCCTCTATGGCTCTTCTCCTTCTCTCCGACTTTGATACTCCGGAGAGTGTAAGCGCCAGCTCCACATTTGCCAGCACGCTCTGGTGCGGTATCAGGTTATAGTTCTGAAATACAAAGCCGATAGAGTGGTTCCGGTAGGCGTCCCAATCCGCGTCGTTATATTCCTTCGTGCTCTTACCGTTGATTATCAGGTCTCCGGATGTATACTGGTCAAGACCTCCGATTATGTTCAGGAGCGTGGTCTTTCCTGAGCCGCTCTGTCCGAGGATGGACACAAACTCGCTCTTTCTGAAGCTTATGCTTATGCCGTTAAGAGCGTTCTGGGTCATATCCCCCGTAACGTATGTCTTTGTGATATTGTTTAGTCTCAGCATTGAAAATTTTCCTTATCAAATGATTTATATAGGTATCCACTATATTATAGATTTTAAATCAACAAAATCCAAACAAATAGTAAACAATATGTTAATTTATTCCGCCTATAAAAAAGCCTCGTCCCCTGTTTAAATACATACCCAAAGCCGCAGCACCGTAGACGTGTCTCCCTTTTGCGTCTGTTCAGCAGTAATATATTATCGATAAACGATAAATTTTTATTGACATTCGTAAAGCTCCGTGCTATCATATCCCAAAAAGGAGGAGATGTATATGAAACAGCACGAGATGTCCGTTTGGCTTCGGATAGTAGTGGCTATATTGACAGCGTTTTTGCTTCTTGTGTGCATATTTGCCGTTCCCATGTTCGGCAGGTCTGCGGTGGAGCATTACCGGGAGCTGACGTTTCTCAGATGGCTCGTCCCCGTTTTCCTGTGGGTCACGGC